>CAZVLT010000138.1:0-5153 GCA_964628105.1 uncultured Woeseiaceae bacterium | reverse complement strand
AACTTTACAGGCGCGGGCGTTACGTTGAGTTCAATCTTATTTACGATCGTGGCACGTTGTTCGGGTTGCAGTCCGGCGGTAGAACTGAGTCGATTCTGATGTCTCTGCCACCCCAGGTACGCTGGGAGTACAACTGGCAACCAGAACCTGGCTCAGCGGAGGAAGAGCTGTACCGCGATTACCTGCGGCCACGCGACTGGCTTGGTGAGCCCAAATGACAGAACCGACGCAACTTTTGGCCACTTGAGAGCATCATAAAAAGTACTGGCAGAACGTTCAGCCAAAAAAACAAACAAGGGATTCCAGCTTGATTTCCATAATTCGCAGTAAACAATTGCGGAGCCGGTTCGCAGTAGCACTCGCCTTGACCGCAGCGATCCTGTTGCCGCTCGTCGCAAATGCTCAGAAGTATGAAGTCGACATGAAGAATAGCGGCGCTGCGGTAGTGATCGAACAGCCTCAACCCGGATACCCGGGGGGCAGCGTCCGCAGGGGCCAGGAGGGCTGGGTCAAAATGAGTTTTGTTGTGACCGCAGATGGCAGGGCGATCGATCCCATCATCATTGATTCCAGTGGTGGTGCCGGTTTTGAACGGGAGGCACGCGAAGCTGTATCAACCTGGCGCTTTGAAGCAACGACGTCAAGCGCCGAACTACCCTACGTTGTGATCAACATTCGTTCCGAAATTCGCCGTGGCCGAAACGCCGCAACACGTGATTTCATCAGGCGATACAGGCGAATCATGACGCACTTGTACAACGAAAAAAACGAGCACGCGCGGAAGATGGCAGATAGCACCTACGACCTGGGCGGCTGGAACCTCTATGAGTCGACGATGCTGTGGCTGATGCTCGGCCGCGTTGAAGGTGTCGAGGGCAATCACGCCGGCAAACTGGAAATGTATCGCCGCGCACTCGGCGTCAGTAATAGTAAGTCGTTGCCGCGAAAAGACCGGCGTGAATTACTCCGAAAAATATTTATGCTGGAAGCAAACTTCGGTCAGTATGCTGCAGCCATGCAGACACTGGCCCTGTTGAAAAACGTCGCGGGCAGTGAGAAGACAGTTGCCAGCCTCGCTGAGCGCGCCGAACAAATCGAGAACGACTTGATACACAGTGATATCGTAAGGGCGAACGCGACCATTACAAATCCATGCGACTGCGACGACGGCCAACCTCTCTGGCATCACGCTCCAACGCGCCGGACCTTCTCTTTCGCCAATCTCAATGGCAACGTCGAGCGCTTTGAAGCACGCTGTGAGAGTCAGCGCCTTAGCGGCGATGTCGAGGAAGGCAAGTTGTGGGCGCTCGCACCGGAATGGGGACTCTGCCGCATATTCGTATTCGGCGATGACGGTGCACCGTTCGATTTTCTTGAACACCTCAGCGACAATAACGAAGGCAAGCCAGCGGGCCAGACCGCGGTTGCGGCGAGCAATTATCGGAACGACTAGACAGCCGCTATCGGCTGCTCGTGCCGTGTCGCGGTATACTGAATGCGTCGAAATCTGATCAGTATCTCCGTGACCGACTATCGCCACCTACTGCTCTGCGGCCTGCTTCTGACATCATTCAGCTCGTTGGCCCAGAATGAATCTTCGCTGCGCAGCGCCGGGAATATACACCTGTCCGGTGCAGAGGATCCGGCGACCTCCAAGGTGTTCATCGTCCAGTTGCGCTCGCCATCCGCCGCCGAGCACCATGCATCCCTGAAACAACAATCACGTTTCGAAAAAAACACCGCCGCAGTGCAAGCGTACACAGCCAGGATTACGATCGAACAGGATCGCGTACTTGCCAGGGCCGGGCCCGACGCCCGTAAGATCTATAACTACCTGTACGGACTCAACGGCTTCGCCGCGCGCATGAGTATTGCCCAGGCACAGAAGCTCAAGAATCTTCCGGAGGTACTCAACGTCTGGGAGGATGAGATTCGACCACTGGCGACTCGCTACAGCACGACGTTTCTCGGACTATTCGACAGCGAGTCGGGTTTGCGTAGCCAACGTGAACTCGATGGCGACGGACTCATCATTGGCATCATTGACAGCGGCATCGCACCCGGACACCCCGCGCTCCTCGATACGCGCGAGGCGGACAAACCGCGCTTGTGCCACAGTAGTTGGGCCGAAACCTCGCTACTCGGCCGCTGGCTGTGTCGCCGCTTCACGAAGTTGCCGGGCGTTTTAGCATTCGAAGAGCCCGAAGGCTGGAATGGCGAATGCGAAATCGGTGAACAGTTCACGGAGTCAGACTGCAACAACAAGCTGATCGGCGCGCGATGGTTCGTCGATGGCGCCGCCGATTCCGGTCCGATTGACGACGGCGAGTTTCGCTCGCCACGCGACGCCGACGGTCACGGCACTCATACAGCGACAACCGCCGCCGGGAACAGAACCAGCGCAGCCATCTTCGGTACGACGATTGGCGATATTGAGGGTATGGCGCCAGGAGCGAGAGTCGCTGTATACAAGGCCTGCTGGCTGCGGCCTGGTGACTCACGTGCGAGCTGCAATACGTCAGATCTCGCCAATGCCATCGACATGGCGATCGCCGATGGCGTCGACATTATTAACTACTCGGTCGGCAGCTCACTGCAAAAGATTACCGCACCGGATGATATCGCTTTGTTGGCTGCGGCCAAGGCGGGCATTTTATCCGTCGTGGCGGCCGGTAACGAGGGCCCAAATCTCGGCACGATCGGCTCACCCGCGGGTGGTCCCTGGGTTATCACCGCTGCAGCGTCGAGCCGCGACGGTGAGTCTTCTGTAGAAGCCATGCAGGTTTCTTCGCCACCTTCCATAGCTGGCAAGTACGCCAGCAAAGAGGCGCTGTTTTCTCCGCCGCTGCAGGACCGGGACCCAATCGAGGGACAACTCGTTCTGGCCGATGACGGTGACGATACCTTGCCCGGCGGCGAAGCAGGTGTCTCATCTGATGGCTGCCAGCCGCTACTAAACGGTGACGAAGTCCTGGGAAATATTGCTCTGTTGCAACGCTCCGGTTGTCTGTTTACAGATATGGTCAGGAATGCCGAGGACGCAGGTGCAGTAGCCGTACTGGTCTATAACCTCGCAGGCGATCCGATCGTGATGCACGGGGAAAGCGGACTCGTCGATATCCCGGCGCTGATGATCGGCCAGGCTGACGGCAACCTGATTCTCGCTGAACTGGATGCAGGCAATGAGGTAATTGTTGTCCTGGAAAAAAGCTTCTTGCTCACGACTCCGGACTCCGGCAACCTCATGGCGACATTTTCGGCTCGCGGTCCCGGCCCGGTTGCGGACATCCTAAAGCCTGACGTCACCGCGCCAGGTATCAACATCCTCGCAGGATTTACGCCAGACGCTGCTAACGCAGCGCCCGGTGAAAACTTCGCGTTTCTCAGTGGAACGTCGATGTCGACGCCGCATGTTGCGGGCGTCGCCGCATTACTGCTTGAGGAGCATCCGACGTGGACGCCCGCAGCCGTCAAGTCTGCGTTAATGACTACCGCTCGCCAGGATATGCAGATAGCGGAAAGCATCACGGCGGCGAATCCGTTCGATTTTGGCGCCGGCCATATCGTGCCAAACGACGCGTTCGATCCAGGTCTTATTTACGACGTCAGCATCGACGAATACGATGCTTTCGCTTGCGGCGTCGCCTCGCCTGCCATTACAACCACGCGGTGCGATGCACTGAGCGCCGCCGGCGTATCGTTTCATGCGAGAGACATGAATCAACCCTCGATCTCGATATCGCGCCTTGCAAATCAGCAAGTGGTGAGCCGGCGTGTAACAAACGTCGACGACGAAGCCGACTCCTATACCGTCACTGTTTCTGCTCCACCTGGAATTCGAGTTAACGTAGATCCATCAAGCATCAGTGTTGCCCCGGGTGCGTCGGCCACATTCGACGTCACTCTCACCTACGAGTCCGGGCCGATGGACCTGTGGCGCTTTGGATCGCTAACCTGGTCCAGCGAGTCGCACGACGTCTACAGCACAATTGCCGTCAAGCCGACCTCGATTTCAGCCCCGGCGGAAATCACTTCCTTCGGCGGCAGCGGCACACAGGCGTTTCCGGTCGAGTTTGGTTATACGGGCAGTTATGTGCCGCGTGTACACGGTCTCAATTTGCCGCTCATTCAGCGACGATCGGTGGACAACGACCCGACCAAGACGTTTTCGCGGCGGATCGGCAATGGCGTGACGGAGCACGCCATTCTGGTTCCAGCCGACCAGCTGTTTTTGCGGTTCTCGCTGTTCGACGCACTGACTGATGGCGATGACGACCTCGACATGTACGTCTATTACTGCGGTCTGGACGGCAGTATCTGTACCCGGATTGGGGAGAGCGGCGAGCCAACGTCACAGGAGCAGTTCAACCTGTACCGGCCCGCTCCGGGAGTCTACGGCGTCTATATTCACGGCTTTGAGACTGACGAGGTCAGTGGCGGTCCGGGCGCAGTCTACGACCTGCTGGCGTGGTCGATTGGTAACCTCGACGACAAAGGCAACATGACGGCGGCCGGCCCTGCGTTTGTCAATGCCGGCACGACAGCGGATGTAACCGTCGACTGGACCGGGCTACTATCGAATACGATCTACCTGGGCGGCGTCTCGCACAATACTCCGCAGGGCTTGTCGGCGTTAACGATAATAACGATTGGCAACTGATCGCGAATACCAGATTTCGGCGACGCAAATAATAATCACAACGGTTGGTAGATACACGGCGCTGGTGCCCCAAACTTCGATTGCGCCACTGAGTACGAACGCATCAAAGTCCTGCACCAATACACCGGCGAAGGACAACACAAACAAATTCAGCGCCCACTTCTTTCGCAGCAATAACAGCAAGGCGCCGATCACGCCGGCGTTTACGGCGATGGCATAGGCGGACGTTGCCCACAGCGGCGTTTTATTCATGAACGCAATCTGTGTGTCACTCAGGTTCGCCGCCATGACTTCGGGCGTCATTGTTACCTGCATGTAGTAGAACATCAGCCCGATCAGGTTCCACGTCAGGAATACGCCGCCAACAATCCAGAATGAGACAGGCGGCTTGCCGTTCAAGATTTCAGACATAGCAATACCTTTTCTTGATTCGTTCGTGGGATGCGTCCGATATTCCGCCCCCACCACGGTATTTGCAAGTGTACTCAGCGCT
>CAZVLT010000137.1:3573-5198 GCA_964628105.1 uncultured Woeseiaceae bacterium | reverse complement strand
GATACAACGGTGGACCGCAACAATGCAAGCGCTGCAGTCCTGCTTGCGTTCATCGAACAGAAGCGAAATCATCCGCGACAGGCGACGCTGTTACTCGAGCAGGCGGAGCCCATCGTACGTACACTGCCGCGGCTTGGCATGGCCGGGCACGGCATCAAGGATGTGCACATTCTGACGCTGCAAGGGCGGCCGAATGCCGCGATCGAAGCGTTGGCCGAGGCGATCGACGAAGGGTTCGTTAGTACGCAGTCCTTCGACGGATGGGAATTCGATGAAGATCCGATAATCGAACCACTCAGAAGCGATCCACGATTCGATGCCCTGCGGCAGCAGATGAACGACAGGATCGAAGAAATGCGGCAGAACGTCGAGGAAGCCAAAAGCAGTGGTGACTGGAGCGCACTGCTGGCAAAGGCTGAAATAGTCTGATCCGATCCAACCGTAGTGCGAAATGCGTTACATTTTGCTCACGTTCACTATACAATGTGCCGCATGGCAAGGACCAAAGTCTCTACACTCAACCTGCGCATTGCGCCCGGGGTAAAAGACGCTGTCCGCGAGGCAGCTGCCCGCGAGCACCGAAGTGTGGCGAATATGGTCGAAATGTTAATTCGCCGCCACTGTGACCAGACCGGCATTGCCGTTCCAGAACAATCTGAGCTATTTCCGGGGACTGAAGATGGATGAACGCATGTTGAAAGCCATGGTTGCTGCTGGCGCGATTAAAAACATAAACATCATTGCCAGTGGCGCACGCTTCCATATTGAGGCAAAGACGCCGAACGGTCCGGTCACGGCGGAAACCCGCAACGGAAAAGTTCGTACGTGGGTGACATTGGACGCGGCAGCCCGTTGGGTGCGCGGACTTGGCATTGGCGGCGCGCACATCAACTTGACGCACTGGCAACCCGGCCAGCGCGAATTATCAATCTGAGATCAGCTTCCGGCTACTCTGAATCGCCTGATGGCCACTTGCCGCCCATGGGGAACGGCTTTTCTTCCGTATTGAATGTCAGATAGCGAATAAGCTCATAGATATACGCTGCAATACTCTGCCCCACCTGCTGCATCTGACGATTGATCTCGCCCGTAAACAGGAGCCAGAAGAAACCCAGGATTACGATTAATGATCCGACGACGCTGGTCACGCTAAGGAGCATAACGCTGATCAGCATGAATGCCAGGCGCAGCCAGGTCGCGCCGGACTTGAGGTTTTCCTCAATTGGATTGCCGCTACGGTTGTCGTCCGCAATAACTTGATCTGCCGGAGGATTTTCGTCACTCATCGTATTACTCCTGTACGATCCACTGTCGCACATTGTTACAATCTTCGACCCATTGAACCAGCGAAATATCCGCGAATGACAACTAAAATCCTGGTCGCGGCGACTGCGGTGATACTACTGGCCTCGTGCAACTCGCCCGACAATCAATCTTCGGCGACAACTTCTGTCGACGATGCAACAAAAGCATCGCGCATCGCGCACTCCAGCATCATCGTCGATACGCACATCGATGCGCCGTACCGGCTGGGTGAAGAGCCTGCAGATATCTCACAGGCAACGGGCAGCGGAGACTTTGACTATCCGCGGGCCGTCAGCGGCGGACTGAATGCGCCATTTATG
>CAZVLT010000137.1:0-3473 GCA_964628105.1 uncultured Woeseiaceae bacterium | reverse complement strand
GACGACGCGTTCTGGCAAGTCATCGAGTTGAGTGCAGTACCGGTGATCGCATCGCACTCGTCGGCGCGACATTTCACACCTGGATTCGAACGCAATATAAATGATGAAATGATTGTTGCGTTGGCGGAAAAAGGTGGTGTCGTGCAGATCAATTTTGGATCGACATTCATTACGCAGTTGGGTGAGAAGTACGGCACGGCTCTCTCAGAGGCAAGCAAATTGTATTTGGCAGCCCATCCTGAGCTCACGGAATCCGAGCTTTACCGCATCTACCCGGGTATTTACGCCGAGGAACACGGCCCACTTCCCTACGCAAACCTCGACGATGTACTTGATCACTTCGATCATGTCGTGTCGCTGACCAGCGTTGACCATGTGGGCATCGGTTCCGACTTCGACGGAGTCGGTGACTCATTACCTGTCGGTTTGAAGGACGTGGCGTCCTATCCGAACCTCATCAAGGGATTGCTGCAGCGGGGCTACAGCGAAGATGACATTCGCAAGATTCTCGGCGAAAACCTGTTGCGCGTGTGGCAGGAGGTCGAGGATTACGCTGTGAAATAGCGGTATAACAGAAAGCAGGCGATAAAAAAGGCCGCGAATTCGAGTAACCCCGCAATGCCGCCGGACCCCGTTGCCGCGGATGGTTGAATTCCCAGCGACCGCTGAAGATCTTCGATGGCATGCTTGGCCTCTTTGAGATCCATGCCGGTTTCCTCGCGCAGCAATTTGATCGCCGCGATTTTGTGTCCTGACGCAGCTGCTTTTTGCACCTCTTGCGAGTAATTCATTATGCGGCGACCACGTCGAGCAAGACATAGCGCAGGAGCACCTCGTAGCTGCTCTTGTCTAATTTCCTATCATCGGGTAACTCAAGCGTGTGTATAGGGTCATTCTCCGCATCTCGCATCTCGAGAAAATGCTTTTTACCGTCGCGAAGTACCCTGTATTTCACGTCGCGTAGCTGATCGGGTTGCAAAAACACCTGGACTTCGGTCCAGTCCTGAATTGTCGCTTTGGACATGTTTCTCTCCGTGTAACAAATCGCTGCACCAATAAAAGTGCAAGCCGTGTGCCAACCAGTAATATTCGCAGCGGTGAGGTGAGAATCTTTAGTATTCAATGACTTATATTGTCGCGATAAGAGGCTAACGCGATAATTATTGCCCCCGGTTGTCAGTTCCTGACGCGTGTTTCAGTCAAATTGCGACAAGCGATTGACATAAAATCGATGCACTACATCGGCCAGAACCGAATGATCGCAGGCACGGAAACAGCAATGATAAGGATCTCCAGCGGTAGCCCCATACGCCAATAGTCACCAAAGCGGTAACCGCCAGGTCCCATGATGAGAGTGTTGTTCTTGTGTCCTATAGGCGTAAGAAATGCACATGACGCTGCTACCGCTACACCCATCAGGAACGGATCCGGATTCACATCCAGACGCGTGGCTATTTCAAGCGCGATTGGTGCTGCTATGACTGCCGTTGCCGCATTGTTCATGACGTCTGACAAAGTCATCGTCACGATGATCAGCAATGTCAAGACAACGACTGGCGAATAGCCGGTTGACAGGTCGACGATGCCGCCCGCGATCAATGCCGTTCCGCCAGTTGACTGCAACGCGCCGCCTATCGGAATCATTGCGCCCAGGAGGACGATCACTGGCCACTCAATTGATGTGTAGACGTTGCGAATTGGAACAATGTTTAACAACACGTAGAGAGCCGCTGCGCAGCCCAGGGCGATGGGCAAGTAAACCCAGCCAAAGCTGGCGACAACGATCGCCGTCGCAAAGATGCCGACTGCCCACCAGGCCTTGTCACGCTGAATAACGCGCTGGCCGCGATCCGCAAGCGGCAGCAAGCCCAGACGTCCAGTGATATCGCCGAGCCGTTCTTCGCTGCCCAGCAACAGCAAAACATCGCCGGGTTGCAGCGTGAGATTGCGCACGTTTTCGCGAAAGCGCCTGCCCTGCCGGGAAACGCCGACCAGTGCCACGCGATATCGATACAAAAGTTGCAACGACATTGACGAACGGTTTACAAGTCGCGATGTTTCCTGGACGACCACTTCGGTAAGAACCAGGTCATCATCACCAAGTTGCCCTTTCCCTCTGCCGACGTACTCAAGGCCCAATGCCCCTAATGCTTCCTCAAGACTGTCAGGACTCGCCTCGATCACGAGGACATCTCCAGCCTTGATTTCGGCAATGCGCGCAAGCCCCGGCATGCGACGACCTTTGCGGCTCAGCCCGACGATCTCGACATCACTTTTTGCCGCAAGCTCGTCGAGCTCACGAACACGCTTGCCGATGATTGCGGATCCCTCGGGTACGCGAACTTCGGCGATGTAGTCGGCGAGGTCGAACAGCTCCTTCCCGGCGTCGGCGGTCTTCCGCTCGCGCGGCAACAAGCGCCAGCCAATTAACGCGACATACGCCACACCCACGACCGCACAAGCGAGCCCGACCGGTGCGAAATCGAACATGCGATACGGCTCGCCCAATTCCGCACCACGGAACTCGGCAATAACTATGTTTGGTGGCGTACCGATCAATGTAATCATGCCGCCGAGAATTGACGCGAACGACAGCGGCATCAGCGACAGCGAAGGACTACGACCCGCTTTCTTCGCTGCTTGCATATCGACGGGCATTAACAACGCCAACGCCGCAACATTGTTCATGAGCGCAGACAGGGCCGCAGCCAGTCCGGACATGATCGTGATGTGCGTAGCAAGCTTGCGTGATGCGTCAACGAGATAGCGGGCAACGAGTTCTATTGCGCCGGAGTTGGATAAGCCCCTGCTGATGATGAGGACCAGCGCGATGATCACCGTCGCCGGATGGCCGAATCCTGAAAACGCCTGCTCCTTGGGCACGATGCCGGTTAGCAGTGCGACCAGCAACGCGACAAACGCGACGAGATCGTAGCGCCAACGGCCCCAGATCAGAAAAACAAAAACGAAAAACAGTAAGCTAAAAAGCGTTACCTGGTCTGGCGTCACCTAATTCTCCTTTGCACGCACTGCGACCATACGGCAATTTTTGCGATGCCGCGATATCATCGGGCAGTGGGCGTTCTAATTATCATCGTCGTAGTCTTGCTGATTATTTTCGGGCCCAGCATCTGGGTGCAGCGCGTTATCGCAAAGTACAGCAAACCAGCAGACAGATACGCCGGCACTGGCGCACAACTCGCCCGGCACCTATTGGACAAACACGGCCTGGAGTCCGTGGCTGTTGAGGCGAGCGAGCTCGGTGATCACTACGACCCTGTCGCAAAAGCCGTGCGTCTAACGCAGGACAAGTTCGACGGTCACTCCCTCACTGCCATTACGGTTGCCGCTCATGAAGTCGGTCATGCGTTGCAGGATCAGGCTAACTTTGCACCGTTGCGATGGCGCACGCGACTGGTGAGAGCCACAAGCGGCATCGACAAAATCGGTGTTGGCGGACTGATAATTTCGCC
>CAZVLT010000136.1:3348-5215 GCA_964628105.1 uncultured Woeseiaceae bacterium | reverse complement strand
CCGCGCTCATCGCTATACAGGCCTTCGACAAAGGCAATTACGCGAGGATAAGCGCCCTCCCAGGCCCCAATATCCGTACGCATCTGCTCGGGCGCCCGGTCTCTTGCTATGTGAACACTTTCCGCTCTACCGCCGCCATAACCGGCCGGCATCAACCATAGCCCTGTAAACGACGCAAAAGTCAGGTCCGTGTAATTAAGCTCGTCGCCGCCGAGCAGCGACTTGCGGCCATCCATCAACTGGCTGTTGAGGTCGGCGAGTAACTCCTCGATATGACCGACCGCGCGTTCAAAACTTGTGTCGTTAATCGAGAAAGACCTGCGAACCAGCGTTGCCAGCAGCGGAAACAGCAGGCGCAGCAGCTGTCGCTGCCATAGTGGCACCAGTGGGTTGTCGGCGCCCCAGACATGCAGCGTCATCTCCCGATCCGACAATAATCTATAGTAAATCCAGACCTGCAGGTTAACGCCGTACCGATCGAGCCGCCGTTCCAGCTCGATACGCTCGGTGCTTGGCTCCAGGAAAGCTGCCGCCGCCGGATCATCCACCCCGAATCGGCCCCACAAATAGCGCAGGATATCCGGCGAGTTGCCGATTACCGAGCGCACGCTTCCGGTACGAACCTTGAGTTGCGGCACGGTGCGGCCGCGGAAAAACGCCCCGAGCGTACCTCCGGTTGCCTGTTCCGTGTATTCGATTCCCAGCCGGTCCATCGACCAGCGCACCTTTTCCACGAAGTGGCTGGCGGAAGTGGTCTCCAATACCAGCTCGGGCGACTTTTCGGGCGCGGCAAACCCACTTAGCACGATCAACCAGCGCCAGGCGAGCAACAGCAGCACGGTTAGCCCCGCCGTGTATACGGACATGCCAAGCCACGCGACCACAATCGGCGCAAGCGTAAGGAATAACGCGTGTATCAGGAGGCGCCTATCTGTCATTCTTACGGAGTTTCATCGCGTTGGTGTTGGCCGGTAAAATTCTTTAGCGTGCTCAATAATCTAATAATGCTAGCAGGAACGAATCAAGATGATTCGCTTTTTCGATGATTTTCTTTTAGCGCTGGCGCGCCGCTCGCGACTGGCGGCGGCGCTGGCCGCTGCATTGGTGGTGGCATTGGCGGTGCTGATACGCCCGCCAACATTCGCCGGCTCGATGATCGAGCAGATAAGTGCTGACAATCCCCAGGTTGCGGCCGCCGATCGCATCGCCGTTGCCCGCGAGCACACGAAAACGGTGGTTGCGATTATCGATCCGGGCAACACGATAATCTCTCGCGCTTTCGACGACTTGCGCTTGCTCGAGACTCGAATAGCCGAGGTCTCCACTGCTGCCGATGTTCGTTCTGTACACGCATATGCGGACCAATTATTTCTGCTGCGGCTCGAGTTGGATGATTCGCTCGCCGACTTTCTGCTCGCCATTCAACCGGGCGACGGCGCGGGCTCGCTTGTTAGTAGGGACGCGAGGCTCTTTGCGCTCGCCGCGGACATTGCCGAGCCTGACGAAGCCCGGGTCCTCGATGTTATCGAGGGCTTTGAGTTTTCATCGGGCCTGGTGACCGTAGGGACAATCGCTGCCGTCGCGCTCGAGCAGGATGTTGCGACGGGCCTGCGACAGGACTTGCGGCTGCTTATCCCCGCCATTGTATTCGTAAAGTTAAGCGCACTTCTGCTGGCCTTTGGTCACTGGCGGTCTCTCGTTTTACCCGTCTTCGCCAGCATTGCGTCAGCAATTGTGGTTTTCAGTTTTCTGTCGATATCGGGTATTAACATCAATCTCGTCACGCTGCTTGCGCTGCCAATCGTTCTGATCATAGCGCTGGCTAACAGTTGCCATTTTCTCGCGAAGTCTTCCAAGGCCCTCGCTG
>CAZVLT010000136.1:0-3248 GCA_964628105.1 uncultured Woeseiaceae bacterium | reverse complement strand
ATAGCGCTGGCTAACAGTTGCCATTTTCTCGCGAAGTCTTCCAAGGCCCTCGCTGCGAACCAGGACCTCGATGTCGTGGTCGCATCTACGCTGCGGCGCGTCGCCGTCCCTTATCTTGTCAGCTGCCTGACGACTGCTGTCGCCCTGGCATCTCTGAGTCTGAATAACATTGCGCCGATTCGGGACCTGGGGTTGTTGGCGGCCGCGTCCCTGGTAGCTTCATTTACGCTAATTATCCTTGTTGCCCCGTGGGCGCTGCGCTGGCACCTCAGTGTGCGTGGTTCGCCGGTTTATCTTTCCCGCGCGTACTCGCAATTTTCGCGTGGCCTGCGGCGGCACAGAGGAACTGTCGCCAAACTGATGGTTGCCGCGGCCGCGGCGAGCCTTTTTGCGTTACCGTATCTGCAGGTCAGGTCTGATCCGGAAATATTCTTTCCTGATAATGCGGACTTCACAAGGGCCGCCCAGGTTTTTGAGGACCGGTTCTATGGCTATGCGCCATTCCGCGTCCTCGTCGCGTCCAAGGTCGACCGTTCGCCCTCCCTGCAAACATTGCGTTTCGCCGGGAAAATACGGGACCGCTTTTTGGACGCGACTGGCGTCCGCGACGCGAGGATTGTTGCTGCCGCCGGCGGAGGCTTCCTGATCACGGCGCTTGTCTCCACACCGGCAGTTACGGCCGCACTGGTTGACCAGCTCGATACATTACAAAATGATAATGCGGCATTCGATATTGTTTATAGCAGCAGTCGACTGGTCTACGAGGGTATAGACAAACAGGCTATGTCGTCGCTGGTAACCTCATTGACTTTGTCGCTATTGATCATTTTCGGCGTGATATTCCTGATGTTTCGGTCCATGCGCACGCTCTTCGCCTCGCTGGTTGCCAACGCCGTTCCATTGCTGATTGTGTCCGGGGTCGTCTGGCTGGTTGGCGATCCGCTGAACCTTGTCACGGCCTTCGTTTTCCTGGTTGCCCTCGGCGTTATTGTCGATGACACGATTCACATCTTGTATCGACATCGGCACGGTGACGAGCTTGCCGGCAGCAGCATTGAATTCAGTGTCGTCCTGAGCACAATAATGCTCTGCATGGGCCTGCTGCTTTGTCAGCTCAGCGACTTCCCGACGACGCGACAGTTCGCTCTTTATTTTGCGTTGGCTTTGACCGGCGCGGTCGGCAGCGACCTGACCTTGCTGCCGCTGCTCTTAAACTGGCGCAAGGTGTCGAGTGACGACTAGACGTCGAGGTTTTCAACCGTCAACGCGTTCTTTTCGATGAACTCCCTGCGCGGCTCAACCTGGTCGCCCATTAGCGTGGTGAAGATTTCATCGGCCTTTACAGCATCGTCGATTTTCACTTGCATCAACCGACGTGTCTCCGGGTTAACCGTCGTATCCCAGAGTTGCTCCGGGTTCATTTCGCCGAGACCCTTGTAACGTTGTATCGTCTGGCCGCGGCGCGCCTCGTCCATCAACCAGTCAACGGCGGCCGCAAACGACTCAATTGGTGCTTCTTTGTCGCCGCGGCGAACGATCGCGCCGTCTGACAGCAGATCGTTGACCTTGGTCGCAAGAGAAATTATATGCCGATATTCGTTCGTGCCAAAAAATTCTCTTGGCAAGTACCTGGTCGTGCCAACACCGTGTTGCACTTTGGTAATCGCTACGCGAACCCCCTCGCCGTCTTCGTCACCACGCTCAAGTATCGCCGTGTAGCTCCCGGCACTGCCCGTTGCAGCGCGGTCCCCCGTGCTCTTGGGCAGCGCCGCCGAAAGTTGCTCGGCCCATAACGCCAGCGTGTCGAGGTCTTCGGCGTCATTCGCTGCGATTTCCGGCAGTATGCTGATCGCCCGCAGTACGGCCTCATCGTAACGCGGCGCCAGGCGCGCGATGATGTTCTCTACCGCGATATGTTCCTTGGCAAGCGTTTCCAGCGCGATGCCTGAAAGCGGAGGCGCTTCGCTGTTGACATGCAGCGCCGCATTGTCCATTGCCGCGTTCAAGAGAAAAGTGTTTAGTTCGGCATCGTCTTTTACATAGACTTCCTGTTTGCCGCGCTTGATTTTGTAGAGTGGCGGCTGCGCGATATAGACATGGCCGCGTTCGATAAGCTCGCGCATTTGGCGATAGAAAAACGTCAGCAACAGAGTGCGAATGTGCGACCCATCCACATCAGCATCGGTCATGATGATGATGCGGTGATAACGCAATTTGTCCGGGTCGAAATCGTCTCGGCCTATGCCGCAGCCAAGTGCAGTGATCAACGTGCCGACTTCCGCGGACGACAGCATTTTGTCAAAGCGTGCTTTTTCAACATTCAGAATCTTGCCCTTGAGTGGCAGGATGGCTTGCGTGCGTCGGTCACGGCCTTGCTTGGCTGAGCCGCCCGCAGAATCGCCCTCGACCAGGAAGATTTCGGATAGCGCGGGGTCTTTCTCCTGACAATCGGCCAGCTTGCCCGGCAATCCAGCTATGTCCAGCGCGCCCTTGCGCCGAGTCATCTCGCGAGCTTTGCGTGCAGCGTCGCGTGCCCGGGCGGCGTCAACAATTTTTGAAACGATCACCTTGGCTTCCTGAGGATGCTCAAGCAGGTATTCTTCCAGCTTTCCTGCCATCACCTGCTCAACAATGCCTTTTATTTCAGATGACACCAGCTTGTCTTTGGTCTGTGATGAGAACTTTGGATCCGGCACCTTGACGGATAGGACCGCCGTGAGCCCTTCGCGCGAGTCGTCGCCACTTGGCGTGAATTTATCCTTCCTGTTGCCAAGCTCTTTTTCAATGTAGGTGTTTAGCGTTCTGGTTAACGCGCTGCGAAAACCGGCCAGGTGGGTGCCGCCGTCTCGCTGCGGAATATTGTTCGTATAACAAAACATGTTTTCCTGGTAGCCGTCATTCCACTGCAACGCCGCCTCAATGCCGACGTCGTCTTTCATGGTGGAAAAGTGAAACACTTCCGCGTGGATCGGCGCTTTGTTGCGATTGAGGTGTGTTACGAACGCGCGGATGCCGCCCTCGTATTCGAATATTTCCTCGCGCTCATCGCGTTCGTCAACCAGGCGAATTCGCACGCCGGAATTGAGGAATGACAGCTCTCGCAGTCGCTGCGCGAGGATCTCGTAGTGAAAGACAATGTTGGTAAAAGTATCGGGGCTAGGCTTAAAGCGTAGCGTTGTGCCGGTGCGGTCGGTATCGCCAACTATCGTCAATGGCGCTACGGGCTCGCCATGTACATATTCCTGTTG
>CAZVLT010000135.1:0-5285 GCA_964628105.1 uncultured Woeseiaceae bacterium | reverse complement strand
AAACTACGCTTCAGTTTCATGGTCGGGGTCAGTTCGTCATCTTCCGCCGTCAGGAGAACATCAATCAGGCGAAACTTCTTGACCGTTTCCACCGATGAGAAGCCTGTATTGATCTCCGCGATTACTGCGTCGATCAGTTCGATGATTTCCGGCCGCGCGCACAACGATTTGAAATCGGTGAACGGAATCGCATGCGTCTGTGCATAGTACTCGACGTTGTCCTGATCGATCATGATGAGGCAGGTCAAATACTTGCGCTTGTCACCAACGATTACCGCATCGGAAATGTACGGTGAAAATTTGAGCTCATTCTCGAATACCGATGGTGTGATGTTCATGCCACCCGCTGTAATGATGATGTCCTTGATGCGATCGGTAATGCTCAGGTTGCCTTCCTCATCGAGGGACCCTACATCGCCCGTATGCACCCAGCCGTCGACCAGCGTCTCGGCCGTCTTTTGCGGTTGATTGAGATAGCCATCGAAGAGTCCAGGCGAGCGCAGCAAAATCTCGCCATCCGCAGAAATCCTGATGTCCGTCCCAGGCACCGCCGGCCCGACGGTACCTAACCGGAATACCCCTTTGCGCGTGACGCATACGATGCCCGTTTCAGTTTGGCCGTAGGCCTCATCGATGGGTAGCCCCATCGCCAGGAACCATTTGAGCAGCTTTTTCGAAATTGGCGCGGCCCCGGAGGCCATGCTATGCACCCGGTCAAGACCAAGCACCTTCTTGATGTTGCGAAAAACCAGTCGATCCGCCAGCTGGAACAGCGCCTTGTCCAAAAATGAAACCGGTATCCCGGCAATGAGTGCGTCGGCGCGACGCATCCCTACGGCCATCGCGGCCGCATACGCTTGTCGCCCTATCCAAGTCGCTTCCGACATCGCGGTCGTCACGCGCGAGTAAAACTTTTCCCAGACACGCGGCACCGCGAAAATATAGGTCGGTGACAGCTCCACAAGGTCTTGCATTACAGTTCCGGGGCTCTCGGCGAAGTTAATCGTTGCGCCATGAGCGACAGGAAGCCAACCCGAGAATATGCGCTCAGCGACATGGCACAGCGGCAGATACGTCAGAATCTCGTCGCTTCCGGTCTGGCGAATCGAATTCGGCGCCAGCTGCAACTGGAACATGATGTACTGGTGCGACAGCATTGAGCCCTTGGGCATGCCTGTCGTACCGGATGTATAGATCAGTACCGCAAGGTCGCCCGGCTTTCCAGCGGCCACAATATTGTCGACAACGTCCGGATGTTGTTGCGCGTATTGACGACCCGCTTCGTACAGGGACTCGATCGGCATGACCTTGTCATGGTCGAAGCCACGCAGGCCCTGCCAGTCGAAAACGAAAACCTTTTTGATCGCGGGCAATTCCTCCTCGATCTCAAGGTACTTGTCGAGTTGCTCCTCGTCTTCGACGAACAGGAAGCGGCAACCCGAATCACCCAGGGTGTGCCGGACATGGCGAGTTCTATACGTTGGATAGACACCGCTGGCCACACCGCCCGCAAGCAGGCCACCCAAGTCCGCGAATAACCACTCCTTGCAATCCTCACTTTGAATTGACACGACGTCGCCACGCTCAAGCCCGAACGACAGCAATCCATTGGCGACGGCAAGCGCATGCTCACGATAATCGTTCCACGAATAGCTCTGCCAGATACCGAAGTCTTTTTCACGCATGGCGACGCGCTCGCCACGTTCGGCCGTCACCTTGAGAAACAGTTTCGGCAGCGTGTCGCAACCCTGGACTTCGATATCACTCATCGCCAGGTCTTCCTCTTCTTCCAGCGTCGACGACCTCGAATACCTTCTTCCTTCTTGCCGAGGTAAAACTCCTTGATGTCCTCACTCTCGAGCAATGAATCGCTGTCCCCATCCATCACCATGCCACCGACTTCCATGACATAGCCGCGCTGCGACGATTGCAAGGCAAGGTTGGCATTTTGCTCGACCAGCAAGATCGTCAGACCCTGTTCCCGATTTAGCCGGGTGATGATCGTAAAAATGTCCTCGACAAGAACGGGTGACAGCCCAAGCGACGGCTCGTCCAATAACAGCAGCCGCGGCTTCGACATGTAGCCACGACCGATCGCCAGCATTTGCTGCTCGCCTCCAGACAGGTACGCGGCTATCTTGCCGCGCAATTCGTACAAAACCGGGAAATAGCCGTAGACGACCTCGGTATCGACAGCGATAGCATCCTTGTCGTTGCGGTTGTACGCGCCCATGGCCAGGTTTTCCGCAACCGTCAGAAACGGAAATAACTCGCGACCTTCCGGCACATGCGCGATGCCTTTTCTAGCGACCCAGTCCGGGTCGCGGTTTTGAATTTCATCGCCATCCAGAAGTACCTGCCCCTTGCGGCAGTCCAGTGCGCCCGTCGCCGTCTTGAGCAACGTCGTCTTGCCGGCCCCATTGGCCCCCAGAACGGTAACGATCTCCCCTTCGAACACTTTCAGACTGACGCCACGTATCGCCATGACCGGGCCATAGAACGTCTCGACGTTGCGTAGCTCCAGCAGCGGCAAGCTCATTCCGATACCCCGAGGTAGGCCCGCTGCACGTCCTTGTTTTCGCGCACTTCATCCGGAGTGCCGATAGCCAGTAGCTTGCCATCGTTAATGGCCATCACACGATCAGCAACCTGCCCAACAAGACTCATGTCGTGTTCGACCATAATCAGCGTCACGCCGAGGTCGTGCTTGATGTCTTCGAGCCAGAATCCGACATCGTCGGTTTCTTCGTTGTTGAGGCCGGATGCGGGCTCATCGAGCAGCAGCAGTGATGGCTCGGCGCAAAGCGCCCGCGCCAGTTCGACGTTTTTGCGAGCACCGTATGGCAGATCCGCGATGCGCTTGTCGCGGTATTGCGCGAGCTCGAGCAGGTCGATGATGTCTTCAACTTTACGCCGGTTGCTAAGTTCACTCTTCCTGACGCCAGGGAGAAACGCGAAATTGGTTAACGCGTTGGCGCTCATGAGCCTGTGCCTGCCGATCAGCAGGTTTTGCAAAACCGTCGTGTGCTCGAACAAATCGATATTCTGAAACGTGCGCGCAATTCCGGTACCGACAACCTGGTGCGCCGACAGCTTCAGCAGATCGTGATCGCCGTAGCGCATGGTGCCACTGCTTGGCTCATACAATCGACTGATGAGGTTGAATATCGTGCTCTTGCCGGCGCCGTTGGGGCCGATAATGGCAAACACTTCGCCCGGGTTTACCTCGAACGAAACGTCCTCAACCGCATGCACGCCGCCAAACTCGATTGACAGGTTGCTTATCGATAACGTTTGCGGCGCGCTCATCGCAGGCGCTCCGTTTTGAGGTAGCTCTTTTGCCGCACGAACGACGACTTGCGGTAGTACGGGAACGTCTCGAAGAAATAGCGAATTTTCATCCAGCGGCCGTAGATACCCCGCGGCTCGAAAACGATGAACAGCACGATGATTACGCCAAATAACAGTGGCTCGAGGCCTGCTTGCTGGCCAATGTTGGGCGGCAATACGTCTTTTAAAAAACTGATCGCGATAGGCAAAACAGAGATCAAAATCGCACCAAATATTGCCCCAAGTATGCTGCCCAGGCCGCCGACGACGATCATGAGCATCAGTTTCAGCGACTCGAGCACGCTGAACACCTCGGGAGACAAGAAGGACAGCTGGTGCGCGAGCAACACGCCTGCCAGGCCGGTAATCGCGGCGCTGACGCCGAAGGACTGGATTTTGACCCACTCGACGTTGATACCCAGGCTACGTGCGGATAGTTCCGAGTCCCTGACTGCCAGGAACGAGCGACCCGTCGGGGAGCGAAACAGGTTTGAAGCTCCGACAACCACGGCCAGGACGAAGAACAGGTCAACGTAATATTGTTGCCACGCTTCGCCCATCGAGAAGCCGAGTATTTTCATTCCAGGAACTGCGAGCCCGGCGTGTCCGTTCGTCATCGATTTCCACTCACCGAGCAATGTCTCGACGAGAATAAGAAACGCTAACGTCGCGATAGCGAGGTAAAAACCGTGCATCTTCGATGCGGACCTGCCTAACGCCATGCCGACCAGGCCACAGAGGATCATGGTAAGGACGACGGATACCGTAAACGGCACGCCGTGCGCGACCAGGATCGAGTGGCAGTAAGCGCCAATACCGAGGAAAGCGGCATGCCCGAAACTGACCTGCCCCGTATGTCCCGTCAGGATCATCAGGCCAATACCGGCGATCGCATACACGAGCAGAAAGCCCAGCTCGGAAAGATAGTAGCTTTGCAGAAACAACGGCGCTGCGATCAGGAACGCGATGACCAGGCCGACGCGCACCTTCTCGCCCGTCTTGGCAAGAAAATTGATGTCATCGTCGTAGCGCGTCTTGAACAGTGTTTGCATGCGCTACACCTTCTTCTGAAACGTCTGCGAGATCAGACCTTGCGGGCGTATGAACAGGACAAGCAGCATCACGATATAAGCTGACACGCCCTTAACTTCGGGCACGAAGTAGTCCGCAAACGGCTCGATGATGCCGATCAGCAGGCAACCTATCAGGGCTCCCGGTATCGAACCGAAACCGCCGACGATCGCGCCGGCGAGCGCCTTGATACCAAGAAAGCCGATCATCGTGTCGACTTGCGTCACCGGCGCGAGCAATGCGCCGGCGGATGCCGCGATCATTGCGCCGATAGCCCAGGTAATTGAAACCAGTCGCTTGACCGGTATGCCCATGTAATAGGCAGCAAGCTGGTTCTGTGATGCGGCTTGCATTGCAATACCGTATCGAGTCCTGGAAAAAAACAGGTAGAGAACAACACAGAGAATTATTGTCGCCGCGACAATAGCAATGCGATCGACGCCAATAGACAATCCGTCTGCGAGCACAATTTTGCCGCTAAAAGGCGTGTCCAGCATCAGCGTCTTCCAGCCCCAGATCATTCCTGCCAGCGAGCGAAAAATGAAGCCGAATGCGACTGTCATGATGAAGATGCTTGCCGAGGACTGGCCGATGATGCGGCGCATGATCTGCGCGTCAATCAGGTAACCAACCACACCGATCGAGAGGCAACCGAGGATGAATGCCGGCCAGAAGCTCCCACCCAGCGCCTCTGACCACGCGAGCACGGCAAACGCGCCGAGCATCATGAACTCGCCGTGCGCGAAATTGACGACCTCCGTCGCCTTGTATATGAGCACAAACCCAAGCGCGATCAGGCCGTATGCGCATCCTTGCGCGAGGCCGGTCACAGCCAGGTGAATAACGTCATTCACCGGCAGCATAGGCACTCCCCCGGTTAGTTA
>CAZVLT010000134.1:0-5294 GCA_964628105.1 uncultured Woeseiaceae bacterium | reverse complement strand
AAAAAACCCGGCCAACCTTGCGGTTGGCCGGGCGGGTCCGCACGGAGATTGCGGATTGCGTGACTCAGTTGCCTGACGAATCGTCGGTGGCAGCTGGGTCCAGCTCTTCTACCTCGGCGCCTTTTACTTCCTGCGGCGCCGGCGTTTGTTCGATTTCCGGCTCTTTTTTGCCGAACTGAATCAGGAGGTCTTCATGCTCCTCCGGGCTGAGCTCCCGGATTAACGCGATTCGTACTGAATCACCTCCTCCGAAGTGCCCCTCATATTTCAAAACGTCGAACTTCGCGCAAATGCGCATGGTTGACGTATCAAAACTGATGCCCTGAGACGACTTCAGTCCATAGGCGCGTCGTTGCAGCCCAACGTGGTACTTACGACGACCTGCCCCATCAAGAATCAGGTTCGACTCATCAAGAACGGTATATCCTCGGATACTTGATCTTAAGATGCAATTCGAGGTCCTGGATCCGGCTTCGGATCCTTCTTCATTTGGTCGCTCATCACCCCCGACACATGATACTAAAACACACGAAGTAATAACGATAAATATTTGTTTTCTCACTTTTTTTCCAATTTTATTCACAGCATCGCCTGGTCGACCGTGTGCTAGCCGGGACCCTGGGCGTGGATCCAATCCCGGGGCAGCTTCTGGATTAAGTCTACGCCAAATCCGCAGCCATTTTGCTCAAAAATCACCCTCTGCCCATGTCGACTAGGTGCCCGGGACGCTCTTGGATTCGGCGTTTTCGCACAACGAAATACGGTCTTGTACACACTTAACCTGTAATGGACAATAGCGGGCCGCGGGACCTGCCCGCAATACTCTCCGAGCTGGCAAAAGGAAGTTCTTTAGTGGACAAGATACTGGTCGGTCTGAAGCGAGTCGTTGATTACAACGTCCGTGTCAGGGTCAAGAATGACGGCAGCGGTGTCGATACCGACGGCGTCAAAATGAGCATTAACCCATTTGATGAAATCGCTCTCGAAGAAGCGCTGCGCATCAAGGAGAGTGGCAACGCGACTGAGGTTATCGTCGTGTCAGTAGGTCCAACCGCGGCACAGCAGCAATTGCGCACGGGTCTGGCAATGGGCGCCGATCGTGCCATTCTTGTTGAAGCAGACGAAGCGATCGATCCTTTGAGCTGTGCTCGAGTTTTCAAAGCGCTTGTTGACCGAGAAAATGCCGATCTGGTACTTCTGGGAAAGCAGGCTATTGATGATGACAACAGTCAGACCGGGCAAATGCTTGCCGCAATCTGGGGTCGGCCCCAGGCAACCTTTGCGTCTGAGATTTCCTTGGACGGGGATAAGGCCCGTGTGACACGTGAGGTCGACGCCGGGCTGGAAACGATCGAGATAGACTTGCCAGCCGTGATCACCGTGGACCTGCGGCTCAACGAGCCGCGGTATGTGAAGTTGCCCGACATCATGAAGGCCAAGAAAAAGACGCTTGACCAGGTGCCGATTGCGGATCTCGGTATCGAATCTGCGCCTGAGATAAAGGCAACAGCCTATGAGCCGCCTGCCGAACGGGAAAGAGGCGTCATGGTGAACGATGTCGCCGGCCTTATTGCCGCATTGAAAGACAAAGGACTGGTCTGATGGCAAGAATCCTGATTATTGCTGAGCATGACGGTACAACGGTTAACCCAAGTACGGCAAAGACAGTTGCCTGTGCGGCGGAAATTGACGGCGCCGAGATTGATGTCGCCGTATTCGGGGCATCAACCGCCACCGTCGCGGCCGCGGCAAGCAAGATAGCATCGGTTGCCCGCGTCCTGACTGTTGAACGAGCGGAAAATGAGCACGCGCTGGCGGCGGTCCTGGCGCCGCAGATCGCCGCTCTTGCAGACGGCTACAGTCATGTATTCGGCCCGTCAACGACCTTTGGCAAGGACCTGATGCCGCACGTCGCGGCCTTGCTTGGCGTGAATCAAATCAGCGACATCATGAGCGTGGAAGGCAGCCACACGTTCAAGCGACCGATATACGCTGGCAATGCTGTGCTCACGGTCACAGCGCCCGATGACACTATCGTTGTTGCGACAGTGCGAATCGCTTCCTACAGTGCGGCGGAAAACGGCAATTCGGCCACCGTGGAAAAAGCGGATGCGATGACTGACGTGCCTGGCCATACGCGCTTCATTGAGCTGCAGTCAGGCTCATCGGATCGACCCGATCTGCAGACCGCTGCCAGGGTCGTTTCGGGTGGACGCGCACTGGCAAGCGAAGAAAATTTCGAGATCATATTTCAGCTCGCTGAAAAGCTTGGCGCAGGCGTTGGCGCTTCGCGAGCTGCGGTCGATGCGGGTTATGTGCCTAACGAAATGCAGGTCGGCCAGACCGGTAAGATTATTGCGCCGGACCTGTACATGGCTATCGGGATTTCAGGGGCAATTCAGCATCTGACCGGCATTAAGGATGCGGGAACCATTGTTGCCATCAACAAAGACGAAGAGGCCCCGATCTTTGACGTTGCAGATATCGGCCTCGTCGGCGACCTCTTCAAGATCGTTCCGGAGCTGACCGAGGCGCTGTAGGAGCGCTCCCGTCGAGCGGGATCGAGATCCTACAGCGCTGCCAGAATCGCTTCCGCCTTACTGACCTCGAACTGGCCCGGTGCTTCTATCGCGACGTGTGTAGCGACACCGTCATCGACAACGATCGCGAAGCGCTGACCGCGCATGCCCATGCCGAATCCGGTCGCATCAAGTTCCAGGCCGAGGGCCCGCGAGTATTCACCGTTGCCGTCGGCGAGCATTGTGACCTTCTCACCAACGCCTCGATCTTTGCCCCAGGCATGCATGACAAAAACGTCGTTGACCGCCATGCAGGCAATGGTATCGACACCTTTTGAGGACAACTGATCGGCTTGATTAATAAATCCCGGCAGGTGTCCCTTTGAGCATGTCGGCGTAAAAGCGCCCGGTACCGAGACGAGAACGACTTTCTTGCCACCGAATAACTCGTCGCTTGAGATTTCACCGGGACCAGAGTCCGTCATGATGCCGAAGGCGCCTGAGGGCATTTTTTGACCAGCGGTTATTGTCATTGTCGTTGCTCCTGTTTCAGTAGTCATTGTCCGCGACGTGTATGACCAGCCCGTCAAGCTCATCAGATAATTCGATCTGACAGGTCAATCGGCTGTTTGGCTTACGGTCAAAAGCGGCGTCCAGCATACTGTCCTCCATATCGTCCATTTCCGGCATCTTGGCTAGCCACGCTTCGTCGATATAGCTGTGGCAGGTTGCACAAGCGCAGGCGCCGCCGCATTCGGCGACGATGCCTTCGATGTCGTTGTTAATGGCACCTTCCATAACAGAGTAACCGTTTTCCACCTCTACTTCGTGGCGATCTCCATTCGGCGTGATGTAAGTGATTCTTGGCATTGCTGGTTTCCGTGCTGAAAGGCGCGCAATAGTAAGGGCGTTGACCGGGTCCGGTCAACGCCCCAATCAAATCCAGGGTGTCAAATAGCCTGAATTAGAGCCAGGCTCAGGCTCTCTGGCGGCGCGCATTGCGGGCATCAAGCTCGCGGCGTTTCTTGCGTGCAGCCTGTTCGGCGAGGCGAATCTGCTCGTTACGCGCGATGTCGGCGTTAATAACACGAATCCACTGGTTCGACGATCTTCTTGACCGCGGAGTTTTCGCGGCATTGCGAAACGCAGTCTTCGATTCGCTGTATTTACGCTGGTAGTAAAGGCAATGTCCCAACGAAATATCGGTGTAGTCAGGGCTCTTAAGGTTGCCTTTGCGTAGCGCATTTCTTGCTGAAGAAACGCAGCTGGTATATTCACCGACAGCCAAAAAAGCGTTCGCAAGTCGGGCATCCAGTTCGCCATGATTTGCCAGGGCAGCCGCCGCTTTGAGTGCAGGGATCGATTTCTCGTCCTCCTGTGAAAGCGTCCAGGCCTGCGACAGCAAGCGATAATTCTTTTCGGTCTTTTTGAGAATCCCGGATTTCAGCTTTTCATCAAGGAGTATGGCGGCCTTATACGGAACTTCTGCTTGTAAGTAGAGTTGCGCCATCGTAAAGAATTCGGTGCCTTTCACCAGCATTCCCTGGGTGAAGGCAGCATCGTATGCGTAAATAAGCTTGTCATCCTCTCCAAGCTCCGTGAATGCGCCCGCCAGCGATTTCCAGTAGCGTGCCTTTGGCCAGGACTCCAGCAGAATTTTCTGGATATCACGAACTTTTCGATAATTTTCCTGTTGGTAGTACGCGAAGTTCAATAGCCCCCACCAGTTCTCCTTGATAGGTTTGCTACGGTCGCGCGCAACCCGCATGGCGTTCTCGATCGGCTCTACCATGGCCGCGTAGCGATCAAGATTGTATAAAATCTGTGCTTTCAGAATGAAGGGTTCGGGCGCCGGGTTCGTTTCCATCACAAACCAGTTGTCCAACGTGGTCAGCGCTTTTCCATATCGTTCTTCCATCGTCAGCAGCTGCGTCAGTGTATACGTCGTCTGTTTCGCCATCTGTGGCTCGAGGGTCGGGATCCTGAGCAGCGTTTCGTAGGTACGGATCGCTTCGACGAAGTTATCCATGTTGTAGTGAACATAACCAATGTAGTTCAGTACATTGGCCTGCTCATACTCGGTGAGTTTGTCAGGGTTATAGAGACTATTCAGTGACCGTAGTGCGCCTCTGTAGTTTTCCTCATCGACCATTTCCTGGGCCTTCGTAATACGATCATAGACTGCTTTGCTAACGGCCTGCGCCTGCTTGGTCTTGGTCTTGTCGTTCTTATCAGCCTTGCCGCTCTGCGCCGATGCATCGCCAAAGGCCAGTATTCCGGCCAGCAGCAACAAGCAAAACTGCAGTGAAATTCCGCGAATCATGTTCATATCAAAAATTACCCTTTTGGATAGTTTTCCCGCCAGAGGCGTTCGTCTGTCGTCAGTCTTCAAGCAGGAACGTGATACGCGTCTTGACGCCGACAACTTCCACCGGCACACCGTCGACGACGCGTGGTTTATACTTGAACTTCAGCACAGCTTTTATCGCCGCACGCTCGAACAAGCTGCTTGTTGACTGCAATACAATCGGATATTTTACGGTTCCCGTCGCAGTTACGGTAAAGGACATATCCACAAATCCTTCGAGCTCTCGCGTCAGCGCTCGCGTCGGATACACCGGAGCAACACGCACGATCCGCAGATAATCGCCCTCGGCGATATTCATGCTGCCCGGGCCGCCAATAGCGGTGTCAGCGGATACTTGTGGCGCTGCAATGTTGATAGTCGCCGTAACAGGGTCGATGTTGTCCAAGTCCTGTGGGGGCGTCTCAGGG
>CAZVLT010000133.1:0-5405 GCA_964628105.1 uncultured Woeseiaceae bacterium | reverse complement strand
AACTATTGTTTCCGCCGGGTGACGGCTACGAGTATTCAAACGTAGGCTTCAGCATTGCTGCCGCCATCATCGAGCGCGCGTCCGGGGACAACTACGAGTCATTTCTCAGGCAGCATTTCTTTGCGCCGCTCGGCATGCAGGATACCGGCTATCGGTTATCGACGGACGCTGTTGAGCGCCTGGCTCACGGGCACAATGAAGACGGCAGCGATTGGGGCAGTGTGTACGAGAACTTCATTTCGGACGATGGGCCGGGCTGGCATCTGGTCGGCAATGGCGGTATACACTCCACTCTCGACGACATGTTGCGCTGGCATCGAGCGCTCCAGGACGGCAGCATTCTGAACGAGACATCGACGGCAAAACTCTACGGGCAGTACGCAGCGGAGCCCGGCGGTTCCTGGTACGGCTACGGCTGGGTGACGGAGGAAACACCGTGGGGTGCCACGCTTGTCACTCACAACGGCGGCAACCCGTACTTTTTTGCCGACCTCCTACGCTTCCCCGAAGACGACATCGTCATTTACTTGTGGACCACGAGTCGACAAGCTCGGCTGATGGACCTGGGCCGACCTCTGGCCAGTATCGTCTACGGCGGCCCGGTGCCTACATTGCCGCCGCCTCCACCCTCGCTCGTGGCCATCGATGCCAACACGCCGGTGGGTGCTGTCGCGGCCCGGATGTTGGAAATCGTTGTCTGCGACGATGCCGAGCTGCGAGGAGAGCTAATACGCGAAACCATCCACCCGGAACTGCTTGATACACATAGTACGGCGGAAATTGCCAAACTAGCTGCCTCGATTCGCGAGGAACTGGGCGATTATCGCCTGCTCGGCATTCGCCAGTACCCGGATGACCGTGTGGACATCGAGTTCGTTACAGTGCAAGGCGTGATGGCGCTCGAACTCGGGCTTCAAGATCACGAGGGGCAAATGGTACGGTCAATCGGGCTGCGGGTCGGCGACTGAAGAGTTCTTGCTCCGAAATCTGCCAAGTTTGTAGTTGTTCGTTAGGTAGCATTTCCAGAATAGTAAATCTGTGACCGGTTGCTCTGGGTCACAAGCAGCCTGTCCAGCATCATATCAGGCGAACGGCTGGTTTCGAGCGTATAGCAGCCACTCAGAGGCTGATATTTTGGTGGCTACGATTTGAACGTCTGCTGTTAACAAGAGCGGTCGTTCAAGTAGCGTGAGACCACGAAATCTGACAGGCGGCTAACGGCCAATAGCGGACGAATTCGGAGAGTAGGCTACTCGACCGGTCGGTGAAGAAATATGGCTACAAAAACAAGTGCTGCCGCGTAGAGCCACACTAATGTACCGAAGAGATAGTAAGCAGAGGAAGGAACCCACAACCAGCCCCCCGTGTTGGCGATCTGAATACCCAAGTTGAGCGAGGCCGGAATCACCAGCGAGAAAGGCTCCCCATATCCACAGGTGCACTCAAGCGTGCACGCCTCTTTCGAAGCGTCAACACTACCCACGGTATGAAGGACATGAACCACACCGCGATCATTATGCTACTCGCGGACTGCCAAAGAATTTCACCTGACAGTCCAGCCTGATTGAGGATGATCGGGAGGTAGGCGAGAAGTGCGGTGACGAATGCTGTGGTGAACAGCCAAATAAATCGTGAACGGTCGATTTGGGTAAGCTGACCGCGCGTTATAAATACCGATATGACGACGGAGAATCCAGCCACAGCAATTGCGAGTTCTGCAACTGTTAAAAGTGCATCGAATTCGACCATTCTTTCGAAGTCCCCAGCGGCCTAACCAATAATTATCTAATTACACTGCTGTATATCATAATGGGAACAGTCTAACTTGCTTGTCCGCTTTGGGTCGTTAGCGGTCCTTCAGGACAATATTAGCCTAATGGCCGCTTTCGCGCGCCGCGGGCGCGGCGCGTGCGCTGCCGGGCAGTATCGCTACCGCTTCATTGCTTCGAAGAATTTCTCATTCGTTTTCGTATCTTGCAGCTTGTTCAGCAGGAACTCGATCGCTGCAAGTTCATCCATTGGATGCAGTACTTTCCTGAGCACCCACAACTTCTGCAGCTCATCAGGCTCGGTCAGTAATTCTTCCTTACGTGTGCCCGAGCGGTTGATATTGATTGCCGGGAAGGTACGTTTTTCTGAAATGCGGCGATCCAGGTGAATCTCCGAGTTTCCGGTACCCTTGAATTCTTCGTAGATCACTTCGTCCATTTTTGAACCCGTGTCGACGAGCGCCGTTGCAAGGATAGTCAGACTGCCGCCCTCTTCGATGTTGCGGGCCGCGCCAAAAAAGCGCTTCGGCCTATGCAGCGCGTTCGCATCGACACCGCCGGTCAGGACTTTGCCTGACGACGGCACGACCGTGTTGTACGCCCGTGCCAGGCGTGTGATTGAATCGAGAAGAATGACAACGTCACGTTTATGTTCGACAAGGCGCTTAGCCTTCTCGATCACCATGTCGGCAACCTGTACGTGACGGCTTGCCGGCTCATCAAACGTTGATGAGACCACTTCACCACGCACTGTACGCTCCATTTCCGTCACTTCTTCCGGACGCTCGTCGATGAGCAGCACCATAAGGTCGACTTCAGGGTTATTAGCGCAAATTGAAGATGCAATATTCTGCAGCAGCATCGTCTTACCGGCTTTCGGCGGTGACACGATCAGGCCACGCTGGCCTTTGCCTATCGGCGCAATCATATCGATGATGCGCGCGGTCAAATCTTCAGTACTGCCGTTGCCCTGTTCGAGCTTCATGCGTTGGGTAGGGAACAGCGGCGTCAGGTTTTCGAATAAAACCTTGTTGCGTGCATTCTCGGGCGCATCGTGGTTGATCTGCCCGACTTTGAGTAACGCGAAATAGCGCTCGCCTTCCTTCGGCGGACGAATCAGCCCGGAGACTGTGTCACCAGTGCGCAGGTTAAACCGCCGAATCTGACTCGGACTGACGTAAATGTCATCCGGGCCGGCGAGATAGGAGCTATCTGACGAACGCAGAAAACCGAAACCATCCTGAAGAATCTCCAGTACGCCATCGCCGTAAATATCCTCACCATTCTTGGCATGCGCGTTGAGAATCGAGAATATGACGTCCTGCTTGCGCGAGCGGGCAATATGCTCCACTCCCAGCGATTCGCCAAGTTCGATGAGCGCAGCTGCCGGACGGTTTTTTAACTCCGTCAGGTTCATAACCTTCTTGCTCTGCTCGAGTTGCTCCGGCGGAATTATCTCAAGTGATCCCTCGTCGTCCGGATACTCGTGCTGCGGTGGGCGGCGTCGGCGCCGGCGGTTGGGATTGCCCTTGCCTTTATTTCCTGATCGGTTAGATCGATTCTTCGTTGAAGTAGCCAAGTACTCTCTCTCAGATATTGTTGTCGAGGAACTCTGTCAGATCTTTCTTTGACATGTTTCCCAGTTTTTGTGCCTGAACGGCACCGTCTTTGAATAACATCAGTGTTGGAATGCTGCGGACGCCGAACTTCTGTGCGGTGCTCGGATTCTCGTCCACGTTAAGCTTCATGACCGCGAGCTTGTCCGCGTATTCGCTGGCCGCCTCGTCGATCAATGGAGCAATCATTTTGCATGGACCGCACCATTCAGCCCAAAAATCGATCAGTACGGCTTTGTCATTTTGTAAAACGTCGGCATCGAAATTGCCGTCCGAAGTGTGCACAATCTGGTCGCTCACCGGCTACATCCTCCCAATGAAGTAGTTGATTGATAATGGTATTGCCCGTTACCTGCCCTTCAGGCGAACGAACATTGTAAAAACGGATGACGCTGCCTCAACTATCAGGCACTATGTCGCAGCTTTTTGTTGCCGGCTATCTCCGGCTACTTTCTGGATCGATGAAAGATGAAACTGGCGGGTGCGACGGCTGTCGCGTCGAATTAATGCCAATTTGAACGCTTCGCGAGCCATTTTGCAAGCTTTTCACGCACATTTTCTGGTTCTTATCTTATGTCCGAAAACCATCTGAGCGACCTCAGATTCGACTCCTTGGCGCTGCACGACAGTATTCAAGCCGGCATCCGCGATGCAGGCTTTGAGTTCTGTACACCGATCCAGGCCAGCACCCTGCCGATTGCCCTCAGACCCAGCGATGTGGCGGGTCAGGCGCAGACCGGTACCGGAAAGACCGCTGCGTTTCTTATCGCCGCCTTTCAGCGTGTATTGACGACCGAAAGAGATCCTGATGCGCAGCGTCAGCCGCGCGTTTTTGCGCTGGCGCCAACTCGTGAACTCGCAATTCAGATCGCCAAAGATGCGGAGGCGCTGGGCAAACACACGGGGCTAAAGGTCGGCCTCGCGTTCGGCGGCATAGATTATGAGAAGCAGCGTAAGGTGCTACAGAATGGTGTCGACCTGCTGATCGGAACGCCCGGACGCATTATCGACTACTTCAAGCAAGGAGTATTCAAGCTGGATCAGGTTCAGGTCGCGATCCTCGACGAGGCGGATCGCATGTTTGACCTCGGTTTCATCAAGGATATCCGCTATTTGCTACGGCGATTGCCCAGCCCCGAAAAACGCCTGAATATGTTGTTCTCGGCAACGCTGTCCCAGCGAGTCCTGGAACTCGCCTACGAGCACATGAATGAGCCGGAGCTGATTCGTATTGAACCGGACAAGGTGACCGTCGATCGGGTCCGGCAAGCCATCTACTTCCCGTCCAACGAGGACAAAATGCCGTTGCTCGTCGGCCTCATCCGTGAAATGGGTGATGCACGTATCATGGTTTTCGTCAACATGAAGCGCGAAGCGGAGCGCGTTCAGGATTACCTCGAGGCGAATGGAATTCACGCCAGCGCGATTTCCGGTGATGTGCCGCAGAAGAAACGCATCCGTATGCTAATGGATTTTCAAAATGGCAGGCTGCCCGTTTTGATCGGCACCGACGTGGCATCCCGTGGTTTGCATATTCCGAATGTGCAGTACGTAATCAACTACGACCTGCCGTACGACAAGGAAGACTATGTACATCGTATCGGCCGTACGGCTCGTGCCGGCGCATTTGGCGATGCCTTGAGCCTCGGCTGCGAAACCTACGTCATTTCCTTACCGGAGATCGAGGATTTCATTGGCCACAAAATTCCGGTTGCCAGCTATGACCCGGCTGACCTGCCGCAGCTCGTGAAACCCAAACCTCGCAAGCGGCGCCCGCCCGGTAAGCGTGGCAAGCCCGGGGGCGGCGACAGGTCACGGCGCCCGCGGCGGTAGGAGCATGTCGGCGACCTTCTCGACGCCGCTAAACCCTGCGTCTCGTCGTAGCGGTGCTGTGGAATCAGGCCGTGTTACGGCAACGAGCATTCCAATACCGTAGTCGGCGGCACTTCGCAGTACTCACTGGTTCTCGTCGACGAACAGCGTTGTTTCGCGATCAAATCCCACTTCCTCCTGTAGCGCG
>CAZVLT010000132.1:0-5598 GCA_964628105.1 uncultured Woeseiaceae bacterium | reverse complement strand
TGACTTCAAATCGCAACGGTTCGGGCGGCCGCGACTTCTTAAATGGGCCGGGTTCGTACTGCGTGGGGGATGGCTCCGATGGAGCTCGCCCACCCACGTGATAGGAGTTATTGTTGGACATTCGTTCTCTCTATTTTGCTTTGGTTACCTTTCCGGGCCAGTAGCCATTGGTCGATCGAGTACCTGTCCCCGCCTGCCGGTGCCAGCAAAAGGAAAACAATTAGTGCTAGACGAGTAAAGGTGTGCCCGTCGATGTCGAAGAGAGGTTGCTGTAAGGCGTGACCGTATGTGGTTACGATCAGCAACAGTCCGACGGCGATCAGTGCCTCTCTTGTTCTGAGGCCGATGCAGATAAGCAGTCCTGCTACAAGCTCGAGAAACGGAATGCTGTAGCCGAAGAGTTGTAGAAGCCAGGTTGGAATCCAGGAGTCGGAAAAACCCTCCACAAAAAATTGTTGCGCGTGGCCTGCGGGCGTTAGTACGAATACTTTCCAGAAGCCGGCCATAAGAAATAAGAGCCCCAATATCCAGCGCACAATGAAGCTTACGATCGGCCAGTTATCATTCATATGATTTTCCACACTCTTCCCCTAAAGTGTCTAATTTGGTTCTGCGTTTTGTACTGATGCTATCGAATTAATCTGCTAATTCACGATACAGGGCAACGAACTCATGAAGAAATGACCGCTTTGGGAATTGGCTGACTCGCCCCTTATTTTGCCCCTTAATCAGGCGGCCTCGTGCTTATGCAGGACTAACGGTGTCTTGAACCAGCCCGGTTTGACTATCAGGAGGTCACACGGGAGATGCTCGAGCGTGCGTTCCGCTGTCGCGCCAATTAGCAGCCGCTTCCAGCGATTTCTTGCGACGGCCCCCATGACGACGACGTCCGCGCCGATCTGCTCCGCGATCGCGGGCAACTCCTCGTGTGTCAAGCCCGCAACAAGATGCACTTTGTCGTCGTCGACATTGTGAATCTCGGTGATTTCCCGGAAGCGTTTACGGTGGTCTTCGTGCAGCTGATGTTCGACGTCATCGAGCGGTAGCGATACCGGGACAGATGCGTTGGCTGTCGCTGTTGCCACCGTGTTGCCAGGGTCATAGGAATGAAACGCGTGTACAACGCCGCCAACGGCGCCGGCTATTAACTTGCTTAGCTGCAGAATCTTGTCGTCGAGCGCTGCGGGTTTGTCGTGCTCGTGGTTGGGGTCGATGGCGGCGACGAACGCGGGTTGCTCCGCGAGATCGTGCGGTTTTACGAGCCAAAGTGGCATCGGGCAATTTCGAATGAGATTCCAATCCGTATTTGTAAACAATGCACGCGTGACGGCAGAGTGATGATGGGTGTCTTTGACGACGATGTCGGCATCGTACGAAGCCGCCTGTCTGACGATTCCATCATGCAGCGGGTGGTCCCAGGCAACGGAAGTTTTTACTGTAATGCCCGCGGCGCGCAATGGCTCAGCGATTTCCTCAAGATGCTTCTCGTGGCTTTCAATAAGCTGGTTGCGAGCCTTTTCGAGCGACGGGGACGGGAACAGGAGGTCCTCAGCGAGATATTTGCTGTAGTAGCAAACGAGCAGCTCGAGCTCCGCGCCCGTGCTCATTGCCAGCCAGATCGAGCGGCGTACCGCCGGCTGGTCCTCGATGGTGGGGTCAACCACGGCGAGGATTTTGGCGATTTCGTTCATTTCCACACCCGACACAGTGTTGGTTGTCCGTCAATCAGTCACACACAGCATACACCTCTTAATTCATAATTTGCCCTTGGTAGCCGTCGTCATTTTCGCCTGTCAGCGATGCCCAAACTCGGGGAATAGCGAGGACACCAAGCATCAGGCCCGGAAATAAGACTAGCGGGAAGTCAATCCACCAATGCGAAGCTGGTAGCAGGCCAATAAGAATTTCAATTACGTGCCCTAGCGCATGAACAACCATGAAAAAGGAAACCATCAAGAATACAGGGCGACGAGACTGTAATTGAAATGCGCACCAGATCAGTGCGCTCCCAAAAACGATGTAAGCAAATCCAACATCACGGATCAAATGTCCGTTCGGTTCACCTGTTGCAAGCATGTCCGCGGGAATATGGAAAAACCACTCGATCGCTCTCGTGACCATCCAGATTCCGTTGCCTATCATGGCGGCGCCAATGATATTCAGAACGGTCCTAAGAATCTGTTTCTTCAACTTCAAACGTCTCTCCATGTAGCTCTAACGGGTATTAGTGTACGCTTAGGTTCAGATAACGACGACGAGGAAAGCACTATGGACTTTCTCAAGAACCTTGCTCCACATGTACACTGGGGCCTGCGCTTATCACTGGCCGCCACATTTGTTTATCACGGCGTGGGCAAGTTTCCGATCGAAGGACCCGCGATGGGCTTGCCGGTTGCCGTGGTCTGGCTCGTTGCACTAGCCGAAATCGCCGCGGGCATCATGTTGATTGTCGGTGCGTTCGGCAAGGAGATGCTCACCCGTCTCGCAGGCCTGATCGTCATCGTCATCATGATCGGCGCCATCGTGTTAGTCCACGCGGAGCGTGGCTTCAACGTCGGGCACGGCGGTATGGAATTTCAGATCCTGATGCTGGTCTGTGGCTTGTACCTCGCCGCGAAAGGCAACGACGCCTAGAAAGGAGAACTACGCGTGTTAGCAGCAGGATCCCGAGCTCCCGAGTTCATACTCCCGAACGCCGATGGCGGTGAAACGTCTTTGTCTGACTTGCTACAACTCGGCCCTCTGATTCTGTACTTCTACCCAGCGGACTTCACGCCCGGATGCACCAAAGAAGCGTGCTCGATTCGGGACATCCACAACGACATTCAGTCGGTTGGTTTGCAAGTCGCGGGAATAAGCCCGCAAGACGTGGATAGCCACAAGCGCTTTCGCGACGAACACAGGCTGCCGTTCGTCTTGCTCAGCGATCCGAACAAAATTGCGATCAAGATGTACGAGGTCAACGGACCGCTGGGCATTGGTGTCAGGCGTGCGACGTTTCTGATCAACCAGGATCGTACGATACGCGACGCCATGCTCGCCGACATGCGTATCGGACGACACACCAACTTCATTGAGAAAGCCGTAATCCTGCGGGAAACCGCCGGTTTGACCGGCGGCGGGCCCAGCCGCCTGGTCGAATGACTCTTCAGCAACCCTGAACAGTAACGACTACACGCCGCGCATGCGGCGCGTGCCGGTGCTCCCAAAGATAGATTCCCTGCCACGTACCCAACGCGCATTGTCCATTGCTGACAGGCAAGTTCAAATCTGACTGTGTCAGAATGCTGCGCACATGCGCCGGCATGTCATCGGGACCTTCGGCCGTGTGTGTAAACATCGGATCGCCGTCTGGCACCTGTTTTGACATGAACGTTTCAAGATCACGCATTACGCTTGGGTCCGCGTTCTCACACAGCATCAGCGATGCGCTGGTATGGCAAATAAACACATGGCACATACCGGTCTCAATACCAGAAGCTGCGACGGCATCTTGCACTTTGGAGCTCAGGTCGTAAGTGCCACGACCTTGTGTTGCAATCTTGAGTTCCTGCTGTGCGATCACTGCACTGAAACGGCCGGAACGTAGGGGTCCCCGTAACGCAGGCGTATAGTCTTGGTCTTGCCAAACCAGGGTATGGAGACGATGTAGATATTGTCGTATTCGTGCTCGTCAATTGTCGGCACTTTCTTGCTCGCACCCATGTTGCCGATGAGCGAGGGTACCGTATTGCTGTGCCCGATCACCAAAACAATTTTGCCCTTATGCTTCTTGACGATCTGATCCATGATCGTTTCGGTATCAGCAGCATCGTAGGAAGTGATTGGTAAGCCCAGTGCATCGGCAACCGGCTTGGCCGTATCAACTGTGCGGTGATACGGCGTCGCGTACACCGCATCGATGCCAGCCACAACATCTGCGTCGACCAATTGACGTGCGAGTTCCGCCGCGCGGCGTTGACCGGCCGCGGAGAGAAATGGATCATCGGCGGGCCCGGCTATTTTTTCCGCATGTCGAACGAAAATCACGGTCGTCGTCGCTTGCGACTCAAAGAACCAGGCGAGTCCGACAGCAATAGCTGTATAAATAACGATGACCTGGATGCGCCGCCGGCGGCGGCGTCGACGCCGGTCATTATCAGACTTCGCTTGCCTCATGGATTGCGACTTTACTCGCCCTCGCGATCGTCGGCAACGACTCGATATTCGCCTTCGATGACTCCACCAGGGGATTTTCCGTCCTGCCCCTTACCTGCATTCACCTGGCTTCGCAGTTTGCGTTTGAACCACCACACTCGCAATCCAATAATGGCAGCAAGCACGAGAACGATACTGCCGAGGACTACGAACGCAAAAAATCCCAGGACAATGGATGCACCGATCGCCAGTGCACCGACGATAACTACCAAGATGTTGGCAATCGGATTACCTGCCGGAATGCCACGATTCATGGATGTGTATTTCAAACCTTGTTCCTCACAACGAACTACTGAGTCGATTTTCTTGTGTAAAAGCCTTCAAACCATGACGTCCAGGATTCACCATCATCTGATGATTGCTCAAAATACTGCCGCACTCTGCCATCCGGCAATAGCGTCCACAAGCCACGAAATGGTAACGTTGAATTGCTCGCGACGTAGTGAATTGTCCCAACCAGCAGCATACCCTCTTCCGTTATGCCGCCGCGAATATTGATCTGACTGCCGCTCGCGTCGTTCCATATCTGCACCCACTCTCCGCTGACTTTATCGAGATAGTTGATGCTCATGCCACCGCCACCACTGGCACTGCTCCAGTTCTCAATCAGTACGCAGCCACGCTGCGCGCGCTCGATGATGTTGCTACCGGCGTAGGTACCACCTGTGCCGTGTACATCCCATTCCCCAACCCAGAAATCAAACGCTGAAAAAGCCACGTCATAGTCGCACGGATAAGCCTGGACCGTCATGTCGGCCACGAACGTGTCGAATCCTTCGTTGCCGGCCAGTGTCGCGAGAACCGGGTCTCCAGTGATAAAACCTACCGCCGTGAATCCACGGGCAGCAACGGCCTCGAGCTCTGCAACAGCGCCTTCAGGATCGTTTGTCAGAACCATTAATCGAGCACGTTCTATGTTGACCTGAAGCGGTGCAGACTTCAGCTCATCGACCTTAACGAGCGCGGTCAACGCGACCTCATAGCGCCCTGCTTTTCGCGCACTGGCCGCGAGCCGCAACCAGGCCAATCCATCCTCCGGATTCTCGGCAACGAAAGCTGTGTACGCCACTACCGCTTCTGGCCATTTTTCCGCCTCGTACAGATCGTTCGCCTCAGTTTGAGCCCACGCGGATGTTATTGACAATATACTTATTAATATCAATATTTTATATAATTTTCCTAGAATTAACATTATATAATTCCTTGACACTCCAGGGTGTCAGACAACGGAATATGGGAGTCATTCGCATGATTTTCAAGATAAGGCCGGATAACAGGTTGAATCCTCCTGAGACTGCAAGCACAATGCGCCACCGTTCAACCTGACACCGGAGAGGTGGCAGAGTGGTTGAATGCACTGGTCTTGAAAACCAGCAAGGGTTAATAGCCCTTCGTGGGTTC
>CAZVLT010000131.1:0-5805 GCA_964628105.1 uncultured Woeseiaceae bacterium | reverse complement strand
CCTGGTGGGTTTCGTCGGTCCGTTTCCTATAGACGGTCCTGCCGTCGGGGCGACCTTTGCGGTTGGCAGCGCTGCCAATGTAGAGACGGGGTTCGACTCGGTGACGATGCTGCGCTGGGGCCGGTGGTCAGGCGGCACGGCCAACATCATACGAGATGGCGGCTTTGACTCCAGTCAGGATCTGTCGCAACGGAGCCTGCACTGGATTGGCGGACCGGAATGGACGTTGCCACCGGTGATGCCGATTACCGGTGCTGCCGATTACACCCTGATAGGCAACACATCACCGACAAACAATTTTGGTGATGTCGGCGTACTCGGCAGCGCGTCGTTTTTTGCGGATTTCACGAATATGCAGGTATCCAGCGCATTGGACCTGACTATAGCGGGGTCCCTCTGGGTTGCATCAGGTACCGGCGCCATCGGCGGCGCAGGTCTGCCGGCACATCAGTTCAACGGCTTTTACAATAACGTGACGGTAGATGGCATTTCAACCGATTTTGGATTCTTCAGCGGCTTCTTCAGCGAACCCGGCAACACGCCCGATCCGGACCTGCCGGGCGGCGTCGGGCTGACGTATACGTTGACGGATGACGTTGGTCAATGGGTATCCGGCGCGCTGATCTTTGGCGACCCGCTACCTGCACAGGTGGGACAATGAATAGCCAACAAACCGAGCTCGAGCATTTCATGGCGGGCCTGATCCGCAGGAATCCGGGCGAAGAAGTATTTCACCAGGCGGTGCGCGAAGTCGCGACCAGCATCATCCCGTTTCTGGATACACGGCCGGACTACAAGGAAGCCAAAATCCTCGAGCGGCTGTCAGAGCCAGACCGCGTCATTATTTTTCGAGTGGGCTGGGAAGACGATCAGGGCAACATACGCGTCAACCGTGGATACCGGGTGCAATGGTGCAATGCGATCGGTCCTTACAAGGGCGGGCTTCGATTTCATAAAGACGTGACTCTGGCCGTCTTCAAATTTCTGGGATTCGAGCAGACCTTCAAGAACAGCCTGACCGGACTGCCGATGGGCGGCGGCAAAGGTGGTTCCGACTTCAATCCGAAGGGCAAGTCCGACCGTGAAGTCATGCGTTTCTGTCAGTCGTTCATGAGCGAACTCTATCGCCATATCGGACCGTTCACCGACATTCCGGCCGGCGATATCGGTGTCGGTGCGCGCGAAGTCAGTTATCTGTTCGGTCAGTACAAACGTCTCTCGAACCAGTTCACCGGCGTTCTTACTGGAAAAGGGCTCGCGTTTGGCGGTAGCGAGATTCGGGTGGAGGCAACGGGTTACGGCTGCGTCTACATGATGGAGGACATGCTGAAACATCACGGCAACGATATCGATGGCAAGACCGCACTTGTCTCCGGCGCCGGCAATGTCGCTCAATATACGGTTGAGAAACTCAACACACTCGGCGCGAAGGTCCTGACGATGTCCGATTCCTCGGGTTGTGTTCACGATCCCGATGGGATTTCCGCAGAGAAGCTCGATTTCGTCAAGGAGCTTAAGACGGTACGCCGCGGGTCACTGTCCGAGTACGCGAAGGAGTACGGTGTCGATTTCCATGCAGGGAAACGTCCCTGGGGCATCACGGCCGATCTGGCTTTTCCGTGTGCGACGCAGAATGAAGTCAGCGAGGACGATGCCAGGGAGCTCGTCAAGAACGGTTGCATCGCCATGGCCGAGGGCGCCAACATGCCCACGGAGCAGGCCGGTATCGACGTATTTCAGGAGGCACCGACTCTTTTTGCGCCGAGCAAAGCAGCGAACGCGGGCGGCGTGGCGACATCGGGGCTGGAGATGACACAGAACAGCATGCGATTGTCATGGTCGCGCGAGGAATTGAATGAGCGTCTGCGCGGGATCATGGCTGACATCCACGAGCGCTGCGTTGAATATGGTGAGGGCACCGGAAAGGTCGATTATGTGCAGGGCGCCAACGTCGCCGGCTTTGTGAAAGTCGCCGATGCCATGCTGGCATATGGAGTGATGTAGCCGAAATGCATGATGGGGCGCTGCTGTGACCGACCAGATTGCTATCATCGGCGCCGGACCAGCAGGTCTTAGCGCAGCTACCCACGCAGAAGAACTCGGACTTTCCTACGTCCTGCTGGAGGGCAGCCCCGCCCACGCGAATACGATTCAGCGCTACCAGAAAGGCAAGCACGTGATGGCAGAGCCAGGGTTGGTGCCGTTGCGCAGCGACCTCAACTTTGCGGCCGGTACACGCGAAGCGGTGCTTGGCGCATGGCAACAGGGTCTCGAACAATTCGGCATCGATGTCCGTTACGGCGCGGAAGTCAAATCAATCAGCGGCGCAGGGCCGCAGTTCGAGCTTACGCTGACCGACGGCGAAACCATTCCGTGCACATCCGTCGTTCTCTCGATCGGCCTGCAGGGTAATCCACGGAAACTCGGCGTGCACGGAGAAAGCGACCGATTAGTGCAATACACGCTGGACGATCCCGATGAATATCACGGTGAAACCATCGTGGTCGTCGGCGCCGGCGACGCGGCCATCGAGAACGCCGAGGCGCTTGCTAGAAATAACACCGTGATCATAGTCAACCGCCGGGACGAATTTGCGCGGGTAAAGGACGGCAATCTCTCAATCATCACGCGAGCGATCGACGACGGCAGGATTAAGTGTTTTTACAATACGAGTGTTGATTCGGTCGATGTCGGCAACGGCGCGGGCGGCGCCATAGTTCTGAATACCGAGACCGGCCAGACACGGGTTCCTTGCCAACGCATCATTGCAAGGATCGGGGCGATTCCGCCGCGTAAGTTCGTAGAGTCCTGCGGCATCGAGTTCCCGAGTGACGATCCCACGACACTGCCGGAATTGTCCCTGCGTTATGAATCAAACGTGCAAGGCTTGTACGTGATTGGCGCACTCGGCGGTTACCCCCTGATCAAGCAGGCGATGAACCAGGGTTACGAAGTCGTCGAGTACATCGCGGGCAACGACATTCTCCCGGCCGATCACGGCATACTCGAACAGAAATTCCAGAGTCTGCCGTTCGATCTCGGCGTTGACGAAACACTCGGCCTGATCCGCGACCGGATTCCGTTATTTGCCAACGTTAACGGACTGGTACTGCGGGAGCTGGTACTCGCGAGTGAATTGTTAACGCCGCAGGACAGCGACATCATTTTCCGAAAGAACGACTATACGAATTCTTTCATCACGATTGTAGAAGGCGAAGTAGATATCGAGGTAGATGACGGCAGGGCAATTCGCCTGACACAAGGCGAGTTCTTCGGCGAGATGAGCCTGTTGTCCGGCAGGCGACGCGCTGCAACGATCCGTGCGGCGGGGCCATGCGTCCTCTTAGAGTCGCCGCGGCGTGACATCATCAAATTGATGAACAGCTATGAGCAGGTTCGCCGGGTCATCGATCAGCATTTCATTATTCGAACGCTGCGCGCAGGCCTGGTACCGGATGCGCCGTTCGAGGAGTTAAACGCCGTCGCATTGGAGGCTGACCTCAAATCCTACAAAGCTGACGACGTGCTGTTCAACGAAGGAGATGAAGCGGACGGGCTGCACCTGATCAAGAAAGGCTCAGTATCGGTATCAAGAAAAATCGGTGGGCGCGACATCGTGACGTCCTACGTAGCTGCAGGAAATTATGTCGGTGAAATGGGCCTGTTAGGGCAGACCAAGCGGTCGGCCACGGTAAAAGCGACAGTTGCGACTGACTCGATTTTTCTCAGCGCCGAGGTCTTTCTGAAAATGCTCGAGCGTAACGAAGGCTTGAGAGAGCGCGTGCAGGAAAAGGTCAGGGAGCGCTTGAGCGAGAACCTGCGCATGGAAGCTCAGCCGGAGGCGGGCGACGTCATTTCTTTTCTCATGCAGCAGGGTCTTGGCGAAGCCACCGACGTGTTGCTGATCGATGAGTCGCTATGCATCGGTTGCGACAACTGCGAGAAAGCCTGTGCCGAAACACATGGCGGGACTTCCCGTCTGGACCGGGCAGCCGGGCCTTCCTACGCACAGGTTCATGTGCCGACATCGTGCCGGCACTGTGAGGATCCCCATTGCATGAAGGACTGCCCGCCGGACGCAATTCGACGGGCGCCGAACGGGGAAGTCTACATACAGGACAACTGCATCGGTTGCGGCAATTGCGAACGGAACTGCCCGTATGATGTCATCCAGATGGCCAGCGTGAAAGAGGATGCGCCGAACCTTGTGTCCTGGTTAATGACCGGGCGCGGCCCGGCCCCGGGCGAACGGCAGCCGGTCGCTGACACGAGTTCAGCGAAGAAAGCGGTCAAGTGCGATATGTGTAAGGACCTGTCCGGCGGACCCGCATGTGTGCGCGCCTGCCCAACAGGTGCAGCTTTGCGAATCAGCCCGGCCGAGTTCGGCCGAATCGCGAAGCGAGCCTGATGCAGGAATCGATCCTTGCATTTAACAAGCGCCGATACCTCTGGGTATCTTTGTCGATTAGCGCGCTCGCGATAATCGCTTACTGGATCAATGATCCACAGGAACCGGCCAATGGCGGCACGCCTCTGGGTTATACGCTGGGTACGGCTGGCGCTTTGATGATTTTGTGGTTCGCCGGATTCGGTGTACGCAAGCGGCGCTACGCCTCAACGCTTGGAACGGTGAAGGGATGGTTATCCGCACACGTCTATCTCGGCATCGCCCTCGTCATCATCGTTCTTTTGCACACGGGCTTTCAGTACGGCTTCAATGTGCACACGCTTGCGTTGGCACTGATGGTGCTTGTCGTCGCGAGTGGCCTGTATGGCGTATTCGTCTACAGCAAATACCCGGAGCGAATCAGTGAAAACCGGGACGGTGCAAACCGGTCGGAGCTTGTCGATCAACTCGGGGACATAGACCGCCGAAGCAGGCGGGTTGCTGAAAATCTTCCGCAAGAATTTCAGGAGCTCGTAAGCAGCGGCATCAGCCGCACGCTGATCGGTGGCTCTGTATGGGCTCGCTTGCGCGGCGACGATCAATCGCAGGTCGTGCTGAAGCGCAGTGACGACTTGGAGATCGTCGCAAATCCCGGTCAGGAAGCCGCGCTTGACTGGCTTGCAGAACAACATTCACGGAGCGGGGATCCCGAGACTGCAGCAACGATAGGCGAGTTGTCCGCACTCATCCGCAACAAACGGCGACTCCTGAAAAAGCTCAATGAAGATATGCGGCTGCAGGCGACGATCGAAGTCTGGCTCTATGCCCACGTGCCGTTAACGGCCGGTCTTCTTGTCGCTCTCATCGTGCACATCACCACGGTATTCATGTACTGGTGACACCTTGAAATTCCTGATCCGATTTATTAGCAAGACCCCGGCGGGTGGAGTCGAACATCACGATAAGGTCGTCGATGCGCCGGCCATTACAATAGGCCGGGCGACCGATCAGATCCTGCACCTCAAAGACAAGCGTGCCCGGCTACAACATGCGTTAATAGAAGACAAGGGCGACGGCGTACACATCTCCACGAGCGCGCTGGCCGGCGTCACCGTCAATGGCCGATCACAGCGTAAATCTCGCCTCGCTGTCGGCGACGTCATCGAAGTCGGGGCAAACATTCTTCGGATTATCGAGCCACCGTCCGACCTCGATTTTGCGTTGACTTTCGAGCTGAGTACAGATGCGAGGATCGAGCATCTGGTGCCGGACCTGAGTGCCGCCGCCTCAGGCATCACAGAACTGAGCAAACGAAGACTGAGTTGGTATGCAGTTCTCGTCGTCCTTGTGCTGGCATTCTTGATTCCGGCGGCGGGACTTCTGCACCCGACCATCGCGGCGGTGTTGCGGAACAGTAT
>CAZVLT010000130.1:0-5807 GCA_964628105.1 uncultured Woeseiaceae bacterium | reverse complement strand
CTATGTCGGAGCGCCCGAAGTGGCTGGTAGATTGTAATTGCTCGATTTGTCGCCGTATTGGCGCATTGTGGGGACACGCCAAGATCGACAAAGTGACCATCACTGCGGCGCCCGAGGCAACGATATCGTATGTACACGGTGACAGGACCCTTGCGATTCATACTTGCAAGAACTGTGGCTGCACCACGCATTGGGAGAGCTTGAATCCAGAAAAACATTCGCGTATGGCGGTTAATTTTCGAATGTGTACAGTGGAAGAAATATCAAATCACAAGATCAGAAAACTTGACGGCGCAAATACATGGGAATACCTGGATGGAAATTGAGAGCGTAAACCACCTTGGCATCAGGGTCAGCGACAAGCAAACGTCGATCGACTTTTATTCACTATTGGGATTCGAGTTGATCAGCGACCTTGGTTTCGAGTCGGGACATCCTGTAATAATGAAGCATGCCAGCGGAGTCGTCGTGAATCTCCTTGGCCCGGCGACGGTCAGCGGAGGCTCGAATATCCTGATGGATATCGATGAAAAACACACCGGCATCACCCATGTAGCACTCAATGTCAGCTCACTTGAGCATGCCAAGGCGTTCGTTGGTGAGCACAACATCGAAATCACCGGGGCATTCAGTTTCGGAAAGATGTCGGCGATATTCATCCGCGATCCGGACCGTAATGTCATCGAACTGGACGCATACGGGCCCGACGATTGCGCCGACGACAGCTATGAACATCACCCATAACAGCACATGGATGAGTATTGCATGAGTACACCGAACTGGCTGATTGAAACCGAGCGCCTGCGCCTGCGTGCTGTAACCATTGACGACACTGAACTGATGCTCGCGGTATGGAATGACCCGGCGTTCATGCGCAATGTAATGGACAGGGGAATTCGTACGCTCGAGCAAGCCGAGGAAGCTTTGCAAGAAGGCGCGCTCAAGTTATTCACGGAGTTTGGCTACGGTCCGTATTGTATGTCCCTAAAGCCGGATGGCACCATGATCGGCATCTGCGGTCTGTTCAAACGCGAAAATCTGGACGACCCGGATATCGGTTTCGCCGTCCTGCCAGACTACTGCGGCAAAGGCTATGCGGGTGAGGCGGCGGCGGCCGTGGTTAACTATGCGCGTGATGATTTGGGCCTCGGCGTCCTGACAGCGATCGTCTCACCCGATAATGCGGCGTCGATCGAACTAATTGAGAAACTCGGATTGCGGTTTGAACGCATGATCACCATGCCGGGCGAAGAAGAGGCCATTCGCCTTTACAGTATGTCGCTTGCGAACTAGAGCAGGAGCATGATGGAATTTATAAGAAGCGCCGGCGCCCGAACCGGGCTCAATGCAGGTACGCGGTCGATAACGGCGGTCCTCGGCGGAATTCTGGTGATATCGATTGCCGACTCGATGTCGGATGCTCTCGGCATACATCTCGCCGAGGAGGCGGATCCAAACACACCTCACGATCAGGTCTGGGTAGCGACAATCTCAACGTTCCTGACCAAGTTTGTCTTTGCGATCAGTTTCGCCGTACCGTTGCTGTTGTTGCCGCTGGCCACTGCGGTTTTGGTATCGATCGCGTGGGGCATGCTGGTCATCAGCGTTTTGAGCTATTTTCTTGCTCGGGCGCAAGGCGAGTCGCCGTGGCCAATCATTGCCGAGCACCTCGGAATCGCGATTCTTGTCGTTTTTCTATCGCACTTTATCGGTGTGTGGGTCGCGAGCACGTTCGGGTGAACGATACCGCAGAAACGACCGATTGGCGCAAATTACGCGAGTTCGCGGCCGTGGATCTGACTCGGTCATTCGTACTTTCCTGGCACGTCGAGTCGGAAACTTTGTTCGTCGATATCGACCTGTACCTGACGCCGGAGCATCCTTTTTACGAACAACCCCGGCCTGCCGAGAAAGTGTGCATCCGACCAGCCTTCATAGAGTTTCAGTTTTGTGAAGGATTGTGCCTGGTTGGGCGTACTGATGGTGATCTGTACGACACAGCAAGTAGCCTTGATCACGGTAATATCGACGGATTCCGGCGACTCGCCGATGGCCGTTACGAAATGAGCGGCGAGTTTGGTACCGTGTTTATCGACGCCGAACGACCGTTGCTGAGACTGAAAGGGCCGTAGCTGCCCGGAGAAAACCTATGAGAGAAGAAAATCGTATCGACTACGTCGAGATTCCGGTTACAGATCTGAAAAAAACACGCGAGTTCTTTTCCGCATTATTCGACTGGTCGTTTCAGGAGTGGGGTGACGAATACATGAGTTTTAGCGACGGCCGTCTCGACGGGGGATTCCGCCGTTCGGAGCAGCCCGCGCCATCCAGCGGTGTGCTGGTTGTTTTTTTTAGCGAGAATCTTGAGCGTGATGTCGAACGAGTGCAGGAACTCGGCGCTAGTATTTCTGAACCTATTTTTCCCTTTCCCGGTGGCCGACGTTTTCATTTTGTCGATCCGGTTGGCACAGAGTACGCAATTTGGTCAGCGAAGCTGGACAGCAACAACGGAGAATAAAACATGGCCGAATTAATTGATCACCCGTGTGTGCAGCACAAACTCGCAATCATCCGCGACGTTGATACGGGTCATAAGCGCTTTCGGGAGTTGGCGACGGAAATCACAAAGTTCATTTGCTACGAAGCATTGAAAAACATAAAGACCAAAAAAGTTACGGTGCAAACGCCTGTTGCCGAGGCGACCTGTCACAAGATCGATACAAACCTCGTCGTGGTACCAATTTTGCGCGCCGGGGTCGGCATGCTCGAGGGAATACTGGAACTTGTACCGACTGCACGAGTTGGTTTTATTGGCTTGTATCGCGACGAGAAGACGAAGCAACCGGTTACCTACTACGAGCGATTTCCAGCACAAATCAAAGGTGGCACGTGCATAATTATTGATCCCATGCTTGCGACTGGTGGTTCGACTGCCGCGGCTATTGAGAAGTTGAAGCGAAGCGGTGCTGAACATATTGTCGTTGTCTGCATCGTAACTTGCCCGGAGGGTATCGAGCTTGTCGAAAATGAGCACCCGGACGTGCCGATCTATGCTGCAGCGATCGATGAAAGGCTGAACGAAAAGAAGTACATCGTGCCCGGGCTTGGAGATGCCGGCGACAGACTGTTTGGCACCACGGATTAGCGAAAGCTGATATGGCCGAGAACAAGACGAAACCGACGAATGCGAGCGTTGCTGCGTTCATCAAAAGCATTGAGGACAGGCAAACACGAGCCGACCTGAAGAGAGTCTCTACCATGATGCGCAACGCGACTGGCGCAAAAGCCAAAATGTGGGGCGCAAGAATGGTCGGCTTCGGCCAATACCACTACAAGTATGACAGCGGCAGGGAAGGCGATTTCTTGCTCACCGGATTCGCACCGCGAAAAAAGGGGTTGACGCTGTATATCATGGTCGGCTTTAGTCAGTTCGGTTCTCTAATGAAAAAGCTGGGAAAATACAAAACCGGCAGGTCCTGCCTGTACATTAATCGGTTGTCAGACGTTGACGAAAAAGTACTGGAGCAACTGATTAATCGGTCCGTTAAGAATATGCGCAAGAACTACGAAACAATATGAAGGTGCTTGGCATACGTTTTTGCGCTGTCGCTGATGAGGCGCAACCTATGGCCGAGTTCTTCACGAAGGGACTTGGGTTTCCGCAGCACGATCTTGGCGGTAGCGATGAATTTCGCGGTGCGGTAATTCCAGCAGGGGATGACAGCTGGATAGAGATTTGGGAAAAAGGGCCGGACATGCCGGCCGGACTGATGCTACAAATCGTCGTTGATGATGCAGACGCGGTCGCGGCAACAGCGAACGCGAACGGCGTAGAAGTACAAGGACCGGTCGAGGCCCACGGTGAGAAAATTTATTATGCTGTGGCGCCGGGCGGCTTGAGCGTTAGTTTTCAAGAGATATTGAAGCCGCAGAAATAATTAGCTTGAATCTAAAACACCAGGTTGAGCATGAGCAGCGATACCACCAGGAACAGCACGGTCATGATGCTGCCAGTGCGGAGAAAGTCGGAGACACGGTAATCGCCAGGTCCCATGATCAAGGCGTTGACCTGGTGGGTCGGAATCAGAAAAGAATTGGAGGTCGAAATCGCGACCGTCAATGCGAACATGGCCGGGTCGGCGCCGGTCGCCAATGCCAGGTTGATCGCGAACGGAACCAACAACACGGTAGCGCCAACGTTCGAAATCACCAGTGAGAATCCGCCGGCGAGGACAGCGATCATCACCTGCAGGACCCAGGGCGAAACATCGCCAATGGCTGCCAGCAGATGCTGCACGACGTAATCCGCGGCGCCCGAAGTTTCGACCGCGATTCCGAGGGGCAGCAGCCCGGCGAGCAGGAACACCGTCTTCCAGCTGACGGCTTTGTACGCCTCATCCATTGTGATGACGCCAGACACGATCATGCCGACAGCGCCCGTCATGAGCGCGACGGGCAGGAGTATGTCGGTGAATATGATCAAACCGATTGCGAGCGCAAAAAAAGCCAGCGCCAGTGCGAGTTTGTACGGTTCTTGTTGTTCGCGCGGATAGTTGGTTGTCACAATGACGAAGTCCCGGTCCTTTTCGAGCCGCGTCAGGTATTCCCAGCGTGTATGGCAAAGGAGCATATCGCCCGCTGCGAAAGGTACCGCCGCGACTTTGCTCGTAATTGCCTTGCCGGTGCGGACGATGGATAACAGGCTCAGGCCGTAGGTCATCCGAAAATGCATCTCCTTCGCCGTCAGGCCAATGACGTGCGAATCGGGCGGCACCAGGATTTCCGCCACACCTGCGATCGAACGAGCCAGCAGGTGCCGGAACTCGAGAAGTTTCGGTCGCAATGTCAGTCCACCCTTGTCGACGAAGGCTCTCAGTTTGTCCGGCTGTGCGATGATGGCGAGCGTCGCAGGGACAGCAATCGGCGCCTCGACTGGTGGCGACACGAGTACCTTGCCAGCGTAGCGTGACGCGACTATTCGCACGTCGTATTCGCCCTGTACGGCGGCGATGCTCATTCCGGTGAGAATACTGCCCTCGGGAACTTCGACCTCGCGTACCGCCGCGCGAATTCCATGCAGGCTACGCATGTAGCGCATGGTGCCGGTGCGGCGCGATGCGCTGACCTTTTCACCTTTTGGCAATACGGCATTACCAAACAGGATGAAAAAGGCCAAACCGCTGATGACCAATCCTATGCCTACCGGGGTCACTGAAAAGAGTCCGAAATGCTGCATCGCCTGATCGGCGTTGAGGCTGCGATTTGCATTGTCGATCAGGTCGTTCAGCATGATGAGTGGGCTCGACGCGACCAGCGTCATCGTGCCACCGAGGATGGCGCAGAAGCCCATCGGCATGACGAGGCGCGACATGGGCAACCGGGTGCGCGAGGAAATGCGTGACACGACAGGCAGGAACAATGCGGCCGCGCCAACATTTTGCATAAATGACGAGATGACAGCGACCGTGCCCGCCACCATCAACACGATCTGCTTTTCAGTCTTGCCACCGTAATGCAGGATTACCCACGCCACCCGTTCCATGGCGCCGGTCTTGTCCAGGCCTCCACCAAGGATCATGACGCCGATAATGGAGACAACCGCGTTACTCGAAAATCCGGAAAACACTACATCGGGTGTCAATAATTCCTCCAGCCCGGGCAGGAATATCAACAGACCTAAAAGCGTCATTATCAGTAACGCGGCTACGTCGACACGGAGCAGCTCAGTCGCGAAAATGAACACGGCGAAAACGACGATCGACATGACGATCACCATTTCGGTGGTCAGTGTCGGCAGCGCATCCATC
>CAZVLT010000129.1:0-5886 GCA_964628105.1 uncultured Woeseiaceae bacterium | reverse complement strand
GTACACTCGCTTTCCAAGCGAGCGCCTTAAGCCACTCAGCCACCTCTCCGAATTTCATATTTTCGTTACTTTTCGATCACTTCTTTTGCTCGTCGCTCGCGGCAATCGCGTTAGTTGCTGCTGATCGATGGTGGAGACTCGATACACGTGGCACCTTCCGGTCGCGGTGGTGTTTCCGCCTTCGGAATAGGCATTTCCTTAAACTCGTCGAGTGGATCGAGCCCTTCCGGAACCTCCACGCGCTTGCCGGCCACGACCGATTCATAAGCTTTTTCTTCGTCGCAATCCTGTATGACCTCCTTCCCGCCACAGGCCACGAGGCTCCCTAGCAATACTGCAGCAATTATCAGCCTGCCCTTCGTCATTCACTTTCCTCCTCGTCAACGCCTGCCACGCGCATTGCTGCTCGCATTTCTTCATGATACTGCTCTGGATACGGCGTCAGAGGCAGCCGAATGTGTGGCTCTATCAAACCCATTTGACTGACGGCCCACTTGACCGGTATCGGGTTCGACTCAACAAATAACGCCTTGTTCAGCGGCTGCAGCGTCTTATCGAGCGCCCTTGCATCCCGCTTGTTTCCCGCGGCCGCCAGACGACATAAGTCTGCCACCTGCCGTGCGGCAACATTGCCACTTACTGTAACTACGCCGTCACCACCCGCCTCTATGAATGGCAACAACGTGAAGTCATCGCCACTGTAGAGCTTGAATTCCTCATCGACCAGCGCCTGAATCGCTTTCAACCGATCGATATCGCCTGTCGCTTCCTTGATTGCGAAAATATTGTCGTGTTGTGCCAGTCGCGCCACAGTCTCTGGCAACATGTCCGCTACCGTTCGGCCCGGCACGTTATACATCATCACGGGCTTTGCAACCGCATCGGCAACAACCGTGAAATGCTGAAACAATCCCTCCTGTACCGGCTTGTTGTAATAAGGAACAACAATCAGGTACGCGTCTATGCCCGTGTCCGCGACAGCGCGCGACAAGCCGACCGTTTGCGCCGTGGAGTTTGAGCCGGTACCGGCGATGATTGGCAACCTGCCCTCCGCAAACTCTACCGCGCGGGTAATGAGTTCTATGTGCTCAGACCTCGCAAGCGTTGCCGATTCACCCGTTGTACCAGCAACTACCAAGCCATTGCTGCCCTGCTCGACATGAAAATCGATTAAGCGCTTGAGACTTGTGTAATCAACCCTGTTATCGCCATTAAATGGCGTCACGAGTGCGACCAGACTACCTTTGAACACAACTTGTCCTCGCCACAAATAAGGCGGCGATGTTACTGTTCAAGTGCGGTGCTGGCAAGGCCTGTTCGCTGCGTCTTACTCTTAATCAGGTAAATTCTATATAAATGTCACAACTTATTGTTATTTCAGCGGTTGGATCGGACAGAACAGGCGTAGTACAGGATTTGACCAAGGTCATACTGTCGTGTGGCGGCAATATCGAAGAAAGTCGCATGACAACGCTCGGCTCTGAATTCGCCATGCTGTTACTGGTTTCCGGCAATTGGGCCACGCTAAACAAGCTTGAGCAGGGCCTCAATAAACTCAGCGACGGAAGCAACCTCGCAGTTTCCATTCGCCAAACTGACGCCAAGCCGGCAGCCAAAGATCTCATGCCCTACGCGGTTGATATCGTTAGCCTCGACCAACAGGGTATCGTCTTCAATCTTGCCAATTTCTTTGCGTCTCGTGATATAGAGATTGCGGATGTAGCAACACGCAGCTACTCCGCCGCCCACACTGGTTCGCCCATGTTCGCCGTGCAAATGGCCATCAATGTACCAGCCTCGGTGCATGTCGCGCAGCTGCGTGAAGAATTTTTGGAAGTTTGCGACCGTTTGAACCTCGACGCCATCTTAGAACCTGTAAAGCCGTAGTTTTTCCCACTGGAGGATGTATTGTCCGGACCTGATATGAATCGTGTTGTGGCCGATTTCTCGGCGGCCGCCACACGGAATAAGACCATCAAGCTCAAAGAGCTGCGTGGCCAAAACGTCGTAATCTACTTTTACCCGAAGGACAACACACCGGGCTGCACGACGGAAGGTCAGGATTTCCGCGATCTTCATGCGAAGTTTCGACGCCAGGACAGCGTCATCCTGGGTGTGTCACGCGACAGCATTGCCTCGCACGAGAAGTTTCGGGACAAACAGAAGCTCCCGTTTGACCTGATCTCCGACCCCGACGAGAAGTTATGTAAGAAATTTGACGTTATCAAGGAGAAAACGTTGTACGGTCGTAAGTTCATGGGGGTCGAGCGCAGCACGTTCTTGATCGACGCCACTGGCAAGCTGCGCCGGGAATGGCGCAAGGTCAAAGTCAAAGGACACGCTGCCGATGTGCTGGAGGCCGTCAAAGGGCTAAGATGAAGGGAACGCTGCTACCCCCGCCCGGTCGGAATTCTTACACCCCTAAACGCCTAATTTGAGCAAATTAATGTCCACAGGCCCTGTCAAACGCGCACTTGTTGCTGCCCTGCTCACCTTACTGACCTTTGCCAGTGGCGCTGGGGCGGATGACATACGGCTTCCAGATATGGGCAGCCCTGCCGATGCGGTGTTGTCCTCAAACGAAGAATCGCAAATGGGTCGCGCGATCATGCGGAGTATCCGAAATAGCGGACAAGTGGTCGAGGACCCGCTCGTTAATGAATATATCAACGAAATCGGCAACCGGGTTGCGGCGCAGACCAATGAAGGGAAACATGACTTCACGTTTTTTGTCATCGAAGACTCGAGAATTAATGCATTTGCCTTACCCGGTGGATACATCGGTGTTCACACCGGGCTGATCGAAGCAACCCGCAACGAAGATGAACTCGCTGGCGTACTGGCCCACGAGGTTGCCCATGTCACTCAACGCCATATCGCACGTGCGATACATGCCAATTCACGACAGAGCATTTTGAGTACCGCTCTCATGCTCGGCGCAATGATTGCCGGAGTGGCCGGCGGTGGCTCGGACGTTATTCAAGCTGGCGTGGCGGTCGCGCAAGCAACGGCCGTGCAACAGCAGATAAACTTTACGCGTGCGAATGAATATGAAGCTGACAGAATCGGAATTGCGGCACTCGCCGACGCGGGATTCGACCCGTATGGCATGGCGTCGTTTTTTGAAGTGATGTCGCGGCAAACGACAACTGCACCCGACGAGCGGGGGCCGGAGTTCTTGAGAACGCACCCTGTCACCACGGCGCGCGTAGCTGAGGCGAGAAATCGCGCGCGCGATTATTCGTTGATTCGTAGCGATGACACGATCAGCTACGGCATTGCCAAGACGCGCCTGACCGTGTCTCGTATGGATTCGCCGGCGGAAACCGTCGCTTATTTTGAAAAGCGAAGTTACGAAAACCAGAATGATATAGAGCGTTATGGTCGGGCACTTGCCTATTTTCGCGCCGAAACGTATTGGGACGCGCTGGACATACTTGAAGAACTCGTAGACGAAGATCCCAAGGTAATCGCGTATCACATCGCACTTGGCGAGACGTATGTCGCGCTTGATCAACCACGGGACGCGCTTGAGACATTTGAGACCGCACTGGGTCTTTTCCCGAGGAACGTGCCCCTCGTGATCGCATATGGCGAGCGCCTGCTCGAACTCCGACAACCGGAAAAGGCGCACACGATGTTGCTGGACTTGCTGAACAATGTCCCAGCAACACCGGACCAGGTTCGACTGATTGCGAGAGCCGCTAACGAGGCCGGTGAAAACGCGGAGTCGTTGTACTATCTGTCCGAGTATAGGTTGATGATTGGCGATCTCACGGGTGGCATTGGTTACCTGCAGCAAGCCCTGCGCTTGCCTGAGTTGCAGGAAATTCAACGCATTCGTTTCGAAGCACGTATCGATTTCATCCGCGAATTCATGACCGAAGAACAGCTCAAACGCATGCGACGTGATCGTACCCCGCGGCAGTCAGCGCGCAACGAACGATAAGCCATGCGCTTAACGCACCACATCCCCCTGGCCCTGCTCCTGTTAGCCGGCCTGTCTTCTTGCGCATCCATGCCCGATGATCGACGCAACGAGACGGATCCCTGGGAACCGATGAACCGCTCGTTGTTCCGCGTCAACGTCGCCATCGACAATGCGACACTAAAACCGATCGCGAAAGGCTACCGATATGTGTTACCGAGAGCCGTGCGCAAGGGTATCTCAAACTTTTATCGAAATCTGACAACGCCGCGCTCGGCCGTAAATAACTTCCTGCAAGGCAAACCGGCAAACGGCTTCAATGAGATTGGTCGGTTCTTGTTTAACAGCACTTTCGGCATCGCCGGAATCTTCGATGTCGCAACTTCTGGCGGCATGGAAGAGTACCGTGAGGACTTTGGTCAGACGGCTGCGGTGTGGGGCGTTCCCGACGGCCCCTATGTCATGCTGCCATTCCTCGGCCCAAAAACACTACGCGATGCGCTCTTGTTGCCGCTGGATATTACAGCCAACCTTTTGTACCACTATGACGTTGCATCTGTCCGGGACCGGTTGTATGTATTGCGACTCGTCGACTTGAGATATCACTTGCTGGTCGCAGACAAGCTTCTTGACGACTCAAAGGACCCGTACGTGACGTTACGCGAATCATACCTGCAGAATCGGGAATACGAGATTTACGACGGCGACCCGCCGGAGGATGACGACTTCTTCGACGAGTTCCTCGAGGAAGAGGACTAGCCGAATGGTCGAGGGTTCACCTGCCGCAATGCGGGCACTGTCCTCGCAAGACCTTGATGATGTAGTTAAGCCACAGCCATAGCAGGATTACATTGCCCAGTAGCAGGAACACCCATAGCAATGAACTGATCATAGCAACCTCCTCGTACACAGGCCCTAAACTCTCTCCTGACTGATTATGAGAAGGCTTTGGCGATCATTGCTACGTGACAGGTCTCAGTTTTATGTAAATTAACGAACTGTGATCCAGATCACGCTTGGCGTCCGCGCCGACCCTTTGTATGGGTCATTCAACTACGTCTTTTCTGCCTGTAACTCCACGAACAGCTCATCCATTATTGCGTATCCGCTACCCCAGCCCTTATCCATTCCGGCCATCTTCGCGGCAAAACAGGCGATCTCGGCGTCCGTGGCCTCAATAGGTACCTGTGTCAGGCGGACATTCGTTCTGTCCCCCTTGTCCTCAAATATCACCGTCGTCAGAAGTACCCGGGGCCAATCCGCCATCATGGGGCTGGTGATGATGTTCCAATCAGAATCTGAAGATGAATGACGCCAAACCAGCATCGAGGGTGGCGTAACCTCTTGAAAAACCATTTTGCTGAAATCGGAATTGCCACCCCACTTCATTTCGTTGAGCCAAGATCCGCCGGGTTTTAAATCGAATTTGTGGATGATCGTTTCTATTCCGGGACCGTACCAGCGGTGCAAAAGTTCAGGATCGGTCCAGGCGCGCCAAACCAATTCGCGCGGCGCCTCGAAAATGCGTTCTAATTTGTATTCTGGTATTTCACTCATGGTCTGTTTCCTTCGCTTCGCCTTGTTTCATATCGAAGAGGACGTTATCGAGTTGATCAAAGCTCGCCCCCCAGAAAGCTTTAAACTCGGTGAGCCAGTCGACCGCGGTTGCCATCGTTTCGGCTTTCAACCTGGCAGGCCGACGTTGTTCGTCAATATCCCGTTCGATCAGTCCTGCCCGTTCCAATACCTTCAAATGTCTTGATACCGCCGGTTGGCTCATTTCAAACGGGGCGGCGATCTCATTTACCGAGGCCCGGCCATCGACAAGTCGCGATAGAATTGCCCGTCTCGTCGGGTCAGCGAGGGCCGCAAAGATGGCGTCAAGGTTTGACTGTGTATTTGCATAACCAAGTTGTTCCATAACGTTATAGTTATATAAAGTCTTGATCATGTCAATA
>CAZVLT010000128.1:3258-5896 GCA_964628105.1 uncultured Woeseiaceae bacterium | reverse complement strand
CTTGTTGCTTAAGGGATTTACCTAACCACCCTCTTCCCCGCTACGCAAGAAATCGTGATTCCTAACAGATTGTAGTTGGGCTCGACGAAATAATGCGCTGATAACGCAAGAAAAAAGGCGAATCCGAAGATTCGCCCTTGTATACATTATACGCATAAGGTAGGGCCTGGGCCTATAGGAGCTCCAGACCATGCTCTATTCCGTAATTCCCTCAAATACCAGGCGCTCGCCGCCTGAGCGCGCCAAACAGCTACCACGAGAGCTTCCTCGAAGCTCGGTCCTTCAGGCTAATCCGAAAGCAAGGCACTGTGTCGAGCCTCATGCGAATGTCCGCTTTTCCCAATAGCGGTCATTCAGTTAGCCTGAAGTCCGCGAAATCGAACGTCCGCTTTCGGCCACAAGCGGCCGTTCGTCGGCAAGATTGAAATCACCGCATTAGATAGAAATTACGAACTCCCTATCGCCCTAATTTTTCGATCTCCGCTTGAAGTAGATTGTCCAGTTGTTGGCAAAGACTTTGCACTCCAGTCACACCACCAATTTGATCGCCGTAAGCTAATCTCCAGTCGTAGACCAGATTCCAGAATTCGAGAGTATTGATGGCCTCCCAATTGACAGCGTAAGGGGCTTTCGGTATTTCACCGGATGAACCTATCCGCTCGCCGAATGCGTCCTCTCTCTCGATAAGCCATTTAAAATCGCTAAGGACGAAGTACTTGTTCAGAAACGGCGCTTGAAGATCGTAGTAGACATTCCACAATGTCTGATTGACTTTTTTTACGCGGCCAACTCCGTTTCTGTATTCCGCAAACTTTGCCCGTAACGCCTTATCCTTAATGAGACGTAAACTCCCGGAGCTTACAAAAGCGTCGTATGCGCTCAACGGTATGGCCGGATCTTTAATGTCGTACATTTCGCTAACGATCTCAATGAACGAATCGGGCATAGCTTCGGTTTGCGTGTCGGCGAGTATCGTGAGGACGGTATGTGTACGATCAACCGTCAGACCGGATTGACGGAGATTCTCCGCGATCGACTCTCGTGCCTCATGAAGCTCGTCCTGAACGGCGGTGAGGTGACTCAGAAGTACTTCTCGCTCTGCCTTGTTATCCCACCAACTTTGTACTGCAAGTGCTGCCAGCACACCGAACATGATCAGTATTGAATCAGCAGCTGCACGCCCAAGACTCTTGCTCTTGAACAATTCAAAAATTGACATGTGGCTCCTTGGTTCCGACCGGCTGCTTTGGGTCATTAGCAGACCTCAGATAGTCTAGCAGTCCAATGTCCGCTTTCGGGTAGTAAGCGGACATTCACTCGAGTGGTATTACTCCGTAAATTACAATGTGTAATTTTCCTAAGCGGATACATAATGCGCAGAAGAATGTCGGCGACTAAAGTGCGCGCGTCTTGCCACCATCGACTACTATTGTCGAGCCAGTTATATAGCTCGCTTTGCTCGACAACAGAAAAACTGCAGCCGCCCCGAATTCATCGATACTCCCGTACCGGCCGGCCGGAATCGAATTCCTCTGTTCTTCAGTGACCTCATCGATAGTGAGCCCTTTACGTGCCGCATTATTGGCGTCCAACTGTGCAACTCGTTTAGTGTCAATTCGACCGGGGACAAGATTGTTTATCCTGATCCCATCGGCCATTAACTCACGAGACAATGTCTTCGCCAGGCTCGCCACCCCTGCACGCATCACATTCGACAAAATCAGGTTGTCAACTGGCTCTATTACGGACGACGAAGTTGACGTGACAATCGCGCCTGTTCCCGTTTCTCGCATGCTCGGTAACACTGCGCGAATCAATCTTATTGAACTCAGCAAAGTAAGTTGAAACGCGCCCTTCCAATCGTCATCGTCGGCTGACGCGAATGGCCCGGGCGGCGGACCACCAGAATTGACTACCAGACCATAGATCGAACCTGATTTTGCAATCGTGTTCGCGACCCAATCCGAAATGTCGTCGTTATTTGTGACATCGCAGACATAGGGGTCGACGGATGCGCCCGTCTCCTCTCTGAGCTGCTTGGCCGCTTGCCCGATTTCGTCTTTGTTTCGACTAGCAATAGAAATCAGCGCGCCTTCTCTTGCAACGGCACGCGCGATGCCGAATCCGAGCCCACGGCTGGCTGCAGCAATCATGACGACTTTATCTTTTAGTTCCAGATCCATTTTTGAGCCACTCTACAAGCTAACCGTCCGTGGTGAAATACTCTTAATATCCGCTTCATTGAGCGCTTCACATTATGTGAAACAATTCTCATTTTAGAAGCAATCCTGCACAAAAACCTCAAACTTGTGATGCGTTGCCTACCATACCGCGGCGCTTCAGGCCATGTTGTGCTCGTAAATCCCTACAGATCGCGAGTGAGAAAGCCAATGTGGATACCTTCGCCACTTTACAAACGCATCGGGCTGTTCTGGTTACTGCTGGGCGTCCTGTTCATGACGTCTGGAGCCTACCTGGGCTTTGACTACACCTTTTCTTTTGTCTATTTCACCGCCGGTATTATCTGTTTCCTGCAGAGTATACGGATCTTCGTAATGCGCCAGAGCAACCGAAAAGCGCCGCATTATATACAAGCCGAAGCTGAACCGGCAGAACAGCCACAGGGGGCGCAGCCAGA
>CAZVLT010000128.1:0-3158 GCA_964628105.1 uncultured Woeseiaceae bacterium | reverse complement strand
CACAGGGGGCGCAGCCAGACCAAGAGGCGCAACCAGACCAAGAGGCGCAACCAGAACAACCGCCAAAGTATCCGTCACGTGATTACTTGCACCAGGACGTCAAGAAGTATTCCCAGGACTAACGCTCAACGAATGATTTGAGCCGTGACAAGGCATCGCTCCATTGTGCAGATACCCTGTTGAGATATGAACTAGCGTCTGCAATCGGTTCGGCAATGTAGGCGTAGTGACTTTCCCGTCCGATACGATCACAGCGGACGATACCCGCTTGCTCCAGTACCCGTAAGTGCTTCGTGACGGCTTGCCGCGTCAGTGGAAAGCCGCCCGCGAGCTGAGCGATGGAACGCGACTGGCCATCACACAATGTTGCTATCAGACCAAGGCGCGTGACGTCGCCAAGTGCTGCGAACACACAGGCCTGGTCGCCGTTACTCTGTGTTGATTCAGGATTCGACATGTGACTGGATATGCTTCATCTGCGCTTCCCACCCGCCCTCGTTTAACCGCAACGCATCCGCGTAACGGTCCTCCGGCAGCGTGCTGAAGCCAGATTCCACCAGCACAAGGCGCGTCCCTTCGGCCGTCGATTTCAGCTTGAACTCGACCAGCGTCTCCGGTTCTTTCGAATAATCGGCGTCGATCTCAACAACGCCAGGATGCCAGGTGTACGAGAACAGCCGTTCAGAATCCATGCACCGGGTGACAGAATACCACCTCAAGTGCTCGTAACCGGGATACGTGATGCGGCCGGTGGAAGCCTCGCCGACCACGAACGGGCCGTCCAGTTTGACGCGGAACCACTCGCCAAATTCGCGATGGTCTGTCAAGGCGCGCCAGACGCGAGCAATTGGCGCCTTCAGCTCAATATTTTTTTCGATTCGATCCTGCATAAGCGCAACTCCTTGGTTGCACTTATTCTAACCTGGCTGCTCATCAATATGCAACTATTTAGTTGCATAACTTCGAATCGCTCACGCCGCCGTCAAAAAGTCCTGGCAGGCAGACGTCTCCGTTTTTGCGTCATCGGAGGGTTCCGCACAGATCGATTTCACCTCATCACGAATTCCCGCCAATACACTTTCGTCGGCATTCCAGTCGCGCAACTTTGCTTCAAGCCGTTTAAGCTGGGCTTTGGGGCGCTGATAAAAACCGCCACTGGCCTCAATTTCACGCACGAGAGTGACAGTCGCGCTTCGAATCATCTCAGCGTCGTCAGGCGTCATCTCAATCAAACCGGACACATAATAGTATCCCCACTGAAAGCGTGTCGCTGGTCCGGTGGTTGCATCGTAAGCCCGTTTCAGCCAGTCAAGTGCCGCCTCATTATTGCCCACAGTCTGCTCAATGTCCGCCAAAGTCACCATGAAGTAATAAGGTTGCTTCGAGTGTTCAATTTCCGCTAGCAGCATTGGCTGCGCGACATCATTCATGCCGGCCGCATCGAGAATGTTGGCGGCGGCGTTAATGATCGGATGACGCTCGTAAGGGTTCGTGGTCGTTTCGTCCGCCCAGTTGACCTTCTCGCGGATCTCCTCTTTTAACGAGTCTGAGATTTCAGCTTCCTCATCATCGATCCGTTCGAAGTCAATCTTGCCGGCCAACGTGTACAGTCTCTCGCGCATGTACACGTTTTCGTCATTGAACAGACGCTCAAGCGCGACGAGGAATTTGTCCTGCAATTGCTGGCGCTCAGTTGTTGCGGATTCGGTCAACGCCGCTGTGATTTCGGCACCGCCAAAGGCCACGTCGAACACATTAGCTTTCACAAGAGTATGGTCATCCAGGATCGCGCCAATGCGGTCGAAGGCATAGCTTTTCTGAGCGGCTGTTAACGCCAGCGGCGCTTCCTCGTCCGACGCAGCATCCATTCGCTCGCCGAGCTGACCTAAATAGAGGATCGATTTTTCGGTAACCAAATCCACCGGGCAGGCGGCTTCAAGACTCCCGAACACCGAGGCAGCATCGCGCTCGGCCATTATTTCGCGATCTTGCCCCCAGGAATAGTAGGCGACCAACCGGCAGTCATTGCTTTCCAGCGTCTCGCCACCCTCGACTACCCGACTTACAATCTCCGCCACCGGTGCGACATCGGCAAGTGTGAGATCCAGCACCGTGGCATAAGCCTGCATGTCCATGCCGCCCGGGATGCGCGTTATTTCGGTGCCTGATGGATCAAAGACGATCATCGTCGGATATCCATACACACCGAACGATTCCCCGGTGGCTTGCGCATTGGCGGTATCGCCATCCAGGTACACCGCGACGAACGAACGGGAACGATCAATAAACGACTTGCTCTTGAATACGGTCGCCGAGATCGCGTGGCACGGCGGGCACCACTCGGCACCCCAATATAAATACACGGGTTTGTTCTCTGCTTTCGCCTCAGCGAACGCCTCATCAACCGTTCCCGCATACCAGAGGATGCCACTGTCCTTCGCCACAAGCTCGGCGGAGCCTTCATCTGGCGTTGTCTGTGTGTCCGCTGCCTGCTCGCCACAGCCAACAATCAGGCCAGTAGCTAGTAATAATAAATAAGTGAGAATCTTGTGTTTCATGGGGTCCCCAGTTTGTCCGCGATGTAACGATCGATGACTCCGTCGAGTAAAGCCAACGGGATTCCGCCGCTGGTCAGGACGACCCGATGAAACTCCTTCAGGTCGAAACCAGCACCGAGATCGTCCATTGCCTTCTGTCGCAGATTCAGAATATGCAGCATGCCAATCATGTAGGCCGTCGCCTGGGCCGGCACGACGCTGTAGCGTCCGGTCGCGCCGTCTGACGCACCTTGTGACGCGCCGTTATTGTCCTGCAGAAACTGAGACGACTGCTCGAATGTCCAGCCCATGCTATGGATGCCCGTATCCATGACAAGCCGGGCCGCGCGCAATGCCTCGTATTGCAGACGGCCGAGGTCGCCGTACGGATCACCGTCGTACCAGCCAAGCTCGTAGGCCAGTCGTTCGGCATACAGAGCCCAGCCCTCGACAAACGCTGTAAATCGTATCCCCTGTCGGGGCGCCGGCCCGCCCTGCTCCATCGCGATCGCGATCTGAGTGTGATGCCCAGGAATGGATTCGTGATACGCCAATGATGGCATTCTATACCATGCCTCGTCGTTTTCCGTGCCCGCGTAAAACGCTCCCGGGCGCGTGCCG
>CAZVLT010000127.1:3474-5953 GCA_964628105.1 uncultured Woeseiaceae bacterium | reverse complement strand
AGTGCTGCCGTAACAGGCAATATGCAGTCCGAGGTCGACACCATTCTCGACAGCCAGCTAAGTGCTTCCCAGGTTCTTGCTGAAGTGCTGTTCGCAGACTATATCGACCCAATAGCCAAACAACAGCTGGCAAAGCCACTGTTTGCCGCTTATCCGGACTTACTTGCGCTCGTCACAAAGAGTCCCGGCCGTGAGCCCGTCTCGCTTTACAACACTGCTGCGCTTCGCGAGGCAGGCCTCGAGCCGGCCCAGGTACTTGAGCTGTCTTCCCTGGCGGCTTTGCATGAGGAAGGCGCGGTCCGGATACGCAGCGCGCTTGGCGACAGCGGGGCTATAAGCCTGACATTTGGCCACCGGCGGCCACAACTGGACGAAGAAACCGGCGTCGTTGCGCTGATGTCGTCTTCCGACCTCGCACAGGTATTGCGCGGCGGCGGAGCGTTCGACTCCGTTTTGATCGATAGCGACCGACAGGCAGTAGTGGCGATCGGAAGTAGCGACGACGCTCTTCGCTGGGCTCGCGTAGCACTCGCAAATTTCGGCAATGTCGGCACCAGTGGCGTTTTCGAATATTCCTCGGAAGGCCATGACTACATCGGCGGCGCCTCAAGAACATCAATTGGAGACCTGACCGTCGTGACTCGAATTTCCGCGACCGCCGCCTACCTGACTGCCAGACGGCTCCTCGATGACCTGGTATTTGTCAGTCTCGTCATCGTCCTTGTCGCATCCATCTTCGGTGTCATCGTTTCAAGGCGCATCACACGGCCGCTGGAGCGCTTGTCGAGTGCTGTTCGTAAACTCGCCAAAGGCGACTTCGACGTCACTGTCGGCATCAAGTCGGGTGACGAGATCGGTGAGTTGTCGCTTTCGTTCAATGACATGGCGAGCGAATTGAAGGAGCGAGAGTCGTCGCTGAAAAACGCGCAGGAGGCGCTGATTCAATCGGAGAAAATGGCCGCGGTAGGCACACTGAGCGCGGGCCTGGCTCACGAAGTCAAGAATCCTTTATCCGCGGTGCTCGGCTACGCGCAGCTTTCGAAGCGCAAACTTGACGATCCAGAAGCGCTGAAAAGGAATCTGGATATTATCGAAAACGAAACCAAGCGGTGTAACGAGATCATCGGCAACCTCATGCAGTTCTCGAGAATGGAAAAAGGCGAACACAGCGACATCTCGATCAACGACGTGGTCAACAAGTCCATGGCCATCGTCGATCATCAACTATCGTTGAACAACGTTCGTATCGAATCCGAGCTTGCAGACAATATTCCACTCCTGCCCGGCAATGCGAACCAGCTGCAGCAAGTCCTCATGAACCTGATGATCAACGCTCAGCAGGCCATGGGCAAAGACGGCGGCACGGTCTCACTGGCAACGTTCATCTCAGGTGACTCCGCCACGATCACGGTTTCCGATACGGGACCCGGCATCGATGAAGAGCTGGCCAAGAAAATATTCGAGCCCTTTTTCACGACCAAACCGGCAGGCCAGGGAACAGGCCTCGGTCTATCGGTAACTTATGGCATTATTAAGGATCACGGCGGCGATATTTCGGTTCAGCGGGCCGACAATGGTGGCGCAAAATTCGTGATCGAGCTTCCGCTTAAGGCTGAAGAAACGATTGTTTTGGAGCAAGTTTCATGAATATCCTGGTTGCTGACGATGAGCCCGCGATTCGCGAGCTGGTTGGCGAGGTTCTCGAGGGCGAGGGTCACACTATTACGCTGGCTGAGGACGGGCAGGACGCCCTGGAAAAATTCAACCTTGCCTGGCACGAAATCGTGTTCAGCGACATTCGTATGCCAAGAATGAACGGCATTGAGTTGTTAACCGCCATCAAGGAAATCAACGAGAACACCCAGTTTCTCATTATGACGAGCCATGCATCGATTGAAAATTCCGTTGAAGCACTCAAGAAAGGTGCGTTCGATTACATCATCAAGCCGTTCGAGGACCTGGATATTATTGCGGATGCTGCAGAACGGGCTATTGCCAACCTGTCGGGTATTCGTCGACAGCAGTACTTGCTCAATACGTTGACACGCCAAAATCAGGAGCTCGATTCCCTTAACAAGGAATTCAGAGAGATGGCAATCCGGGACGGACTGACCGGTTTGTTCAATCACCGCTATGCGGAAGAGCGACTGGAAGCGGAATTCGAGCGTTCATCAAGATATGACCGTGAGCTGTCTGTTTTGTTTATGGACCTGGATCACTTCAAGTTTTATAACGACACTCACGGCCACCAAGCCGGCGATGACATCTTGCAATTACTGTCGGCGATAATGATGCACTCCATCAGAGAGCCAGACACCTTGGCGCGATGGGGTGGCGAGGAGTTTATTGTTATCGCTCCCGAAACTGGAATAACGGAAAGCTGCAGGCTTGCCGAGAAAATACGCCAGGCAGTCGAGCAACACAATTTCCCGAACGCCGCAAAGCAGCCTCTCGGCAGAGTATCGTTGAGCGTGGGCGT
>CAZVLT010000127.1:0-3374 GCA_964628105.1 uncultured Woeseiaceae bacterium | reverse complement strand
CGTCATATAGACCCATGCAAATACAGGCCAGCGCCAGCTATTCGTTTCCCGTCGAATGACGGCGAGTGTCGCCGCGCACTGCAGGCAGCAGGCGTAGAAGATCAGCAATCCGATGACCATCGGTAACGTGAATACGAGCCTCCCGTCAGGCCAGGTGGACGACTTGAGCCTGCTACTCAAGGTTCTCTCATCGGCCTCGTCGCCAAGCGCGTAAACCGTGCCCAGAACCGCAATGACGACCTCGCGCGCGGGAAATCCGGCAATGACAGCGGCCGACACGCGCCAATCCCATCCCAACGGTGCAAAGACGGGCTCAATGGTGTGCCCCGCCCTGCCAAGCCAGCTTTGCTCCAGTTGGGCGGCTGCTGCGAGGTGGTCAATACGCTCATATTCCTCAACAAGGTCTGCGCCGGCCAACGCGTACGCTGCCGTTTCACGCTGTTGCTCGACCAGCGGCGCGATTTCAGCGGAGCGTGGATAATACGCAAGCGCCCAGACGACAACAGCGACGCTGAAGATGACCGTGCCAGCGCGATACAGGAACACCTTTACTCTGCCAAGCAACTGGATAAACACGGTTTGCAGGTTCGGACGCCGGAATTCAGGCAGCATCAACGCAAAAGGCGGCCGCGGCCCGCGTAACGCCGTCTTACGGATCAGCAACGCCGTCAGAATGCCCATGACAATGCCGAACATGTAGAGACCGAACAAGACCAGTCCCTGCAAACTCAAGAAACCGACGCGCTCGGCCGGCACGAATGCCGCGATAAGAAGCGCGTAGACAGGCAGCCGCGCGGAGCACGTCATGAAAGGTGCTGCGAGAATCGTCGCGATCCTGTCACGACGATTCGGAATGACGCGGGTCGCCATGATGCCAGGCACGGCGCAGGCAAAACTCGAAATCATCGGGATGATCGACTGTCCGGACAGCCCCGCCGAGCGCATCGCACGATCCAACAGATATGCAGCTCGCGCGAGGTAGCCCGAGTCTTCGAGCAGGATAATGAACAGGAACAAGATGAGGATTTGCGGCAGGAAAATAATTACGCTGCCAACGCCGGCGATAATGCCATCAGCAATCAGGCTGGAGAACGCGCCGTCGCCGAGGAACGTACCTACGCTGGCTCCAAGCGTCGCCGTGCCGGCGTCAATTAAGTCCATGATCGGCGTGGCCCAGGCGAACACGGCTTGAAATACGATCGCCATAACGACGAACAAGCCGATCGTGCCGGGGACAGGCTGATTCAGGAAGTTCGTAATACCAGTGCGCCATGAATAAAACGGCGCTGCGGAGCGTTGCACAGTCCCCAGAACCTCCCGGGCCCAGGTGTAACGAATACGTGCGTCGCGGGCGATCGGCGGCTCCGTGCCGAACAGCTCGGCGCGAAGTCCGTCAAGAGCATTACGTGCCGTATCCGTCAGGGCGGCAACGACGGCGCCATTGTGTTCCGTTTCCCCATCGATCAACAGGCGCTCCAGTTCGGCGAGCCGTGGCAATTCCCCGTCACCGCGGAGTTCACGTGCCGCGGCGCTCAACTCCGGCCAGACAACAATCTTCTCCGCTGGCGTCGTTGTCGGCATCTGTGTGACCGCCGTGCGCAAATCGTTCAGTCCGGCACCCGTCGTTGCCACGACACTGCAGATTCTAACGCCGCCGAGTAGCTGGCTCAGGGCGTGAACATCAATATCGATACCAGCCTGCTCCGCAGCGTCCGTCATCGTTAATGCGACGACCATCGGCAGCTCGAGGTCGATCAGCTGCTGTACCAGGAACAAGCCTTGATACAGGTTCGTGGCGTCCAGTACGGCAAGAATTCCATCCGGCGATCGCGCACCGTGCATGCGGCCGAAGATCACGTCGACTGCGATCCTCTCTTCCAGCGAATGTGCACTCAGTGAATGGGTTCCCGGCAGGTCAACGAGTTCGGTGGCCTTGTCACCTACTTTGAGCGTGCCAATATGACGCTCAACCGTGACACCCGGGTAGTTGCCGATGCGCTGCCTGAGACCGGTCAGCCGGTTGAACAGCGTGCTCTTGCCGGAGTTGGGTCCACCTACCACTGCGATACTGGAATCAGTACGCCGACTTACCGTTATCTCGCTGGCAGGTATGCGTATTTCGGATGACCTAGTCACCAGGCACGACGGGTGCAACCTGGAAGAATTTGGCGTGCTCCTGGCGCAGCGAAATGCCGCATCCAAACAGACGGAACTCGATCGGGTCGCCGCCGATGGCTGAACTGGCGTGTTCGACCACGGCACCCTCGACGAGCCCCAACACCATCAGGCGTTGCACCTGTGGGTCAGTGGTATCTACCGCTTTGATAACGCCTTTCTGGCCCCGCTTCAGCGTCGCCAGGGTATTTCCGTTCATAGCCATCAAGTTCATCCAGGCACTATTCGTTTAGTTCCTAAATGATAATGATTCGCATTACGATGTGCAATAGCAGGGCGCACGGTTAGCCGTTCGGCCTGCCGATATCCTCCGGCAGAACGGCCTCAATGCGCTCCATGACATCAAGCCGGTGCACGAGGTCGTGAATGTAGTCCAGCTTGTCAGACTCGAGAATCAGCACATCACCCATGTCGTATGAGGCAATCCAGTTTTCGTAGTTGCGGTCCAGGCGCTTCAGGTAGGAGAGCGGAATATCGCGTTCCATCCTGCGTCCGCGCAGTCGAATTCGCTGCCGCAATGTACGCATCGAACAGCGCAGGTAGATCATGAGGTCCGGAGGGCGAATCGCGTCGAGAATGGCGTGATAAAAATCCTGGTAAGTGTCCCAGTCGCGCTTCGAGATTTTTCGCATCTGATGCAATGCCGTGGCAAAGATTTCCGCATCCTCAAATATCGTTCTGTCGAGCGCAACCACACCGGGCTGACGATCGAGTTCCTGGTGTAAACGAAACTTGTTACTGAGGAAATACAGTTGTGACTGAAACGCCCAGCGTTTCATGTCCTTGTAAAAATCGGCGAGATAGGGATTTTCGTCGTTGGGCTCGTAAAAAGGCGAGACGTCATATGTTCTGTGCAAGAATTCGACGAGAGTCGTTTTTCCGGAACCCATGTTGCCTGCTATAGCAATCGTCTTTTTCATCGCACCGATACCATACCGCAATCCTGTTATTATTTATTTGTGAGTAACGACACCCCCGACGTACTAATCAGTGAAGACGATATTCAGTCGCGTGTCGATGAACTGGCAGCCCGGATTTCCCGCGACTATGCCGACAACGACGATCTCGTCATGGTCGGAGTGCTCAAGGGTTCGTTTATTTTCCTCGCCGACCTGTCGCGGCGACTCAGCATTCCGAGGACCATAGAATTCATTGCCGTTTCAAGTTACGGCAGCACCAGCGTCTCCAGCGGTGCTGTA
>CAZVLT010000126.1:0-5994 GCA_964628105.1 uncultured Woeseiaceae bacterium | reverse complement strand
AATAACTCGCTCGGACCCAGGCTTGCTCAAGGCGCCAACGACGTCACAACCTTGAGTTGGATGGAACGCGACGAGAAAGGCGCAACGCTGAAATTCTCCATTCTAAAGGGCAGCAAGTGGCAGGCACCGGTTGCCGTTATTTCGGACTCGGAAATGTTTGTAAACTGGGCCGACCTGCCAGCCGTAACACCTGTCCGTGACGATCTCTGGATGGCGCACTGGCTCAGCTATAGCGCCGACGCCCCGTACGCTTACGACGTGTTAGCTGCCCAATCGAATGACCGGGGCCAAAGCTGGACCGACCCCGTTCGTCCACATACCGACGGCACCCCGACTGAGCACGGTTTTGTATCTCTCTACCCGGAGAATCAGGATACAGGTCTGATCTGGCTCGACGGACGCAAGATGATCAATGAAACGTCGAGCCCGGCAGACAAAGGCATGACCTTGCGATCAGCAAGGATGGCTGCGGACGGTTCGCTGCAGGCGGAGTCAGTGATCGACGAACTGATCTGTGATTGCTGCCAGACTGACGTCGCAATGTCAGCAAATGGCCCGGTCGCGGTCTACAGGGATCGCACCACCGGGGAGATTCGGGATATCTATGTGACACGTCGGGTCGACGGCGTTTGGCAGGCCGGCGTTCCGTTGGCAAATGACGGCTGGAACATCGCGGGATGCCCTGTGAACGGTCCGGCTATCGACGCGGCCGGCGATTTGGTTGTCGCCGCATGGTTCACCGCCGCGGAAAACAAACCACTCGTGCAGGTCGCTGTTTCAAAGAACAGCGGCAAATCATTTTCGGAACCGATAGAAATCCCGTCCCGTCAGGCAATCGGCCGAGTGGGCGTGGCAATCGTTGATCAGACGTCGTTTGCTGTGAGCTGGCTGGATACGGACAACAAAGGCACCTACGCAATCAATATTCGAGGCTTGACTGTCGACGGTCAGGCGGGACCCACGCGCACTGTTGGTCGGACAGGAGTCATGCGTACCGTCCCACAACTGGTTCGCGTGGCCGACTCTCTCGTGGTCGCTTGGTCGGACAAGATCGGAGAGTCCTACAAGGTCTATGCCGTCGAAGTTCCCATCCGAGGATTCTACGACCGCTAGCCCTCGCCTGCTGCGCCTGCTCAGAGATTCCAGGCGTAGCCTATTTTCATGAACCAGCTGCGGCTGGACGCTGTCAGGCCATCAAGATCGTCTTCATCGACGTATTGATCGGAATAGCCGAGAAAAAACACGGTTTGTGGATTCAGTTTGTAGGAATACAACAGCTGCCGGCCTATGTCCCGTGATCGGGCATCGACATCGCACGGCGTCAGTGGCAGCGCGACGCAGTCAATGTAAACGCCCAGATTCCTGGAGACATCTGAACGTTGTATGGTCAAGCGAACGAATGAACGCACATCGAATTGCCAGGTAAGACGCGCATCGAGAACACTGGCGTCGAATATTTTTTCGCCCTGCTTCGTGTCCAGGCTGGCTATCGCTCCCTGCAGACGCATGAGCAGGTTACGATTGATGTTCCAGTTTATCGACGGCTCCAGATACAGCTGGTCGCCGAGACGCGTGTTGGCGAAATCGATCTGATCGCCGTACTCGGCGTACAGGCTCATGTAGAGCCCGCCCCGTGGCCGAAACTCACCATACACGCTGAAATCCTGTATCTGAAAGAGCACACCGTCAGCCGTCTCGGCCCCGGCTCGTAGCCTGAACTGCATCCAGGATTGCAATGGACCGCCAATACCTAGTCGCAAAAATGAATTTTTTTCTATGACTGGCCCGCTTTCAAGGTGAGTAATAGAGTTTTGAGCATGGAGAACTATGCGGCGCCACCATTTCTTATCTCCGCCATGCCAAACGTGGGCCAGGTTCGTCTCCGTATAATCACCGCCCACCTGTGGTTCGAAACCGGAGTCTGCACGGAACTCGGTGCTCGATTCGTAGTACTGCACGTTACCCCACCAGTTTCGGGCGTTGTAATAGTAGGCCACCGTCATTTGATAGCCGTCGAACTCTCCGAGCGGCTGATCGAAATCGATAGCAATGTCGGTTGGGTATTCGGTCTCTGACTTCAGGTACTGCGCCTGGATTGTGTGTTGATCATTGATCTTCCAGTTCCCGTCCACACCACCGACATAGTTGTGATAGTTGTCGCCGTCGCGAACCGTAACCAGACCGCCAATTGATGAGGTATCACCGAAGCCGCGGCTGTAACGGCCGACAAATGCGGTATTTGCCTCATCAAGCGTTGTCGAGTCGGATTCAAATGGCCCTGGAAAGAGAAGATTGGTGATCTCGTCCTGTGCGGCGAAAACACCGAAAGTGTTATTGCCTCGCTTGCCGGTTAGTTTCACGCCAACCTCCGGACTCGCGATTGTGCGTGTAAATACGGCCTCTAACGGCGTCTTGAAATAGTTGGCTCCCTCGAGAAAAAACGGGCGTTTTTCCGGAAAGAACAACGCGAAGCGATTATTGATGTCGAGTTGTGCTGCATCCGCTTCGATCTGGGAAAAATCAGGATTTATGGCGAGGTTCGCCGTCAGGTCGGGCGTAATGCCCCAGCGGATATTAACTCCAGCTTCAGCCTTCGAGTCGGATACCATAGGATCGACACCAGGATTGTCCGTGCTGTCTGCCCGCAATGCCGTTAATGTTGGCACCACTTCAAAATTCCGACCGGGCTCGGCGTCCTTTAGACCCGTCAGCTTGCTGAACTGGCACAGGTAGCAGAAAATGTTGCGATCCTGGGGATTGTTCGAGAGCCGATAGCGTTGCTTGCGTGGGTACATGCGTAACAGGTCGATGCCCCAGGTCTGCTTGCCGTCGGTCGCCGGGAATCGAAGTTGATGCAACGGTATCCGCATTTCAACGACATAGCCCTCGTCGTTAATCTGACCGGCTGATTCCCAGATAGCATCCCAGGAATCGCTTTCAATAACGTTGACGTCATCGTTGGTCAGATCCATCTGCACGCCGAGTGGGTTCGCGAAGAATTCGAACGCACGACGACCATCGTTATACGTGTCCACCACGAAACCAACAAAATCGTCGTCGTACGCTGAATCCCGGTCGCGAAGATAGGCTCGAATGGCGGACGGGTCTGGATCCTGAGCTTTGAAGCCGATGTAGAGATTTTCACCATCCTCGATAAGATAGGCGGTGGTCTGAACACGGGCCGGAATATTCTCGCCCGGTGAGGTCTCGACATCCAAAATGATCTGCGCGGCATCGCGCCACGCGACATCGTCCAAAACGCCGTCGATCTTGATGCTGCTACTCGTACTCGGCAGGTCTGTTGTCACTCCAAGCGCAGCCGCCGGCCACGCGGACGCGATGACCCAGGCAGATATCAGATAGCGCAATTTCGTGTCACCAATTTGAACCCCAAAATCGAACCTAATGTGACGTTTAGATGCAGCCAAACACAAATCCGTTCACATGAAAGCAAACGAAATGTACTCCCGGATGGTCCGATCCACGTTGGACCACGCCGGTGTCTGAGCGTTCAGTCGACCGTGCTCTCGATACGCGGATAAGAGGGTTGCCAGCGCATTGTCTCAACGCCCTGCCGGATGTCCGTATCGCTCAATTTCTCCTTGCTGACACCGTCGCTGACGGCTTGTTGCGCGACAGCGGTCGCAACGTCACCGCAGACATCCCAGAGCCTTGAGATATCGGGTACGAGATAACGATCATCAAGTTCCGAATTATCCAGGCTATCGGCGAGCGAAATCGCCGACGCGTTAATCATGCCGTCAGTAATTTCCCGCGCACCGCTGACAATCGCGCCAAGTCCGATGCCTGGAAATACGAACACGTTGTTTGCCTGCCCGATTTTCATCGTGCCGGAAGCCAGGGCAACCGGTTCGAATGGGCTGCCCGTCGCGATCAATGCTTTGCCGTCGGTCCACTTGAGAATGTCTTCGGGAACGGCCTCGGTAATGGAGGTCGGGTTCGACATTGGCAGGATAATCGGCTCGGCTACGTTGCTCGCCATCGCCTCGATGACGGTTTTATCGAATGCACCGCCCTGCCCCGACGCGCCGATCAATGCCGTCGCTTTGTAGGCGGCGACAACGCTGGCGAGGCTCTTCTTACCCATCTCATCCAGACCCAGTTCCGCGACCATGTCTTCTGGCCATGCGAATTCCCGTTTGTAGCTGTCGAGGTTATCGCGACCATCGCTGACGATACCGCGACTGTCCATCACCAGTACCGCGGCGGCCTGGCCGTGCTCGTCGAGACCCGCTGCTGCCAATTGCTGTCGTAGCTGCCGCGCAATACCGAGTCCTGCCGCACCGGCACCGAAGAGTACGATCCGGCTGTCTTTGAACTTCGTTCTGTTTATCTTGCAGGCACTCTGCACACAAGCCGACGCAACGGCCCCAGTACCTTGAATGTCGTCATTGAATGAGGGCACAGCACTCCTGTATCGCTCTAGGATGTGCAGGGCGTTGTCTTTACGAAAGTCCTCCCATTGAATGACGACGTCCGGGAATACCGATTTCGCGGCTGTCACGAATTCATCGACAATCTCAAAATAGGCGTCGCCACCCAGTCGCGGCTTGCGATAACCCAGGTACAGAGGGTCTTCCAGTAAACTCTCGTTGTTCGTACCGACGTCCAGGCTTATCGGCAGGGTTCGGGCCGGATGAATTCCGGCGCAGCCGCAATATAGCGCCAACTTGCCAACACTGATGGCCATACCGCCGGCACCCTGGTCACCGATTCCAAGAATCGCCTCGTTGTCAGTAACGACCATGAGCTTTACGTCAGTGAACGGTGCGGCGTCGCGAATGACTTCTTCAATGCGCCCTGCGTAGTCGGGTGTAATGAACAAGCCGCGGCCACGTCTGAAGACTCTTGAGTAGTATCGTGAAGCCTCACCCACGGTAGGCGTGTAGACAATCGGCATTATTTGTTCGAGGTGCTGACTGAGCACTTTATAAAACAACACTTCGTTGCGGTCCTGCAGCATCGCAAGACCGATATTCCGGCCTACGTCATTATTATCGAAGAAAATCGACTTGAAGATCCGCTCCACCTGGGTGTCGATGTCGTTGTACTCGGCAGGCAAAAGGGCCTCAATACCCAGATCGCGGCGTTCCGCGTGTGTGAATCCGGTACCCTTGTTGTATAACGGATATCGCAGCAAGTCGGGACCCGACTTGTGAACGCGCAGTACATCGCCATCCTTTGTTCGCTCTATCTCGAATTTTTCCACAGTCAACCCAACGGCGTTTCGTTCTCGAAGTCATTGCGGCCACACCGGTCAGTTCCGCGCATCAGGAACACGGGCCGCCGCAGACCAGATTTGATCCCCAGTCTCCAGTTTTGCTCGGCCTCAATATCCCGGTCGTAATGTGACGTTGTGGGCATAAATCTCAGCGTCATCCCACGTCGCGAGTTGGCGGAACGATTTGGTTCCGAGCCGTGCGCCAGGAAAACATCGTGAAGCGAAATCTGACCTGCTTCGAGGATCAGGTCAACAGCATCATCCAGATCGAATTCGCTTGGATCAAGTTCCTGATGCAGCGCGAGTCCAGGCGCATCGTTCGTAACATGTTTGCGCACGCGGTTTCCTTTGTGCGACCCTCGGATCACACGCAGACAGCCGTTCTCCGTTGTGGAATCATCAACGGCGATCCACACCGTGCACGTAGCCAGCGGCCGCATGGCCCAGTACTCACCATCCTGATGCCACGGAGTTGTGCTACCTACTCTTGCTGGCTTAGCGAAAAAGCTTGAGTTCCACAGGGAAAAATCATCGCCGATAATTTGCGCAACCATGTCGAGCATTTCCCTGTTACAGGCAAACCTCACAAAACCAGGGTCGAGCGGAAGCATTGACGGGCAGTAATCGGCAAACTCCGGATATCGTTCAATTAGCTGCGAATGCGCCGACTTGATGTCGTCGAGCATAGTCTCGCTCAAACGAAAATCAGGTATCAAATACCCATTCTCGTGATACTCATCGATTTGTGATTG
>CAZVLT010000125.1:0-5998 GCA_964628105.1 uncultured Woeseiaceae bacterium | reverse complement strand
TCGCACCCTGTGGCAACCCGGCATGGATCATGCCGGTATCGCGACGCAGATGGTCGTCGAACGCCTGCTGAATATAGAAGGACAGTCGAAACACGATCTCGGTCGCGACAAGTTCGTCGAGCGCGTCTGGGCATGGAAAGAGGAATCGGGCGGACAAATTGCCAATCAGACTCGCCGCCTCGGTGCGTCCGTTGACTGGAGCCGCGACTGTTTCACGATGGATGACGGTTTGTCAGCTGCTGTACGCAGGGTATTTGTACAGCTACACGAGGAAGGATTGATTTATCGTGGCAAACGCCTCGTGAACTGGGATCCGGTGCTACACACGGCATTGTCGGATCTCGAGGTGTTATCTAACGACGAAGATGGACACCTCTGGAATTTCCGCTATCCGTTGGCATCCGGTGAGGGTCATCTCATCGTCGCGACCACGCGTCCCGAAACGATGCTCGGCGACAGCGCAGTAGCCGTGCATCCGAAGGACGACCGTTATACACACCTGATCGGCCAGGAAATCATCCTGCCGATCGTCGGCCGACGCATACCGATCATTTCAGACAACTACGTCGACCCCGAGTTTGGTACGGGCTGCGTAAAAATAACACCTGCCCATGACTTCAATGATTATGAAATCGGCAAGCGCCACGAGCTGCCGATGTACAACATCCTGGACGACGACGCGGCACTCAACGACAAGGTACCCGAACGGTACCGCGGCATGGATCGCTTCGACGCACGCAAGGCTATCGTCCGGGAATTCGAAAAGCTCGACTTGTTGGAAAAAATTGAAAACTATGTTGTAAAGATTCCGCGAGGCGACCGCAGTAACGCCGTTGTCGAACCGTATCTTACTGACCAGTGGTACGTGAAAATCGAACCGCTGGCCAAACCGGCCATCGAAGCTGTTGAGAGTGGCAGGATTCGCTTTGTTCCCGAGAACTGGTCGAAGACTTACTTCGAATGGATGTACAACATTCAGGACTGGTGTATCAGTCGGCAGCTTTGGTGGGGGCACCGCATCCCGGCCTGGTACGACGACGAAGACAACATTTACGTCGGCTACTCGGAAGCCGATGTGCGGGAGAAAAACAAGCTCGGCGAAAATGTCGCGTTGCGCCAGGACAACGACGTACTTGATACCTGGTTCTCCTCTGCACTATGGCCGTTCAGCACACTCGGCTGGCCCGAAGAGACTGACGCGCTTGATCAGTTTTACCCGGGCAATGTCCTTGTCACCGGTTTCGACATTATTTTCTTCTGGGTCGCACGCATGATCATGTTCGGCCTGAAGTTCATGGACAACGTACCGTTTCACGAGGTCTATATTCACGGCCTGATTCGTGACAACGACGGCCAGAAAATGTCGAAGGCAAAGGGCAACGTACTCGACCCTATCGACCTGATAGACGGCATTGACCTCGAATCGCTGGTCGAGAAGCGAACCAGGAGCATGATGCAGAGTCGCATGGCGCCGAAGATCGAGAAGGCGACACGCAAACATTTCCCCGACGGCATGGATGAATACGGTGCCGATGCCCTCCGCTTCACATTCGCGGCACTGGCGACGACGGGTCGGGACATCCGCTTCGAGCTGGGACGTATCGAGGGCTACAAAAACTTCTGCAACAAGTTGTGGAATGCAGCGCGCTATGTATTGATGAACACCGAAGCGCTAACCACTGGCGAGGTTGAGTTCAGCGCTGCAGATCGCTGGATCCGGTCTCGTCTTGATCACACCAGCCGCACGATGCATGAGCACTTCGCAAGCTACCGTCTTGATCTCGCGGCGCAGGCCATTTACGAATTCACATGGCACGAATTCTGCGACTGGTATTTGGAACTGTCGAAGCCGATATTGCAGTCCGATGGGGTCAGCGATGCGCTGCGACGGGGTACGCGCCGGACCCTGATCGAGGTTCTCGAATCGATATTACGCCTGTTGCACCCCTTGATGCCGTTCATCACCGAGGAGATCTGGCAGCAGGTTGCGACGCGCGCGAATATCGACGGCGAGACGATCATGCTGCGCCCCTACTCTGAAACCTCAAGTGAGGCAAACGACGAAGAAGCTGTCGCGGACATCGAGTGGGTCAAGCAATTCATCTTGGGTATTCGGCAAATTCGAGGAGAAATGGATATTTCACCGGGCAAACCACTGCCTGTAGTGTTGCAGGGTGCCAGCGATCGGGATCGGCAATTATGCGAAGCGCACGCACTGCTGTTACAGCGTGTCGGGCGGGTTGAGTCCGTCACCGTACTGGCGGACGGCGAAGAGCCAGAAGCGTCGGCAACCGCGCTGCACGGCGATATGCGGTTGCTGGTAGCGCTGAAAGGACTTATTGATGTCAGGACCGAGCGAGCGCGCCTCCTGAAACTGCAAGACAAGGTCCGTGCGGATCTTTCGCGTACGACCGCTAAACTCGGCAACGAGAATTTCTTGAACAATGCGCCTGCCGACGTGGTCACACAAGAACGGATGCGCGCTGTGGAATTCGAAAAGACCATCACGCAGTTAGCCGAACAACTCGAGAAGCTTGACGAGCTCGGCTGACACTGGTCATTTTCTGAGCACTGCATCACACTCTGAACGCTGAGCCAGTGCAAATACCGCGAGTATCGGTGACGATATCGGTAGCATAGGCCTACCGAACCCGCTATCGAGGAACGATGCATGCAGCGCAGCACTACACTGAAGCAAGTACCCACCGGCAAAGACGCGCAGCGGACCACGATCCTGCAGGCCCGAAAAACACTCGGCCAGATCATTCTCGGTAAAGATGCGCAAATCTCGCTCGCCCTGTCGTGTTTACTGGCTCGCGGTCATTTGTTGATCGAAGACCTGCCTGGCCTCGGCAAGACAATGCTCGCCCAGGCACTCGCACATACCCTTGGACTCGAATTTCGCCGCATTCAGTTTACGAGCGACCTGTTGCCCGCTGACGTCGTCGGAGTGTCCGTATTTCGCCAGGACAGCGGCGAATTCGAATTTCAGCCCGGCCCCATTTTCTCGCAGCTGGTACTGGCCGATGAGGTCAATCGCGCCACGCCCAAGGCGCAGAGCGCCCTTCTCGAAGCGATGGAGGAACATCAGGTGTCAGTCGACGGCAACACGATGCCGCTGTCTGAGCCATTTTTTGTCATTGCAACGCAGAATCCCGGCGATCAGATCGGAACTTTTCCGTTGCCAGAGTCGCAACTCGATCGCTTCCTGATGCGCATCGAAATCGGTTATCCGGACGAGGTTAGCGAGCGTAAGCTGATTGCCGGTAACGACCGGCGTTCCATGATCGCGAGTATCGAGCCCGTTGCCGGACCCGAAATGCTCATCGCATTGCAGAAGTCTGTACGCGCGCAGCATGTCAGCGATCCGCTCATCGACTACATTCAGGCCCTGGTTCGTCATACGCGTGAATCGGCAGATATCGACATCGGGCTGTCGCCGCGGGGCTCGCAGGCGCTGGTAGCCGCAGCCAGGGCGCATGCATTCGTTGGGGAGCATTCAGGTGTCTACCCCGACGATGTCCAGGCCATTTTCGCCTCGGTCGCGGGACACCGGCTGAAGCCAGCTGGCAGCACACGATTCCGTAGCCCTGCCGAGCTTTGCCAGCATGTCATCGATTCAGTGGCCATTCCCTAGCCCCGCAGGGGTGTTCAGTTCGCTACGCAGTGGCGTCATGCTTCGCGTTGGCCGCTGGGCACGCAGGCGCCAGGGCATAGACCGGACGACCGTCAAACTGCGACCCGGGCGCGTCTATATATTGCCGACCGGTGTCGGCCTGGTTTTCGCCCTGATGGTATTTGCCATGCTGTTGGGCTCCATGAACTACAACAACAACCTGTCGTTCATCCTGACGTTCATCCTGATCGGCATCGGATTCGTGTCGATGCATCAGTGCCAGCGTAATCTTGTCGGCCTGGAATTGTCGTTCGCGGGCACCGATTCGGTGTTCGCAGGGCAAAGCATGCGTTTTCGTGTCGCCATTACCAACCAGTCGAAGAGCGCGCGATACGGCATTCGCTTACACAGCGACACATCTCGAAGCGATATCCAGGATCTGCAGCCCGGTGAAAGCAAAATATTTACCCTGCCTGTCGCGACGGATGTTCGTGGCTGGGTAGCATTGGAGCGCTTCGGCATCCGCACCCTGTTTCCATTCGAGTTATTTCGATCCTGGGCCTGGCTGCACATGGATTTACGTGGCCTGGTATACCCCCGCCCTGCAGAGCATCCCCCGGAGCCCCCACCAACCATGGTTGCGCATGGACATCGACAGCACGACGCTCGCGGTGAGGAAGACTTTGCCGGATTGCGCAGATACCAGGAAGGCGATTCGCCGCGCCATGTTGCGTGGAAAGCCTATGCACGCAGTGGCCAGTTGTTTTCCAAACAATTCGCGGGCGCCGACACAAGCAGCCAGTGGTTCGACTTCAACGAAATACCGGTTTCCGACATCGAGAAACGGCTGTCCATTCTGACGAGCTGGATCGTAAACGCCGATCGCACGCTGGAAGACTACGGACTGCGAATTCCTGGCCATGAGTTCGAGCCGGCACACGGCGACGCGCACCGGCGGCGATGCCTCGAAGCGCTCGCCTTGTTCGACAGGGGTGAGTCATGACAGCCCGGCCGCGCGGCACCGACGGCTCGCTGCTCACAAGTCTGCCCTGGACATTGGCGGCTCTTGTGCTTGCGCTTGCGCCGCACCTGCCCTACCTGCCTATCTGGATAACGGTTGCGTTCGTTGGTTGTGCAGCCTGGCGCTATGTCATCGAAAAGCAAAGGCGCATGTTGCCGTCACGCTGGCTGCGTGGCGGTCTCGCCCTCGTGTGTTTCCTCGGCGTGCTCGCAACTTATTCGTCCATCAGTGGCGTCGGCCCTGGATCGGCATTGCTCGCCGTCATGGCTGCCTTGAAATTGCTTGAAACGCGCAGGCGGCGCGATCAGTTCGTGCTGCTGTTTATCTCGATCTTTCTCGTCATGTCATCACTGTTGCGCGAACAATACCTCTGGTCGCTGGCCTACCTCCTGATCGGCACGCTGGTGATCCTGACCGCGTGGCTCAGGATGTCGGCCGGGGTCGGAGAAACGGCCAAACAGAGCTTTACGACGGGGGCCCGGCTGTTCCTGTACGCAGCACCGCTGGCGATTGCGATGTGGATATTCTTTCCCCGGCTTGCTTCGCCATTCTGGGCTGTGCCAATCGATACCAGTCGCGCGACGACAGGAATCAGCAACACGATGAGTCCGGGTGACATCAGTTCATTGTCGCGATCGAATGCAGTCGCTTTCCGCGTCAGTTTCGAAGGGACGGTGCCGGAGCCCCGTGATCGCTACTGGCGCGGCCTGGTATTGACGCGCTTCAACGGCCGCACCTGGGCCGGGCCGGAACCCAGAATGGGATCGCCGGCCGCCGACCAGATTGCAGTACGCGGTGAGCCGATAACGTATGAGATAACTCTCGAGCCGACGCAACAGCACTGGGTGTTCGCGATGGATATGCCCGTGTCGTGGTCACTGGACAGGACCTTCATGGGTCCGCAACAACAGCTCTCACGCGCGGTACCGATCAGTCACCGTATGGCCTATGAGGCCGTTTCTTACCTGGATTATCGCGTTGAGGCCGAGTTGCCTGCCCTGTTCCGCGATTGGTACACAGAGGTCCCGGGCAACAGCAACCAGCGCGCAGCACAACTTGCGCGACAGATGCGCGCCGCTGCTGGCAGCGACAGCGCCTATATCGATTCGGTACTCGCCAAGTTTCACAACGAAGAGTTTTATTACACGCTCGAGCCGCCGCCGCTGGGCAGCAGCCCCGTCGATCGTTTTCTATTCGAAACGCGACAGGGATTTTGTGAACACTACGCCTCGGCGTTCGCGTTCATGATGCGCAGTACTGGAATACCGTCTCGTATTGTCCTTGGCTACCACGGGGGTGAAATAAACCCACTGGGTGGACACCTTATCGTGCCGCAGTCCGACGCCCATGCCTGGACCGAC
>CAZVLT010000124.1:4342-6144 GCA_964628105.1 uncultured Woeseiaceae bacterium | reverse complement strand
TACATCACGGGCGGTTTGCTCGAGGTACAGCCGCACATCGTGACAGTTCTTGCCGATACGGCGCTGCGCGGCGATCAACTCGACGAAGCCGCCGCGCTGGCGGCACAGCAGCAAGCGGAAGAAGCGCTCAAAGGCGCCGCCGAAGAAACCGACGTTGCCCGTGCACAGGCCGAACTTACCGAGGCACGTGCACGCTACCGCGCAGCGCAGAAGCTCAAGGGCAAAAAGTAGGAACCCACTCTATTTATTGATTCCCAGCGTACCGACGCGGTTGACCAGTTCGACCGTATCGCCGTCAATATCGGTGAGCGGTCGCGGCGGGTCAGTTTTCTGCGTCAGCTGCACGACGACGACCATCGCAACGACAGAAACCAGGAAGCCGATAAGGTCAGGCGGAAACTCCGTGCCTGCGGCTGCGGCGCCCATCCATGCGATGAGCCCGCCGAACATACCCGCAAGCGCGCCGGCACGATTCGCCTTTCGCCACCAGAAGCACAGAACAAATGGCACAAGTATCGCGGCTACGAGTACGGCGGTTGAGTCGATTAATACCTGAACGACCCGATTTGCGTTAAAAGCGACGTACGTTGCCATCAATGCACAGAAAGGAATCGCGTAGCGGGCTACCTGCAGGCGTAATTTTTCGCTGGGTTGCTTCTTTACGAGCGGCAGAAGATTGGTACTAACGATCGAAGAAGTTGCGAGCAGGATGCTGTCCGACGTACTCATGATTGCTGAAAGAATTGCGCCAACGAATACAGCAACGAAAAACGGATGCATATGCTTGATGGCCAGATCGGTAAGAACGGCGTTGGGATCGGCAAGGTCCGGCATCGTAATGGTTGCAGCGAAGCCGAGCATCAGCGGTACCAGGCCAATGGTCACGTAACCGAAGGCGGCGATGTAGAAAGAGTTTTGCGCAACACCCTCGGACTTCGCAGACAATGCGCGCTGGATAACTGACGAGCTGGCGACCGCAGCGACGCCCATCGCCAGCCAGACATGTATGTAGTCAACCCAGTTGGAGAGCGTGTGCTCGAGTGGTACAGGCCGGAAAGAATGTTCGGGAAGTTGAGCAGTAATGGCGCTCCAGCCGCCGGCGTCGTCCAGTACAAAATAGAGCAACACGAACATGCCGATGATGAATACCATCATCTGAATGAAGTCAGTCATCGCGACGGCCCACATGCCACCGATCATCGTATAAACGACGATGACCAGCAGACCCCCGAAAATCCCGACGGCCATCGGCAGACCGGCGAGAGATTCCAATAACACCCCGAACGTAAACAACACCCCGCCAAGCCAGATAATAGCTGCCGATGCGTCGGCGATTGCGCCAAATGTACCGGCAACTATGCCGAAACGCGATTCGAAGAATTCGGGCCAGGTCAGACGACGGCTACGACGGTACAAACGGGCAAAGAAAAGGCCGGAGAGCAGCAGGGCCAGACCGGAACCGAACGGCTCGCCGACCATCATGAGTAGGTCGCTCTCATACGCAGCAGTCGCTGCGCCCATCATCGTGCCACTGCCAAACCAGGTGGCAAAAATCGAAACGGAGCACAGCCACAACGGCATCTTGCGTCCGGCAACAACAAAGTCCGTCAGCGACTGGGTTCCGCGGGACGCATAGAAACCGATGGCGACCATTATCGCCATGTACATACCGACACCAAGTAAAATAAGGTTTTGAGTGGCCACGTGTTCTCGTTATTAGTGGGCCTTGGCGGGGGAGCGTAGCAGTTATCTACGGTAATTCCACGACCCGATGATGCGGGTCTGGGGCTTATGGCGATGCA
>CAZVLT010000124.1:0-4242 GCA_964628105.1 uncultured Woeseiaceae bacterium | reverse complement strand
TGACACGCGCTTTTCATCAGGCTGTAGGCGACCCAGGCCTGCAGCACCGGGTCATCATCAGAGAATGCACGCGGTGCGAGGTAAAAGGTATCGCCATCGGTCACACCGTCACGGGTATAGATGTCGTTGCTGCAAGCCGCGAGCAGGAGCAGCGGAATCAAGCTAAAACTATGCATACAGGCAGCATACTTCACCGCCGTTAACGAGAGCTGAAGGCAGTTCGCAAAGCTGCACTTCATGTATCATTCGCAGGCTACGAAATACGGAGTCATTCGTCTGGGCCTGAGCATCGTTATTCTGGCAGCGGGACAGGGAACGCGTATGCGTTCGGAGTTACCCAAAGTCCTGCAGCCATTGGCTGGTATGCCCTTGCTGGCACACGTCCTGGCGTGTTCGCAGGCATTGGCGGCGGATGATGTGTGTGTGGTCTATGGCCACGGCGGCGAGGCAGTTCCAGCTGCATTTGCCGGCCAGGACATCCGCTGGGCCCTGCAGGCAGAGCAATTGGGCACCGGCCACGCGATGCAACAGGCGATGCCGGACATGCCGGATGCGACCCAGATCTTGATACTTGCGGGCGATGTTCCACTGTTGAGGACTAAGACGTTACGAAGGCTGCTCGAGGAAACGCCGCTTGATGAGATGGCAGTTCTGACCGTCGATGTGGAGGATCCGACAGGGTACGGGCGCATTATTCGCGACAAGGACGGTGTGACGTGCATCGTTGAGCAGAAAGATGCCAGCGACGAGCAGAAAGCGATTGTCGAGATCAGCACGGGCGTCATGCTATGTCCTGCGGCAAAGCTTCGAGCCTGGCTTGCGAGCCTCGAAAACAACAATTCGCAAGGCGAGTATTATCTGACAGACATCGTCGTAATGGCAGTTGCCGATCGCGTCACGGTTCACGGCATTAAAGCTAACAGTTCGGTGGAGGTAATGGGTATCAACGACAGAAAACAACTGGCTGAGGCAGAACGCGCATTACAGGCTCGTCTGGTCGACGAACTGATGACAGAGGGGGTCGGTTTCGCCGATCCGGCTCGCGTGGATATTCGCGGCACGCTTAAGTGTGGCAAGGATGTCTTCATTGACGTCAACGCGGTATTCGAGGGCGACGTAGAACTTGGTGACGGCACGAAGATTGAATCGAATAACCTGATTCGCGACAGCAGGCTGGGTGCCGGCACGATTGTTCATTCGAATTGTCACATCGAAGGTGCTACCGCCGGCAAAGATTGCGAAGTCGGACCGTTCGCACGACTGCGGCCCGGTGCCGAGTTAGCCGACAACGTGAAGATTGGAAATTTTGTGGAAGTCAAGAAAAGCACGATCGCGGACGGTAGCAAGGTGAATCACCTGACGTATATCGGTGATGCGGAAATTGGCAAGGACGTTAACGTCGGCGCCGGAACGATCACCTGTAATTACGATGGCGCGAGCAAACACAAGACGAAAATTGGCGATGGTGCATCAATTGGCGCGGGCGTGGAGCTTGTTGCTCCGGTCGAAGTGGGTAAAGACGCAACCATTGGAGCAGGGTCGACACTCACAAAGTCGGCGCCGGATGGACAGCTGACTCTTGAACGTGCAAAGCAAATCAGCGTTAAGAGCTGGAAGCGGCCGGTTAAGAAAGGAGCCAGCTGAATGTGCGGCATCGTAGGTGCGGTCGCCGAGAGAAACGTAGTTCCGGTTCTGGTCGAGGGTCTGAGACGACTCGAATACCGTGGTTATGATTCCGCTGGTGTGGCAGTAATCAGTGAAGAGGGCGTGATTGGCTTAAGTCGCGCCGTTGGTAAAGTCGCCGAGCTCGAGGAAAAGCTCGCTGAGCATTCATTGCAAGGTCAGATCGGCGTGGCGCACACGCGATGGGCAACCCATGGCGGTGTAACGGAGGCCAACGCACATCCGCACGTGTCCGGCGGTCGTGTTGCCGTCATTCACAACGGGATCATCGAGAACTTTGAACCAATCAAGGATGAAATGCTGCAAAAGGGCTATGTGTTCGAATCGGAAACCGACACAGAAGTGGCGGCACATCTTGTCCACGATTACCTGAAGCAAGGGCTGGATCTGGTCGAGGCCGTCGGCAAGGCTGTCGAGCGGTTCGAGGGAGCGTACGCGCTGCTCGTTATCGATGCTGAAGATCCGAATCGAATTGTTGTCAGCCGCGTCGCTAGTCCGCTCGTTATCGGTCTCGGTGATGGAGAAAACTTCGTGGCCAGCGGGGTGCCTGCATTACTGCCGGTTACGCAACGATTTATCTATCTGGAGCAGGGAGATCTCGCTGAGATTCGACGCGACGGCGTGCGCATTGTGGATACCGACGGCAATTCGGTCACGCGCGAAGTCCATGAGACGGAATGGGATAGTGCATCGGCCGAGAAAGCGCCGTACGACCATTTCATGTTGAAAGAAATCTTCGATCAGCCAAGCGCACTGGCGGACACGCTCTACGGCCGGGTCGCAAATCAACGCGTGATCCGTGAATCGTTGGGTCCGAAAGCAGCCGAGATACTCGATCAAGTCGAGAATATTCATATCGTGGCGTGCGGAACCAGCTATCACGCCGGTTGTGTTGGCAAGTACTGGATCGAGGCGTTGGCTAGCGTACCGACGCAGGTCGAAATTGCGAGCGAGTACCGCTATCGCCATGTGGTGGTGCCGCCGAAAACACTTTTTGTAACGCTGTCACAGTCCGGTGAAACCGCAGATACGCTGGAAGCGTTGCGCATGGCAACAGGTCTGGGTTACCTGGGGACGCTGACGATCTGCAATAGCGCACACAGTTCGATGGTGCGTGAGTCAGACCTCGTCATGATGACGCAAGCGGGACCGGAAATCGGTGTCGCGAGCACCAAAGCGTTTACCACACAGTTGCTCTCGATACTTCTCGTCACACTGATGATGGCGAAGCATCGGGGACTGACTGTTGAAGAAGAAAAGAAATTCGTAGCGAACCTGACGCATGCTGCTGCTGCCTCCGATTTGGCGTTAAAGATGAGTGACCAGCTAAAGGAGCTGGCCAAAGACTTTGCTGACAAACAGCACACACTATTTCTCGGTCGCGGACCGATGTGGCCGATCGCAATGGAAGGAGCGTTGAAGCTAAAGGAAATTTCCTACATTCACGCGGAAGCCTATGCGGCGGGCGAACTCAAACACGGCCCATTGGCGCTGATCGACGAAGAAATGCCCGTGGTTGTTGTCGCACCAAACAATGAGCTGCTCGACAAGTTGAAATCCAATATGCAAGTTGTCCGGGCACGTGGTGGACAGTTGTATGTGTTCGCGGACTCCGAGACCAATATCGAAAGTGAACCCGGCATGAAGGTAATCGCGATGCCTCACGCAGACAGGCTGATTGCGCCGATCGTATACACGGTCCCGCTGCAGCTGCTCGCATACCACGTTGCCGTTCTCAGAGGTACGGACGTTGATCAACCGAGAAACCTGGCGAAGAGCGTAACTGTCGAGTAGTAGTTAATGCGAATCATTTTTAAACTGAGTTAATGTTAGCTACCATAAAGTCGGTAACCAAAATTGTTGGCGCGGTTCTAATTGGGTTCGCCACGTATGCGGCAGCTGAGACTTACTCCAACAGTATATTCACGCTAGATGTGCCCGACGGATTTGAGGCAGCTGCCGGCGGGTCCCCTGGCCCAGGGATGCAAATCGCCGCCTATGTCAAACCGCACCCAGGGATTGATGGCGGGACGTTATTCCAGATCACTACCTATGAATTCGGACCCGAACTTGAGTCCATGCCCGAAGAAGAGCGCGGTAACACTTCGGATTATTACTTAAACCAGTACTTGGAAGGTGTGGCGAGAAAGCGGACGTTGTTCGACGCGACGCCACCCACACGGATAACACTCGGCGGTCTGCCCGCCTCTCGAGCGGAATGGACCGGTGAGACTTTTGACACACCCCTATCCGGAGTGATGTACGTTGTTGTGATTGGCACTACTGTCGTGAACTTACATACACAGGATGTGAAAGGGGCGCCGCCCGAAAACCGCAAGGCGGCTATGGAGGCGTTTGAAGGATTGCGGCTAAAGAATGGCAGTTAACAATGCGCTGCACTTGCCGCCAGGCAGTATCTGTCACGGCTCTTGTAGTTTGTTGTACATACTTGCGTTCGAAACAACCGCGCCAGATACTTGGCGCAAGTTAGCTTAGACGTTAGGCAGCGCTTAACTTCGCTAGGTAATGATCTTTCCGAGTTCTTTTTTCGAAACACCG
>CAZVLT010000123.1:2763-6158 GCA_964628105.1 uncultured Woeseiaceae bacterium | reverse complement strand
GCTCACGCCGCCGGGCTGAAACACGACAATATGGCGCATCCCGGCCGCCTGGTCGGCGCTGCTGGAACCGCGTTGCTCACATTGGTGACGGCGGGTTACGGTCTGTCGATAGCCGCAGGCGCCTTATTCGCCTAACCAGCGACACATTGGTTCGAGTTCGATCTTGAACGTCAAATTTGTCGGGCTTACGGTCCTGGCGATGACGGCATTTGCCGCTAATTCGGTGCTCTGTCGTCTCGCCCTTGGTGACGGGCTGATTGACGCCGCATCTTTCGCGACTGTTCGTGTGGGCTCCGGCGCACTTGTCCTCACGCTCTTGATGGCACCGCGCTGGAGAAAAAATAGGCGCAGTCGCGCCGACTGGCGGGCAGTCGTCATGCTATTCGCCTATATGGCGTTCTTCTCTTTCGCCTACGTTACTTTGAGCACAGGCACCGGGGCGTTGCTGCTGTTCGGCGCGGTTCAACTCACGATGTTTGCTCATGCCTTGCGCTCAGGCGAGCGATTCAGCGCAGCGTCGTGGTTCGGTCTCGCTATCGCGTTCGCAGGTCTTGTTTATCTCGTTGCTCCGGGAATTACTGCGCCTGATCCAACAGGCGCTTTGCTCATGACCGTTGCCGGCGTTGCCTGGGGCGTCTACTCATTGCTCGGTCGAGCCGTCGCCGATGCACTTGAGGCAACAGCCAACAACTTCATCTTCTGTGTACCGTTGGTTGTCATCGTTAGCGCGGGATTCCTGTCCGACTATCATGCAACAACGGTCGGACTGGCTTTTGCTGCCGTCTCCGGCGGCATTACATCGGGCATTGGATACGCGATCTGGTACGAGGCTATGAAGGGACTCACTGCGACGAGTGCCGCGACCGTACAACTGTCGGTTCCGGCAATCGCGGCGTTAGGTGGCATAGCGTTCATGTCCGAAGAAGTTACTGCGCGACTGTTGTTCGCATCGGCTGCGACCCTTGGTGGCGTTTGGATCGTGCTGGCGCAGCGAGCCAGAACCTGATCGCAGCATAGAGGTCCGATTCTGGCTATATCGACCCCAGCTGCGGCGTATAATTCGCTGCAGTTAAGGAATACCTGAATGCGCCAGAACGAAATTTACGAACAAGCAAGACTATCCCGGGACACACGCTTCGATGGCCGCTTTTTTGTTGGCGTCAAAACGACGGGTATATATTGCCGGCCAATTTGTCCGGCGAACGCGCCCAAGAGCGAGAACGTCACTTTTTATCCTACCGCGGCGGCCGCTGGTGAGGCCGGCTTCCGCCCTTGCCTGCGTTGCCGGCCTGAGTGTGCGCCAGGCACGCCCGCGTGGGCCGGAACATCGACTACCGTGCGCAGGGGGTTGCGACTTATTGCCGATGGCGCGTTGGACGATGGCGATGTCGAGCGTCTTGCAGACAGGCTGGGCGTCACCAGCAGACACCTGCGCAGGCTATTCACCAAGCACCTTGGTGCGAGTCCGCTCGCCGTTGCGCATACGCAAAGACTGCATTTCGCGAAGCGTCTCATCGACCAGACGACTTTGCCGATGAAGGATATCGCGATCGCATCAGGATTCGGCAGTACACGGCGATTCAACGACGCATTTCAAATTACATACGGTCGCCCGCCGAGCGAGTTGCGGCGGCGGCAGGGCGCGGTTGTCGATACCGGTGCTCTAACGGTGCAGTTGCCATACCGGCTGCCGTTTGGCTGGGACAACCTGTTGGCGTTCTTCAAGGCGAGGGCCATCCCAGGAGTGGAAGTCGTACACACCGGTCGATATCTGCGCAGCATATCCGTCGACGGGACAAGTGGTGTAATTGACGTCTGCGACGGTGGTCAGAACGTGTCGCTTACGCTACACGGCATTGGCACACGGTCTTTGTTTCCTATCGTGCAGCGTGTGCGAGGAATGTTTGACCTGGACGCCTCGACGCATGACATGAGACGCGTACTGGCGGGCGATCGCCACATCAAATCGTTGTTGCGAAAACAACCGGGCATTCGTGTGCCGGGTGCCTGGGACGGTTTCGAACTCACGGTTCGCGCCATTCTTGGCCAGCAGGTTTCGGTGAGTGCTGCGACCGCGTTGGCCGGCCGTATTGCCGCACGATACGGTGAGCCGATCAATGTTGCCGTACCCGGTATCGAAAGCACGGACCTGCCGCGACGGACGTTTCCGGAGCCTGGAAAATTGATGCGCGCACATCTTACCGACCTGGGCCTCATTCGTAGTCGTGCTGCGACCATTCGCCAGGTTGCGAAGGCTGTTGACACAGGAAGCCTGACATTCGACCCAGCTCAAGACCCGGATAATTTCTGCCGGTCGCTGGTCGCGATCAAGGGCATCGGTGACTGGACGGCGCAATATGTCGCGATGCGTACGTTGAAAGACCCAGACGCATTTCCGTATTCCGATCTTGGATTGCTGCGCGCGTTCGATGTGCCCGGTGGCGAGCGAATGAAGCCCGCCGGTCTAAAAGAACGATCAGATGCATGGCGCCCGTGGCGCGCCTATGCTGCCTTATTATTGTGGAGTTCCGACGCGAACTCCGGAGGATAGAAGATGTATTACTGTTATCTCGAGACTCCCATCGGTGAATTACTGCTTGCCGGTGAGACTGACGCCTTGTTTATGATCGGATTTCCGAAAGGTGCTATGCGGCGTGATCCGGAACCGGACTGGATCTACAATGAAAAACCGCTCGCCGCGGTGTGCGAGCAATTGCAAGAATACTTTGCGGGCACACGCAAGGAATTCGATCTATCGCTCGAATTGAGCGGTACTGAGTTTCAGGTCAGTGTACTTGAAGCACTACAGGCCATTCCCTACGGGCAGACGACGTCATATGGGGCGATCGCGAAGCAGATTGGCAGACCGAAGGCTTTACGTGCCGTCGGTGCGGCGAATGGCCGCAACCCGATACCAATCATCGTGCCGTGCCACCGAGTCATAGGCAGCACGGGTAATTTGACGGGATTCGGCGGCGGGCTGGACACGAAAGAGGCGTTGCTTCGGCTGGAGGCGGAGAACAGTAACAACCTCTTATAAGATTTTACCCTCCATTGCTTTCACTGCATCGGATGGCTCAACGCCATCGAGCACGCGATCATCCGATTGCAAGCTTGTGAATGTGGACTTGAGGGGCAAGACGCCTGCCCAGATCGGAATGGCGTAATCCTCATCCTCGTCATCTGGCATGCCAGTTGAGACTTTCACGGATGCTGATTCAATCTCGAGCGCGATGACGCCGGTTTGCTTTATCTCTCTGTCCAGCGGTGCACGAAGCTCATCCCAACGTCCGGGCATTGTGCATTCGCCAATCACTCGTAACGCGCGAACCTTCTCATCCCAGTCCTCGATAAGTCTGGCCTTGCCGAACACGGTGGCGGAGCGGTAATTCATT
>CAZVLT010000123.1:0-2663 GCA_964628105.1 uncultured Woeseiaceae bacterium | reverse complement strand
AGAGCATAGGGACGACCACTGGCTGGCCGTCCTGAACAAATCCAACCATCGCGAGCATCGCTGAATCCAGTATGGCGTGCACGGTTGCCTTGTCGTAGGCAGCATTCTCGCGGATCTGCTTTACCTTGTTTTGCCTGCTTACTTCGTAGTGGTTCGTCACGAGCTTGCCTAAATAGCCAAAAAAATGAGTTACAGAAATTGTGGAGCGATCAGCAACGCGACCAGCGACACCAATACGATCCCGATCACATTCAGTACGATACCGGCGCGCGCCATTTTCGGAATGGTCAACATTCCGGAACCGAAAACGATGGCGTTCGGCGGGGTGGCCACTGGCAGCATGAACGCGCAGCTGGCGGCCAGGGTTACCGGGACAGTTAACACGATAGGATCAATGCCGGACTCGAGCGCTATCGCGGCAACTACGGGCAGGAAAGTCGCCGTGGTCGCGATATTGCTGGTCAACTCGGTCAGGAATATGATCATCGTCGCCACAAGGATCACAACCATCGCCAGCGGCCATGTACCGACCACCTCCAGGTTGCTGCCCAACCACTCTGCAAGTCCCGTTCGACTTACGGAGCCAGCCAGGGTCAGGCCGCCGCCGAACAGAATCAACACGCCCCATGGCAGCTGCTCTGCATATTTCCAGCGCAGCAAAAGCGGATCTGTTTTATCGCCACTTGGAATAAGAAACAGTGCGATGGCGCCGGCCATCGCGATGCCGGAATCGTCGAGTGCGGAGAGCCCGGGCAACGTTGTCAGGAGCGGACGAAATATCCAGGTAGATGCCATCAGGACGAACACAATTGCGATGCGAATTTCGGGGACTGTTATGCGTCCCATGTCGTCTTTCATTTTCCTGAGTGCCGCGCGGCCTTCGTCGGAGGTAGTAAAGTCGACTTTGAATACCCAGCGAGTAAGCGCCAGCCATGCAAGCGGCAGCATCATCACAGACAAGGGCAGTCCGACTTTCATCCAACTGGAGAAATCGATTTCAGTAGCGTAGTGCTCAGACATAAAAGCGGCGAGCATCGCGTTCGGCGCCGTGCCGACGAGAGTCGCCATGCCACCTATTGTGGCGCCGTAGGCGACACCAAGAAGCAAAGAGAATTGAAAGTCTTCCCGGCCTTTCGCGTCGAGGCTGCCAACGGTCTTGTGTATGACCGTGATGATGGAAACGGCGATCGGTAGCAGCATCATCGTTGTGGATGTGTTCATGACCCACATCGAAATAAGGGCACTGGAGAGCATGAAGCCGCCCACCAGCGAACGTCCATCGCCGCCGGCATACTGAAGAACACTTAAAGCGATGCGTCGATGCAGGTTCCAGCGCTGCATAGCGAACGCCACGATAAAACCGCCGAGAAAAAGGTAAATGATCTTGTTCGAATACGGCGCCGCCGTTTCCTGAATGCTGGCGACACCAAGCAGTGGAAAAACGACCAATGGCAACAATGCAGTGATCGCGATTGGCACAGCTTCGGTTGCCCACCATACGGCCATCAAGATACCGATGGCGGCCGTGGTCCAGCCTTGTGCGCTCAATCCGTCAGGTGCGCCGGATAGAAGCATGAGTAACGCGAGGGTGGGTCCGAGAAACAGGCCAACCGTCTGATGAGTTGATCGGCCTTCTATCATTGTTGGTTCGTGCAATCTGTACTCCAGTCCTTCGAATAAGGACGCAGGAAGCCTACCTTGTTCGTTGTGTTGCGTCGCCCGTTTTCACAAAACATGCTAAATATAGTGGTTTTCTCGCCTTCCAATACCAGATGTAGTAGCATGCCGTGCGTACCGATTCGGTACGCACGGAGATGAGATGTAGGATGGCAGCGTTGGCGTTCCGCCATGCCGTGTGCATGAATCGACGGCGGGTGTTGCGTGAACCCTCTCAATACGTCACCTAAATGACCGGTTACCTGCAACCTGTCTTGGCCGACGACGAAGCGGATTGCGAACGGAAGTACAAGCTACGCCGAATACATCTTTTGCTTATTGCGCCGCCCAGATTCTGGGCGGCCTTTTTCCTGCTGACCTTAACTCTCGCCGGCTGTGCCAGTGGGCCGCCCGAATTGCCGTACGCGGCGTTTGTCCAGGTCGATGAACTTGACGATATTTTCATGGCAAGCCTGCCTGGCGTAAGGGCCAAGCAACTCGCCGCCGATGCCATGACCCGACGTACGAGTAATCGGGTCGATCTTCCGCCCGACTGGAAGGGCACCAGTGGTGGTACGCCTGGACGGTCCCTGGAAATAATTGTCCTCAGCGGCGAACTCACAATTGCCGACATTGCGCTGCCGCCGGGTGGCTACGCGTTCTTACCGGCGGGCTCGCTGGGATTCAATCTCGCCGCGCATGAGGGGGCGCAGATTCTCTATTTCCTCAATGACGTTGATCCGGATTCAATCATCCGTTCGCCGATCATCATCGATTCCGGGTTACTGCAATGGGAAGCTGGCGCAAGGAGTGGAGTGTCCACAAAGGAATTGCGCAGCGATCCGGGCAATGGCTCGAAGACATGGCTCTTGCGAGTATCTGCAGGCACATCGCAGCCATGGCAATCATCCACGGTGCACCGCGAAGGCTATTTGATGGCCGGGAGCGTCCGGCACAGTGAATGCGTAAACGGGGAAATACATACCTGGCAATACACGGAAGGGGGT
>CAZVLT010000122.1:0-6226 GCA_964628105.1 uncultured Woeseiaceae bacterium | reverse complement strand
CGCCGGTGTGCCCATCGATATCATTTCGACCGGCCCCGACCGCGAACAAACCATTGTCAAGACGCATCCGTTCGCGTAGTAGCCAGGCGCCTCGTACAAAGCACAATCAAGGCGCCAAGTAGCCACGGTGCTGGCGATCCGCCACCGCCGCTCGGCGCGGTGTTTGATCCTGTTCCATCGAGAATATCGATAAGCAGTTGCCCCGCGGGCCCAATAGACGCGCCCGACACATTGCTTAACGTGAGTTCGATAAACTCATTCGCTTCGGCGCTACCGTCGTCCACTATCGAATACTCGATCCATTTCGGGTTTGCATCACCGTCGGCCCAGGCCAGTGTTCCGGTAGCCGGACCGGTATAGTCAATGCCGGGCGTCGCGTTGCCATTGCTCACCATATAGTCGACAGATACCGCGCCACTTGCGCTGCCAGTGCGCCCGACGATCGCAATCGCTGTTCCGAAGCCGCTCTCAGCGATCGATATGGATGCACTCGAAAATTCGACGACAGGCGTATCGCCGGCGTCGCTGATGTAGACGCTGGCGATGCTGGGCGATCGAAGTGTTGCGCCGCCGCCCGGCGCGGTGAGTTTGATCAATATGCGCTCCAGCCCTTCGACCACGCCGTCGTTTATAAAGCTTAGGTCTATGGTTTTATCGGCTGCGTCGCCCGCGGCCCAATTTAGTGTGCCGCTAGTGGTTGTGACATCGTCAAATGATGCAGTAGCGCCTATGACCTCCCAGTTGACACTGATTGCGTCAACCGAGCCGGCATTGCGTTGCACGACCAGACTTGCAACCTGTGTCTCATCGGCGCCGTACGCAGTCGCGGCAAACGAAAGTGCGCCTTGAGTCGCGCTTAGCGTATTGTCGGCGACCATGAAAAAGCCGCTGTTGATATCGCTGATCGCGATATTGCCGCTTGGCAGGAACGGGTACGCACCCCATGCGCCGGCAAAACCGACAGCATCGGATGACGGAAAGGTGTCGAAGCGTCCAACCGAGACAGGGATATTGGTTGGATTCGTGATGTCGAGTATCGTGAGACCGCGGGTGTAGTTCGACAGGTAATAGCGATTACCGCGAGCAAAACCGTTGTGATCGATTGCAGCCGTCGGACCCGTCCATGTTTCGGCCAGAGTCGGCGCCGTCAGATTCGAGATCGAAAATATTTTTAGGGTGGTTGCTGCCAGGCCGAGATCGCGTTCATCGAGCTCATCCTGCACCAACAGGTATTGCTTATCCTCGGACCACCAACCGGAATGCACGTAAACCGCGTTACTAATAGGTGTCCGACTCAGGCGTACCGGGTTTGCCGGTATCGTGACATCCCAGATATCGACCGTTGCTCCGTTAAAGTCGAACAGCACATCGCAATAAGCAAAGCTGCCGGCATTGACACACTGAGAATCCTTACGCGCGTCGGTAACGATCATGGATGCGGCATCGTGCATATAAAGTCGATCGCCAGCGGGCTGATCCGCTGGCGTGGCAGGTGCCGCGACAAATACCGGCTGCGCAGGATTGGCGAGCGAGTAACTCCGAAAGCGACCATCCCTGACAACGGAACCGGCGATTACATCGGCACCGGCGAGTATCATTGTCGGCGTGTCGCCGGTCAGCGAAAGCCCGGTGCCGAAATCGCTATTCGTAAGATAGACGTTGTGGGCCGAGGGGAAATTACCCGGATTGCCTATCCGCGCGACCCGATGCGGCAGTTGGGTCAGGTCGATGACCAGCAGTCCGTCTGCGGCATCCTCTGCCGAAATATAGGCATACGCATTCCAGCGATTGTCTGTGGTGTTCCAGAACTGGTAGATCTTTGCGTCGCGCCAGATTCTCGATTGACCCTCGACGAAGCCGACTTCACGTGGATTCTCTGCATCGGTCACGTCGAATACGGCTGTGCCGGTGTCGTAACCGACAATCACATATTCGCGATTCGAATTGAGGTCCATGAAGCCCCAAACGTCAGCGCCGCTGCCACTCGTTGTGTAATCGGGAATATGCGCCAATAAATCCACATTGCTGCACGGATAGATACCGGCGAAACCACCGACGCACGTTGTCGCAGTTGCGGCAACGGTGCTGAATCCAATCGTGGCGAAGGCCAAAACAATGTGCAGGATTGGTCGAAACATAACGCCAACCGAATTTGTAAAGAAGTCCCTATAATAGCCGTTCAACACGCTTTTCGATTCCTCAATATTCGTATTCTGTGAAGCAGTTCTCTTTGACATTCAAAGCGGGCGCTGGTGCCCTGAAATTTATTCGACGTTACGGCTTCGATCCTGCATCCGTGGGTACGATCGCCGGAGCATCTGGTGGTCCCAAGTGGCTGGTATTGAGCCAGCTGGACAGGGCGATCCTGACGAACCTGGTTCCCAGGCTCGCCGGCCCGGTACATCTGATCGGAACGTCCATTGGATCCTGGCGGCTCGCCTGTTACGCGCAACTGGATCCGCTCGCCGCCATTGAACGTTTTGAAACGGCTTACATTGATCAGACTTACAGCGACAGCCCCGACATTCACGAGATAACGGCGAAGACCTGGGAGATCTTGCGCGTCGTGCTAGGCGACAATGGCGTTGAAGAAATACTCGGGAGCCCATTGTTTCGCAGTCACGTAATGACTGTGCGCAGTCGACATATCACAGCATCCGAAAATCGGTGGCTGTTGCGTCTAGGCCTGCTCACAGCCGCGACCCTGAATGTGATTAGCCGCAGGTCGCTCGGTGCATTTTTCGAACGGGCACTATTTTATGACGCCCGCGAGTTGCCTCCTTGTTTCGACGCAACCGGTTTTCCACTTCAGCGGGTTGAATTGAGCAGTGCAAATCTGGAACAAGCGATTGTTGCAACCGCCTCAATACCCCTGGTACTTTCCGGAGTTCGGGACATAGACGGCGCGACGCCAGGCATCTACCGCGACGGCGGCGTGATTGATTATCACCATGATCTGCCGCATAGCTCGAACGAAAGGCTGACACTCTACCCGCACTTTTTTGATCGACTCGTACCCGGGTGGTTCGACAAGAAGCTCGGTTGGCGTCGCCCGAATCCTGCACATACAGACAGAACAATTCTCGTCAGTCCGTCGGCCGAATTCGTATCACGACTACCACACGCAAAAATTCCGGATCGAACGGATTTTTTGAACTACACGCCGCTCGAAAGAGTTCGAGCGTGGCGTGCCTGTGTGGCGGCCTGCGAGGAACTTGCCGACGAGTTCAACGAGGTATTGGAGTCGGAACAACTGGCGGCGCGACTGCAGGCGTTGTAATTTTTGCTGTGTTAGTCTCACTGCCGAATAAGAAGAGGGAAAACTTCCAATGAGCGAAACGACGGCCGGGCGAACGTTACGTCAATCGGGTTTGGTCAGCGTCCGCCGATGGCTATGACCACGAAGCATCGACGTATCTGGAAAAGGCTGCTATTCAGTTCCAGGAAGCCCAGCAACAGCTCAGGCAAGCTGCAGACGGCGCTGCCTAAGCGCGTATGCAGCGCGCGGTGAGTTCGTTTTTCAGCGCATGAACGTCCTCATTCATGAGGTAGTCCGTCTCGTCTTTCCAGCCGCTGAGCATGCTGAGCGTGCGTTCGCTAACCAGCAAATGTGCATCGTTGGACTGTTCACCAATCGCCCATCCAGGTAGAGCAATGACCGATCGCACGCGCACGCTGTGTCCCAGGACTTTTTGAAATTCTTTTTCCAGGCGCTTGGTCTTCGCAGTGATTTTGATGATGGGGTATTGAGTCTTGCTGTTCGAAAATCGAATCATATTGCCCTTCAGACAAACCTTACCTTGCTTGTCGGAACGCCGCGCGATGACGTTCACTGCGTAAATGCCATTCTGTCCGATGACCACGTGATCAACGATGCCCGCTGTAGTTGCAACATCATGAAAGACACGGGTACCGCCTGCCGTCAGTTGCTGTAGCTGGTGACCAACTGCGACATTCGCGTCACGTACGAACTTGACCTGGCGCTTCGCTATAGCCGTGTATACCAGGCGATACGCGGCATAAGCTGACGCAAGACCCAGAAAAGCGAGCTGCAAATAAAGTTGCCAGTACGGATAACCGACGAACAGGTCCTGCGCGCGAAGTACATACGCGGCTACAAACAACATGACGAAAACCAGCACGCCGCTGAGATATACGGACTCCGAACTCGTCAGGCGCTCGAGTTCATCGCGGAAGCGTTGCGCTGCTTCGTGCATAATGCGGTCGGAAAAGCTGGGGGCAGAACTGATGGTACGGCTTAGGGCATTCCAGGATTTTGCGATCAGCAGAAAGACGATCGAGCTTGTCAACGCGACAGTTGCCGCTGCACTAATTGCCTCGAGGTCCATTTCGATTATCCTGCGTATCTCGCCGATTCATGTGAGCGTAGCCGCCGTAAAGCCGCGACTCTGTGACGTAAGTCTCATTGAGACGCTACGGAGGCGGGTCTGGCCAGCGATTTTAAGCTTGTATTCAGGCACCATCGTGTATCTGTGAGAGCATGACCGCGAATTGGACGAACGATTGGAGCGTGCCATGAGAATAAACAGCAGCAAATTGAATCTGGTTTGGATTGCACTCGTGTTCGCCGGGCTGGCGGGCTGCGCGACGATGAGCAGTGACGAGTGTCTGACCGTTGACTGGACTACGATCGGATACGAAGATGGCGTTCGTGGCTACGCGGCAGACCGTATCGGTAAACACCGCAAGGCTTGCGCGAAGCACGGTGTAACACCGGATTTCGCGGCGTACCAGAGTGGTAGAGACCAGGGCCTGGTTGAATATTGTCAGCCGAGCCGGGGATTCAATATCGGCTCCAGCGGTGGTCGTTACAACGGCGTCTGCAGCGTCGACCTGGAGGCGGATTTTCTGGATGCCTATAACGCCGGATATCACCTCTACACACTGAAATCGAACGTCAATCGCGAGAATTCGGCCATCCATTCGAAAGAGCACGAACTCGGGCAAATTGACGAAGAGATCCTCGCAAAGGAGCTGGCGCTGATCAGCGATGCCACGACGACCGAGGAGCGTATTGCGTTGCTGCTGGACCTGAAAGCGCTCTCAGAGCGTACGGGTCAACTCGAAGCGGAAATTCGACAGCACTATGAAGATCGCGCGCACTATCAGGTGGAGCTCGATCACTACCGCGTCACAGTTGCCGAATACGGATACTAGAAATCGTCAGGATCGGCGTTCTCGCGCCGGTCTTTTCGTGCGCGGCGCTCTTGCTCAAAGGACCCGGTTCCGTCGCTTCCATACCCTGCTGCCCCGAAAGGGCTGCGACGGTCCTTGCCGCCGCGACGATCGCCATGGTGCGTGAATATACACCGACACTCCAGCGCATCGCACTCGGGCAAGGGCAATTGTGGCGCGGCATTTGAGAGGAATCGTCTGCCGCTCATCACCTTGGCGGCAGCGCATGCATTCTCCTCGAAGCTGATCGATACGGCGTGAAAGGCCACCTTTTTTCGAGGCGATTTTGTCGCCCGTTTCGGCGCCAATTCAGTTTTGCCATAGCGAATCCGAAGGATCAGCCACCCGATCGCAAGTAACAGAGCTATGCCCAGCAGAACAGTTTGCACACCCGCTTCCCAAGCCAGTGATTCCACCTATATTGTTACTTTAGTTCCATTTATAGCAGTTCGTCCACCATGATCTCAGCCAGCTGCGTTGCAAAGGTCGTTTCGAACGGCTGGTTGATCTCGCGAGAGGCCATGATATCCGGAATAAACACCTGGTCGAGCAGTGCATTTATTGTCTCCGGGTCTGAAGTAGCCAGATTTAGTTCTTTGTTGACCTTGAGGCTAAACTTGTCGAAGTTCGCCGAACCAACGCTTGCCCAGCCGTCGTAGATCGCCGCTTTGATGTGCGACATTCCCGGGAATTCGTGTACACGGATACCATGCTCAAGCAGCTTGTTGACAGTGACCTTGTTACTTGCATTCAGCGCACCGTGATTGCCTTGCGATGGAATAATGACGTGTACGTCCACACCGCGGCGACGCGCTTTGGCGAGTTCGTAGATCGTCCGGTCGTCGGAGAAGTAGGCGTTCTCAATAATGATGTAGCTTTGTGCGCTCTGGATTGCGGCAATCTGTGCTTTGTGAATATCTGAGTCGAAATTTCTGGTCTGGAGAATACGCACCGGGTAGCCATCTTTGTCCGCGTGCTCTTTCTTGCCTTTGACGAATTGTACAAAGTTTGCGAAGTCGCCGAAAATGCT
>CAZVLT010000121.1:3626-6295 GCA_964628105.1 uncultured Woeseiaceae bacterium | reverse complement strand
ACAGGCCAGTAGCTCAATTGGCAGAGCGGCGGTCTCCAAAACCGCAGGTTGGGGGTTCGATTCCCTCCTGGCCTGCCAAGTTGTAGGAGCACCCGGAGGGCACAAATGCGCCCCGGCACGCAATTGCAGCGCCAGGCAGGAAAACATGGCAACACAGACGGAAACAAGTCAGAGCGGCATGCTCGACATCATCAAGCTGTTGCTTTCGGCGGCTGCGCTGGTGGGCGGGCTCTACGCGTATTACTACTACGAAACCGAGATCGCGCAGGCGATTCGTGTATTGATGGTTCTTGGCGGCACAGCTGCCGGTATCGGCATCGCCATGACGAGTACTCAGGGCAACCGACTCTGGTACTTCATACAGGGCTCGCGAGTTGAGATTCGTAAGGTCGTTTGGCCGACGAGGCAGGAAACAACGCAGACGGCGATCGCGGTATTCGTATTTACGCTGGTGATGATGTTGTTTTTCTGGGTACTCGACTCGGGACTGCTTTGGCTGACCCGTACGCTGGTCGGCTAACGCTGACAATAGAACGAACAGATTTTTAAGGATTAATGGCAGTGGCCTTACGTTGGTACATCGTGCACGCCTACTCGAACTTCGAGCACCGCGTCAAAAGTGGGCTCGAGGAGCGTGTTGAGCGTTTGGGGCTACAGGACAAGTTTGGCGAAATCCTGGTGCCGACTGAAGAAGTGGTCGAAATGCGGGAAGGTCAGAAGCGTCGCAGTGAGCGTAAGTTTTTCCCGGGCTACGTTCTGGTGCAAATGGAGATGGACGACGAGACGTGGCATCTCGTCAAAGAAGTACCGAAAGTGCTCGGCTTTATCGGTGGATCAAGTGATCGTCCGGCGCCGATTACGGAAAAAGAAGCAGACAATATTCTGCAGCGTGTCCGCGAAGGCGTCGACAAGCCACGGCCGAAAGTATTGTTCGAGCCGGGAGAAGTTGTTCGTGTTACCGACGGGCCGTTCAACGACTTCTCTGGAGTGGTTGAACAAGTGAATTACGAGAAGAACCGCTTGCAAGTCGCGGTTCAGATTCTTGGCCGATCCACGCCAGTTGAACTGGACTTTGGCCAGGTAGAAAAGTCTTAAGAAGTATTTTTCGGCAATGAACGCGCCGCAAGGCGCGCGTTATTGCCAACAACGTACGAGGAGCTCGCAAGAGCGTTTGAACTCGACAGGAAATTACAATGGCGAAGAAAGTTGCCAGCTACATAAAGCTGCAGGTACCCGCAGGTCAGGCGAATCCGTCTCCACCTGTTGGTCCGGCCCTCGGTCAGCACGGCGTCAATATCATGGAGTTCTGCAAAGCGTTTAACGCGAAGACTCAGGGTACTGAGCCCGGAATGCCTATTCCCGTCGTGATTACCGTCTACACCGACCGTAGTTTTACGTTCATTTCCAAGACCCCTCCTGCGGCCGTGCTCTTGCGCAAGGCTGCCGGAGTCCCAAAGGGTTCCGGAACTCCGAACACAGACAAGGTTGGCAAGGTTAATCGTGCGCAGCTCGAAGAAATCGCCACGACCAAGATGCCGGACCTGACGGCTGCCGATATGGACGCTGCTGTACGCACCGTCGCCGGAACGGCACGGAGTATGGGCATTGAGGTTGAGGGGGTGAAGTAATGCCGAAGCTGAGTAAAAAGCAGCAGGTTGCTCGCGACAAGATTGATCCGCAGAAAGCGTATGAAGTCGGCGACGCCCTCGGCCTCGTCAAGGAGCTTGCCACGGCGAAGTTTGCTGAGAGTATCGATGTCTCTGTCAATCTCGGTGTGGATTCGCGCAAGTCTGACCAGGTTGTTCGCGGTTCAACGGTTTTGCCGAATGGCACGGGCAAGACAGTCCGGGTTGCCGTTTTCGCGCAGGGCGAGAATGCCGACAAGGCTACCGCGGCCGGCGCTGACATTGTCGGCTTCGAAGATCTCGCAGAGACCATTAAAGGCGGGTCAATGGACTTCGATGTCGTCATCGCAACGCCTGATGCCATGCGTGTTGTCGGTCAGCTGGGCCAGATACTGGGTCCGCGTGGTCTGATGCCCAACCCCAAGGTTGGCACAGTCGCGGCTGACGTCGAAACGGCTGTAAAAAATGCCAAGGCTGGCCAGGTTCGTTATCGCACGGACAAGGCTGGAATTATTCATTGCGCGATCGGTCGAGCTGACTTCGAGGTTGGCGCGCTGAGGGAAAACCTTGAAGCGCTGCTTGCTGACCTGAAGAAGGCAAAGCCCGCGTCGGCAAAAGGTTCGTATTTTAAGAAATTGACCCTCTCATCAACGATGGGACCCGGTGTATCGGTGGATCGCGGGTCAGTCGACGCCTAAGGCGAACGCTGATCCTGTTAAGAATTTGTGAGGGCACTGAATCAGTGCCGGAGCATTAGCCGCAAGGAAGCGGCGATCGTCGAAGACCGTAGGCGATCAGTAGAAAAGCTGATCTTAATAACCGCCTACGTAGATGGTGTTACCCGAGTCAGTTAACTCAGGCTTTGGTTACCCGTCCGACCAAGGAGATGGACGTCCCTGAATGGGGGTGAGGATTGTTCTCACTCATTTGTGTAACCGTAATTAATGCCAGGAGTTGTCATGGCGCTGAAACTCGAAGACAAGAAGGCCCTTGTTAAAGAGGTGAACGCGGTTGCAGGCGATTCTGTTACGGCTGTTGCAGCTG
>CAZVLT010000121.1:0-3526 GCA_964628105.1 uncultured Woeseiaceae bacterium | reverse complement strand
CTTGTTAAAGAGGTGAACGCGGTTGCAGGCGATTCTGTTACGGCTGTTGCAGCTGAATACAGAGGATTGTCTGTTGAGGAGATGACGGAGTTGCGCAAACAAGCGCGCAATGCCGGTGTGTACCTGCGTGTCGTCAAAAACACGTTGGCACGCCGCGCTGTCAAAGGAACCGAATTTGAGTGCATGCAGGACACACTCAAGGGACCAATTCTGCTCGCGTTTGCAAAAGAAGATCCAGGTGCCGCTGCCAGGGTTATCAACGATTTCGCCAAGGAGCATAAGTCTCTGCAGGCGGTCTCGCTATCAGCCGGCGGGCAATTATTGCCAGGGTCTGATCTCAAGAAGTTGGCAGACTTGCCGACCGTTGATCAGGCACGCGCAATGCTGCTCGGCGTGTTTGTAGCACCGATGAGCCAATTGGTACGCACGGTTGCAGAACCTTCCGCGATGCTCGCACGGACCCTGTCCGCACGTGGCAACCAGGAAGCTGCATAGGTTTACTAAGTATTCCCTGACTCGGGAAAAATTATTTTTTAGAGGACACATAAAATGGCACTGTCAAATAAAGATCTGCTCAAAGAGCTGAGCGCAAAGCCAATCATGGAAGTTGTTGAGCTCGTCAAAATGCTTGAGGACGAGTGGGGTGTTTCAGCTGCTGCACCTGTTGCTGTTGCTGCCGGCCCAGCTGCTGGTGACGCAGACGAAGCTGCCGCAGAGAAAGACGAATTCGATGTGGTCATGACCAGCTTCGGCGGCAACAAGGTTTCCGTCATCAAGGCTGTTCGCACGATCACCGGTCTTGGCCTCAAAGAAGCCAAAGACAGCGTCGAAGGCGCGCCTTCAACAATCAAGGAGGGCGTTGCCAAGGGCGAAGCGGAAGAAGTTAAGAAGCAGCTCGAAGAAGCCGGCGCAACGGTAGAGCTGAAATAATCAGCTTAACGAAGCCGCGGCATCTTTGAAGATGCTAGACCTGTCAGGTCATAAGTCGGGCAGGCCGTCAGTCGCACAGCGACTGACGGCCTGCGCGCGTCCGTAATTAAGAAAATAGGCTGAAGAGGATTTCTCGAATGGCATATTCATTCACTGAGAAAAAGCGAATTCGCAAGAGCTTTGGCAAGCGTCCGACGATTTTGGACGTGCCGTACCTGTTGTCGATCCAGGTCGACTCGTACAACAAGTTCCTGCAAACATCGAAGACGATTGAAGATCGTGAAAACAAAGGTCTCCATGCAGCATTTCAGTCGGTATTCCCGATTGTCAGCTACTCAGGTAACGCAGCCCTTGAGTATGTGAGCTATCGTCTTGGTGAGCCTGTGTTTGACGTCAAAGAATGTCAGATGCGTGGGCTGACCTACGCGGCTCCGATACGGGTACTGGTGCGACTGGTCATATATGACAGGGAAGCCAGTGGTACTCCGAAGCCCGTTAAGGATATTCGTGAGCAGGAAGTCTATCTCGGCGAAATGCCGCTGATGACCGACCACGGTACCTTTGTGATTAACGGCACCGAGCGCGTTATCGTTTCCCAGTTGCATCGCTCTCCTGGCGTGTTCTTTGACCACGACAAGGGCAAAACACACAGCTCCGGCAAGCTATTGTTCTCGGCTCGCGTAATTCCTTACCGCGGCTCATGGCTCGACTTCGAGTTCGATCCAAAGGATTCCGTGTTCGCACGCATCGACCGCCGCCGCAAGCTGCCGGTCACGATCATCCTGCGTGCACTGGGAATGACCAGCGCGGAAATGCTCGAGCTGTTCTTTGAGAACAATGATTTCTATCTCTCCGAGAAAGAAATCAAAATGGGCCTGGTTCCCGATCGCCTGCGTGGCGAAACCGCGTCGTTTGATATCAAGTTGGGCCGCAAGCTCATCGTTGAAGAAGGCAAGCGCATCACGGCGAAGCACGTTCGTGATATGAAAAAGTCGACGGTTAAGAAGCTCGTCGTGCCGAACGAGTACCTCGAGGGCAAGATCCTTGCTACCGACATCGTTGACACGGAAACGGGCGAGTTGCTGGCTCCTGCGAACGTAGAATTGACTGCCGAGCTCGTTGAGGAATTGATTGCAGCGGGCGTCGAGCATATCAGCACGTTGTACGTGAACGATCTCGACCGCGGCCCCTTTATTTCGAACACATTGAGAATCGATCCTTCAACCACACGCCTTGAAGCGCTGGTTGAAATTTACCGCATGATGCGCCCGGGCGAGCCGCCAACGAAAGATGCGGCGGAGAACCTGTTCCAGAACTTGTTCTTTAACCCGGATCGCTACGACCTGTCAGGCGTTGGACGCATGAAGTTCAATCGCCGCGTAGGCCGTGACAACTCTGAAGGTGACGGCGTACTGAACAAGGATGACATCCTTGACGTGTTGTCGACGCTGATCAACATTCGTAACGGATTTGGTACCGTCGACGATATTGACCACCTTGGTAACCGTCGCGTGCGCAGCGTTGGCGAAATGGCCGAAAACGCGTTTCGAGTTGGCCTGGTACGCGTAGAGCGCGCTGTAAAAGAGCGCTTGACACAGGCTGAAGCTGATGACCTTATGCCACAGGACATGATCAATGCCAAGCCGGTTGCTGCCGCGGTTAAGGAATTTTTCGGTTCCAGCCAACTGTCTCAATTCATGGATCAGAACAATCCGCTGTCAGAAGTCACTCACAAGCGCCGCGTGTCGGCACTTGGTCCAGGTGGCCTGACGCGTGAGCGTGCGGGCTTCGAGGTGCGTGACGTCCATCCGACTCACTATGGCCGCGTGTGCCCGATCGAAACGCCTGAAGGTCCAAATATCGGCCTGATCAATTCATTGGCTGTTTATGCCCGTACCAACGAGTACGGCTTCCTTGAGACACCGTACCGCAGGATCAAGAAGGGCAAAGTTACGGCCCAAATTGATTACCTGTCGGCGATCGAGGAGAGCCAGTATATTGTTGCTCAGGCTAATGCCGAGCTCGACAAAAACGGCAGGCTTGTCGAGGATCTTGTTGCAGTGCGCCATAAGAACGAGTTCACGCTCGCCGCTCCGGCTGAGATCAGTTATATGGATGTCAGTCCACGTCAGATCGTATCGGTTGCTGCGGCGCTGATCCCGTTCCTTGAGCATGACGACGCGAATCGCGCGCTTATGGGTTCAAACATGCAACGTCAGGCTGTGCCGACGCTGCGTGCCGAGGCACCATTGGTAGGCACCGGAATCGAACGCACGGTCGCAATTGACTCCGGTGTAACTGTGGTTGCACGTCGCGGTGGCCAGGTCGACTCGGTCGATGCATCGCGCATCGTTGTTCGGGTCAATGATAACGAGACCACGGCAGCAGAGCCAGGCGTCGATATCTACAATCTTACGAAGTACACACGTTCAAACCAGAACACCTGTATCAATCAACGCCCACTCGTCAAAAGCGGAGATTCGATAGCAGCGGGCGACGTATTGGCAGACGGCCCGTCTACGGATATGGGCGAACTGGCACTTGGCCAGAACCTGCTGGTCGCGTTCATGCCGTGGAACGGTTACAACTTCGAGGA
>CAZVLT010000120.1:0-6303 GCA_964628105.1 uncultured Woeseiaceae bacterium | reverse complement strand
ACGACTTCCTGAGCAGGGCGGACGACTTCGCTGTCATCATCGATCAGATCATTACGAACATGAAGCAAGGTATGCGGGAAGGGGTTACCCGGCCTCGCATCCTCATGGAAAAGCTGGCACCGCAGGTGGCGTCGCAGATTGTTGACGACCCGAAGGAAAGCCTCTTTTACTTGCCCGTTAGTGACATGCCTGAGGATTTCGGCGCCGAAGATCGGGAGCGCCTGACTGCTGCGTACGAGGACAAGATCAGCAACACGATTATTCCGGCATACAAACGTCTCAACAACTTCCTCGGCGATGAGTACATCGCTGCTGCCAGGGAGACGGTTGGCTTATACGCCCAGCCGAACGGGGAAGCATGGTATGACTATATGATTCGCTGGCGCACAACGACCGATATGACAGCCGGTGAGATTCACCAGGTTGGTCTCGACGAAGTGGCGCGCATTCACGACGAAATGCGCGGCGTGATGGAAGAGGTCGGGTTTGAAGGCGATCTCAAGGACTTTTTTGAATTCGTCAACACGGATGATCAGTTCTTCTATGACGAGGCGGAGGAACTCATCCAGGGCTACCGGGATATGTCTGATCACATCGCGGAGTTGTCGAAGAACCTGTTTGCAGTTTTCCCGAAGAGCGAATTTGAAGTGCGGCGCGTCGAGCCATTTCGAGAGGCGTCGGCCGCCGGTGGCTCGTACCTGTCGGGAACGCCCGACGGGTTACGTCCGGGGATTTTTTACGCCAATGCTTACAACATCAAAGCGCGCGGCAAATGGGCGATGGAAGCGCTGTTCTTACACGAGGCCATACCGGGCCACCATTTCCAGATCATGATCAAGACGGAAAACGAAGAACTGCCGAGTTTTCGGCGTTTCGGCGACTTCACGGCGTACTCCGAAGGCTGGGGTCTGTATGCGGAGTCGCTCGGCAAGGAGTTGGGCGTCTACACCGACCCATATCAGTATTTCGGTGGGCTTAATGCGGAACTTTGGCGATCGATTCGGCTGGTTGTTGACACGGGCCTGCACGCCAAGCAGTGGTCGCGCCAGGACGTACTCGACTACATGTATGCCAACTCGGCTGTTGTCGAAGCGCGTGCTGTTGCCGAGGCAGAGCGCTTCATGGCGTGGCCAGGCCAGGCGCTTGCCTACAAGGTTGGACAGCTGAAGATACGCGAGATTCGCAACAAGGCTGAGGCCAGGCTGGGTGACAAGTTCAGTGTCAAGGATTTCCATACCGAGGTGCTGAAAGACGGTGCGATGCCGTTGCCGATGCTCGATGCGAAAATCAACCGCTGGGTGGAATCACAACTGTAGGAGCGCGCCCTGCGCGCGATACGGCTCATGAAACTTGATCGATTCATTCGCGTCGCGATTTCGGTCGTAGTTGTTTTTGTTTTCGTCGTCGCGACGGGGGCGCTGCTTTTCATAACTGAATCGGCGCTCAATGTCTGGGACCGTCTCAGGGCGGGACCGCCATTGCTGCTCTATGCCTACATCGCGGTCATGGTGATGTTCGCCATGGCCGCGGTATGGCTTATCTGGCGCCTGGTCGTGAAAAAGAGGATCGTTGCAATGCCCGCCGGGTCACGACTTTCCCGTAACGACATAGAGCGAAGACTGCGCGTTGCCGAGGCCGCAGGGGTCGACGTTAGCGAGGCACAAGCGGAGCTCAAGGATCTTGCGGCGCGCCAGGCGAGTGGTGCGATTCACCTGTGTTTTTTCGGTGAAATCAGCAGCGGCAAGAGCTCACTGATCAAGGCGCTGGTCCCGGATGCGGACGTCCTCATCGATGTTGTCGGCGGTTCGACCGTGGACGTTCGTCACTATCGCTGGCGCAATGAAGCTGGCCACGAAATTCTCCTGACTGATGTGCCTGGCACCGGCGGGCACGAAGACGGCTTTGATGAGGTGGCTTCTGAGGAGGCCAAACGAGCGCACCTGGTTCTGTTCGTATGTGACAGTGATTTGACACGCGCAGAACTCAAGGCAGTTAAATCGTTGCTTGAATTCGACAAGCCGATTGTTGTCGTCCTCAACAAGGCAGATCGATTCAATGACGAAGAACAGGCGTCGCTCATGCAGCGCCTGTTGCAACGCATCGACGAACTCGGCGGCGAGTCGCAGCGCGATCATGTCATTGCGGTTACCGCTGGCGGCGAAACAGAGATCGTTGAGCGGCGTGCGGATGGACACGAGGAAACATTACGCAGGCACAGGGATGCCGACATAGGCGTTCTCGTCGTTGCGATCAATCGAATGCTCGGCGACGATGCGCAGCCGCTGGACGCCCGCAGGGAACGAGCCGTATTTCAGATCGCGACCGAAAAGCTCGATGCTGCTGAAGGGCGGTATCGAGTCCAGCGCTCGGAGCAGATAATTCGTAGCTCGACGCGTAAGGCTATTGTCGGGGCATTGGCGGCCGTGAGTCCCGGTGCCGACATATTGATCCAGGGGTACATCGGCACAACAATGACCCGGGAGCTGTGCAATGTTTTTGGTGCTGCACCCCGGGACCTCGATATTGAAGAGTTCCTGTCGCTGAGCCAAAGTCGCGCCGGACGGGTGTTGCCATTGTCTCTTGCAGTGGCAGGCAACGGACTCAAGGCGTTTCCGGGGATTGGCACGGTCGCTGGCGGGTTAGTCCAGGCTGTGGCTTACGGCCTGTTATTCGACGCGTTGGGCCGCAGTCTCGTGTTGACGCTGACGGCTGGTGGGCAGCTCGTTCCTAAAGCAGCAGCGAATGATTTTGAGGAAGGCATCAGTGAGCATTTGGAAGCGGGCATTCGCCGCATTGCCAAGATGGCGATGGACGAAAAAGAAGGCTGAGCAGCCTGAGGATGACGGTACCGGGCACCTGAGTCTCGCACGCGAATGTCTGCGCGAGCTCATAGACGATGTCCGTCTACCAGATGGCGTGCGTGATTCCTTGGCGCATGACTACGACGCCGTCGAGGCGATGCTGCAAAAACTGGAACACGGTCATCTACACCTGTCGGTGCTCGGTCGCGTGAGCACCGGTAAGTCGTCATTACTCAATGCGCTGACCGGTGAAGAAGCGTTTTCCGTCAGCCCGCTGCATGGCGAAACCAAACATTCGTCAATGCAGGCCTGGACGGAAATCGAAGCGGGCGGCATATTCCTGATCGATACACCCGGACTGGATGAGGCGGGGGGCGAAGTTCGCGAGTCGCTCGCGAAGGAAGTAGCGGGCCGCTCAGATCTCGTCATGTTCGTACTCGATGGCGATATAACGGAATCGGAGTTTGATGCGCTACAGGCAGCAATCGCGGAAGGTCGTCCAGTCCTGATCGTGTTGAACAAAGGCGACCTGTATACACGCGAGGAACGCGATTCTCTGTTGCAGTCGATTCGCGAGAAGACGGACGGAATAATCGATCCCGCGCACATAATCGTAGCTGTCGCGCAACCGCGCCCGCAGGTGGTCGTCGAAATTGATGCCGACGGCAATGAATCCCGCTCAGAACGGGCGCGCTCGCCAGACGTAGCGGAGCTGCGATTGCTTCTCTGGGAGATACTGGAGGCGGAGGGCAAGACGCTCGCCGCCCTCAATGCCAGCTTGTTCGCATCCGACCTGTCCGATCAGGTTGGGCGGCGTATATTGGTCGCCCGGCGCGAACTAGGGGAGAAACTGGTACGCACATACTGCGTGGCAAAGGGCATTGGCGTTGCTTTCAATCCGATACCGGTTGCCGATTTGTTTGCGGCCGCGTTCATTGACGTGGGTATGGTTGTGCATTTGTCGAAAGTCTACGATTTGCCGCTGAGCCAGAAAGAAGCGGGCTCGATCGTCAAAGTGATCATCGCTGAATCTGCTGCCTTGATGGGTACGGTCTGGGCGTTGCACTTTGTATCAAGCGCGCTAAAGGTTGGTACGGTTGGCCTGTCTACAATTGTTACCGCCGGTGCGCAGGGCTCGATCGCGTATTACAGCACCTACCTCGTTGGTAAGGTCGCCTCGGAATATCTTGCCGAGGGAAAGTCCTGGGGCGAAGGTGGGCCAAAAAAGGTCGTTCAGGAAATACTGGAGTCACTGAATCGGGATACGGTGCTGCGCGACGCCAAGCGTGAAATTCAGGAAAGGCTGGGACTAAGCTAGTGTCCTGTCCCGCAAATACACGCCTGCGGCGCATCTGGGAAACGATTCAGGATATTCCGGAAGGATGCGTGGCGAACTACGGCCAGATCGCGGAGATTGCCGGGATACCGCGTGGCGCGAGACAGGTGGGCTACGCGCTGCGCCATGCGCCGAAAGGGTTGGATTTGCCCTGGCATCGCGTTATCACGTCGTCGGGGAAAAGCGCATTTGATCCGAATAGCCGAAATTTCAAGGTGCAGCGCGAGCGTCTTTTGCAAGAGGGAGTTCCGCTCGTCAACGGCAAAGTCGATATGAGTAAATATCGATGGGGGCCGGAATTGGATGAGATACTGTGGAAACCCAGTTCCACGTGGGACGAGAATTGAGTGCCAGAACTTGAGTATTGAGCGAAAGCTACGGTCACTTTTTCTGAATACGATCTTGAGTCCGCGGTCGCGTGCATTGCAACGACGAGTAAACGAGGTGCGCCGACGTATGAGTGGGCGTGGCCATGTGGTTTCCGCTTTCCTGCAACTGGATGATCCCTATTCCTACCTGCTCGCGCAATATTTACCCAGTCTCGCATCACAATTTGAGATAGAACTGCGGCTGCATGTTTCTCAATCTCGTGGTGGGGATTATCAGCCGGCGTCCGACATGCTTGCGGAGTACGCAGTTGCGGATTGCCAACGGCTCGCGAAAGAGCTGGGCATTCCCTTTCTGGACAAAGGTGCGACGCCACCGGTCGAGTATCGGCTCGGACTCCTTGACGCCGTGGCAGCAACTGTAGGCAGCGAGGATTTCGACGAGGAGTTGCTACAGACGCTGGCTATATTCTGGCGCGGGGATACTGAAGCAGCTGCGCGACGAAACGGCGGTGGCGCAGCCGGGGGATCTGAGCCGGTCATCGCGAAATCGCAGAAACTGCAAAAAAGACTAGGGCACTACAACAGCGCTACCCTGCACTACGGTGGCGAGTGGTATTGGGGCGTAGACAGGCTTTCTTACCTGGTTGATCGGCTTGAGGGGCTTGGTCTCGCGCACGGCGATTCGCAAAATCCCGTGCTTGCATCCATGCGCCAGGCGATGCAGGTGGCGCTACCCGTAAGACCTCCAGTGGCAGCCGGAGATTTACCGCCGATTGAATTGTTTACATCATTTCGCAGCCCCTACTCGTATCTATCTCTGCAACGACTCTACGATATAGCGGATGCATTTGGGGTTGAATTGAAGCTGCGCCCGGTATTGCCAATGGTGATGCGTGGCATGAAAGTGCCGCGGGCGAAGCTTTTGTATATCGCGCTGGATACGATTCGCGAAGCCGAGCGCCTGGGTATACCGTTCGGCAAAATGGCGGACCCGGTCGGCCTGGGTGCCGAGAGGTGTCTCGCCGTGTTTCAGTATGCAGAGTCAGAAAAACGCGGCCGCGACTTTTTGCTAAATGCGGGCGCTGCCATCTGGAGTGAGGCCATAGACGTTGCGACCGATGCAGGCATGCGCAAGGTAACAGGCCGTACCGGCCTGTTCTGGCCGGAGGTTGAAGCGGCCATGCGCAGCGAGGATTGGCGCGAACCCATTGAGGAGAATCGTGAGTCGATGATGAGTTCCGGTACATGGGGCGTGCCAACAATTCGAATGGGCGATTTTGTCGCCTGGGGTCAGGATCGCGACTGGCTGCTTGTGCGACATATCGAAGAGTTGTGCGATTCAGGAGACGGAATACTCGTATGACGACGGTGATTTTTTCACACGGGCAGGAAAGTGGGCCGTGGGGTAGCAAAATCCAGGCGATGGCAGACGTCGTCACGAGCATGGGTTGCGTCGCGGACAGCATCGACTACCAGGGCATCGCGGAACCAACGGAGCGAGTTGAAAAGCTCGTTCGTGAATGCGGCGATATTGACGATCGATTGATCCTGGTCGGTTCGAGCATGGGCGGACATGTCGCAACGGCGGCGGCGGATACACTGGGGGCTGCGGGGCTTTTCGTTCTGGCTCCTGCATACTACATGGAAGGTTACGAGGAACTGACGCCTGCGGCGCCGAAAATTCCCATTTGCATAGTGCACGGCTGGCATGATGATATCGTGCCGGTAGAAAACAGTATTCGATTCGCCAGAAGCTGCCATGCGACGTTGCACCTGGTGGACGGGGATCACCGACTGACGGCAAATATCGGCGAGATCAGCGAATACTTGCGGCAAT
>CAZVLT010000119.1:3854-6335 GCA_964628105.1 uncultured Woeseiaceae bacterium | reverse complement strand
CGACGTATTTTCAAACACTGATCTAAACAATGATCCGACGGTATTACCGGGAAATCCGACGTTACCCACGGTGTTATTCGGACAGGCATTTACAGATGCAACGGGCTTGGCACCTACTCCGGCGAACATTGCGTTCATCGAATCTATCTTTCCAGGCACCTCAGCAGCTATTGCTGCCGGTGTTGCAGCAGGCATCGCCGATCTGCAAGCTCTGCAGTTTTTGCGTCCAAATGTTGATTTTCCCAACTCGGTGGAGAGTGGCCGCACGAAGGATGATGACACGACCTGGACTGTACGACTTGCGTTCGACCTGACGGACAGCGTGAACGCGTACCTCAGCGCTAGCACTGGATTCAAGGCGACTTCATGGAACCTGTCACGAGATTCGCGTCCGTTCCCACAAGACCAGGCCGCGATCGAAGCGGCGGGCCTGAGTGTGCCAAATCTGGTATACACGACACGATTCGCGACACCCGAATTTTCAACCGTATATGAAATCGGCTTGAAAGCCCGATGGGATACTGTTGCTCTCAATATTGCTATTTTCGATCAGGAAATTGAGGGTTTTCAGGAGAATATTTTCACGGGTACGGGCTTCAACCTGGCGAACGCTGGCAAGCGATCGGCGACGGGGTTGGAAATCGATTTGCGCTGGCAACCTACTGATTCATTTCAGGCGTCGATCGGAGCGACTTTCATGGATCCATTATACGATTCGTTCGTGGCGGCAGAAGGAGTCGGTGGGACGGTTGACTTGAGCGGAACCAAGCCGGCCGGAATTCACGAGGTCAGTATCCTGGCAAGTGGCGCCTACAGTTTCACGATGGGGAACGCCGATGGCTTCGTTCGTGCCGATTATCTCTACGAAGACAAGGTACCGGTAATTTCCAATACGCCGGCAAACCTGGCAACGCGCGAAGTCAGTACGATCAATGCGAGCGCCGGACTAGCCTGGGAGAACGGTTTTGAACTCATGCTATGGGGTCGAAATCTCAATAACGACGAATACCTGACCAGCGCGTTCCCGTCGGTAGCTCAGGCCGGCAGTTTTTCGGGTTACCCGAATCAGCCGCGCACGTACGGTCTGACGGTCCGTAAGACTTTCGATTAATCGGCATATTCATTTACAAATTGAATTGACTGACGGGCCCCTTCGGGGCCCGTCTTAATTAGGTCCAAACACGATGGCTCCTTTCTCAGGTGTGATTTCCTACAGCAAGGAAGAGGATTATCGAGATGTCGGCAATATATGAAAATATTCTCGAAACGATAGGCAGAACGCCAGTTGTGCGGCTGAACAAGCTTGCTCCCGACGGCATCAACCTGTATGTGAAAATCGAGTCCTTCAATCCGATGGGTTCCGTCAAGGACCGCCTGGCGCTTGGCGTCATCGAACAGGCGGAGAAAGACGGCACTCTGAAGCCAGGCCAGACCGTCATAGAAGCTACCAGCGGTAATACCGGTATCGGACTCGCCATGGTCTGCGCCCAGAAGGGCTACCCTTTAGTCGTGACGATGGCCGAGAGCTTCAGCATCGAACGCCGCAAAATGATGCGTTTTATGGGCGTCAAGGTCGTGCTGACACCCGCCCACTTAAAAGGCAGTGGTATGTTGGCCAAGGCCACGGAGCTGGCGGAGAAGCACGGCTGGTTCCTCGTGCGACAGTTTGAGAATGAAGCCAATGCGGACGCGCACTCCCGTACCACAGCGCCGGAGATTCTTGATGCTTTCGCGGACAAGAAACTCGACTTCTGGGTTACCGGCTTCGGCACCGGGGGCACACTAAAGGGCGTGTCGCGCGTACTCAAAGAGAAGAGTCCAGACACGAAAATCATCGTTTGCGAGCCCGATAACTCTCCCATACTCGGCAGTGGCATTCCCCAGGAGCGGCTGGACGATGGCACACCGGCAGACAGCCATCCATTGTTTCGCCCGCACTTGATGCAGGGCTGGAGCCCGGATTTCATCCCGAAGCTGACTGAAGACGCCGTCGATGCCAAAATGATCGACGCTATCATGCCTATCGACGGTAACGACGCATTGCGCTTATGCGGAGAACTTGCGACCAAAGAGGGCATTTTCGTCGGCATTTCGGCAGGTGCAACGCTCGCAGGTGCGCTGGCCGTTGCTGAAAACGCCGAACCGGGATCGAATGTGTTGTGCATGCTGCCGGATACCGCCGAACGCTATCTGAGTACGCCGTTGTTCGAGGACATTCCTGCTGACATGACCGAGGAGGAGCAGGAAATTGCGCGCTCGACACCCAATTACCGATTCGATTCGCCACCTCCAGCTCCGCCGACTGAAGACGAAGATGAAGAACCGGTGCTGGACGTCGATACCGACGCGCGTGACTTCCTGGATACGGTCACCGGCGACAAGGAGCAACCGGTCGTCTTGTTTTCATTGGAATGGTGCGAATTTTCGTGGTCGGTTCGCAAGATGTTCGCGCATTACGACATACCGTATCGCTCAGTCGAT
>CAZVLT010000119.1:2555-3754 GCA_964628105.1 uncultured Woeseiaceae bacterium | reverse complement strand
GCTCGCTAGTCCGCGTCACCAGGTTCGTCAAAAAAATACATGCCGAGCGTCTCGGCAACGCAGGCTGGTTTGCGCTGCCCCTCAACTTCAATACGCACCTCCGAGGTTAACAACAGCGCGCCGCCCCTGCGGCGTGCCTTTGTCACCGTCGCCCGCGCGCGCAAGCGTGAGCCGATCGGCACAGGCGCATAAAAACGGACTTTGTTGAGGCCAAAGTTAATCGCCCTGGCAAGGTTGTCGACCTCGATGAATTTACCCGTCAACGCGGGAATGAGTGCCAACGTCAGGTAGCCGTGTGCAATGGTTTTGCCGTCTGGCATTTCCTTGGCCGCGCGCTCCGTATCGACATGAATCCATTGATAGTCCGAGGTTGCCTCCGCGAACTGATCGACGCGATGCTGGTCTATCACTGCCCAGTCGGACAGGCCGACCTCTTCGCCCTCCAGTGCTTTGGCATCCTCGATGGATCTTATTAGCCGCAATCCTGCTTCCTTTTTATCGTCGACCCCAAAATTAGCAGTTAGTCCCGTTGGCTGCCACCGTGAGCGGCGCACCGTTCACAATTAACCCAGCCGGAGTCACCATCAACATAATGTTCTTTTTTCCAGATGGGCAATCTCACTTTTATCTCATCGATAATGTAACGGCATGCTTTGAACGCCTCGTCGCGATGCGGGGCAGCGACGCCTATCCAGACGGCACACTCACCAATTTCCAGCATGCCCGTCCGGTGCACGCAGCAAGCTTGTAAATACGGAAAGCGCTGCTTTGCATCACGCAGGACGTTTTCACCTTCCTTGATCGCCAGCGGTTCATAAACCTCGTATTCGAGGCGCTCTACCGTGCGGCCATCGTTCTCGTTGCGCACCCACCCCTCGAAGACGCAAAACCCGCCACCGGCCGGATCTGACATTCGCTGTCGTAGTTCGTCGCCGCGGATGGCGCTGTCAGAAACGGAAAACACCTCAGCCTCCTGCCACCGGCGGAAACAACAACACCGTATCGCCGTCACTGACGGCAGAATTCCAGTCCGCCATTTCGTCGTTGATGGCTACTTTGCAGTGCCCGGTTGGTTCCGCGGACCCATGTCGTGGCCGTGTTTGCTCGAACACGTCCTGCGCCGTAGCAACGTCAAGGCTCAAGGATTCCTCACCGACTCCCGCGTGTTCGCGAAACATCGCGAAGTATCTGACGGTAAT
>CAZVLT010000119.1:0-2455 GCA_964628105.1 uncultured Woeseiaceae bacterium | reverse complement strand
GACGCTTTCCCGAAGATCTTCCGGCGTATTTACATTGTCCAGCGCCCGTGGATCAGGTTGCTCAAGCAGGTGCGTTTCTGAGCGAATAAGTATCTTGCGAGGGCAATTTATGCCGTCATCGACAAACTGTCGAATAATGTCGGTGCAACCAGAACGGTAAATAGCACACAGCGGCTCCGGCAGACCATCATGACTACTGGTATACGCCGTAAACGGGTGTTCGTTTGAGCGCTGCTCGAGAAGGTTTCGGATGATCGCAATGTCGATGTTGGGCAGGTCGCAAGCGACAACGAGCCAGTCGACTTCAGGATGCTCTTCGAGCGCCGACAATATGCCCGCGACAGGGCCCATATTTTCATATCGATCGATGATCTGATCGAAGCCGCCGCGCTCTTCGTCATTTTGCTGGTCGGCTCGCACGGAAACGAAGACGCGCTCGACGCATTCTTCAAGCAGCGTGGCAAGGTACCGAAGTTGTGACCGGCCATCGCGCACCAACAACGCCTTGTCTTGGCCCATACGCCGGCTCTCCCCACCGGTCAGAATCAGGCCGAAAACGGGCCTAGTCAGCACGCCGATAGTCCCGCTTGCCGCCTGACTTGGCCATGAGCCGGGTCTCGCTGATGATGATGTCATGCGACAACGCCTTGAGCATGTCATAGACCGTCAACGCGGCGACGCTCGCGCCGGTCAGTGCCTCCATCTCCACGCCGGTCTTGTGTGTCACCTTGCAATGGCAATCGATCACCGCCTTGTTGCCCCGCAAAACGATCGTAACCTTGCAACTATCGAGGCCAATCGGATGACAGAACGGGATCAACTCATGTGTCTTTTTGGCCGCCATCACGCCGGCGATTATTGCGGTCGCGAATACCGGGCCTTTGCTGGTCTGGATTTCGTCGTCCGATACCTGCTGCAGAACGTCATCCGGCAGGACGAGCACCGATTGAGCATGTGCCTCCCTGTCGCTCACGAGCTTGTCGCTGACATCAACCATCGTCGGCCGATTTTCTTTGTCCACGTGACTCAGCTTGCTCATGTCATCCGCCTATTCGGTACATTTCGACTTTGCGCAATATGTGTGCTTCGGCGAGATCCGGCCGACGTAATTCACTGTAACGATCGGCCCGCTGTAGCCAGATTCGTGACAGGATATCAGTCATTTCATTATCGTCTGCTCCTTTCCTGAGAGACGCACGCAAGTCCGTTCCCTGGTTCGCGAACAGGCAGGTATACAACATGCCGTCGGCTGACAGTCGCGCTCGACTACAGCCACCGCAAAATGGCTCAGTGACTGACGAGATGAAGCCAATCTCTCCTCTGCCGTCGACATACTCGTAACGTCGCGCGACCTCACCCGGATAATTTTTCCCTACGGCGCGCACCGGCCAGCGTTGCTGCACCATCTCAAGCAGCTTTCGCGACGGCACAACCTGGTCCATGTGCCAATCATTGCGATTCCCCACATCCATAAATTCAATCAGGCGAACGATATGGCCTGTGTCGCGAAAATGCTCGAGAAGGTCGATGATGGTGTGGTCATTGATACCGCGTTGTACGACGACATTGATCTTGATGGGATCGAGTCCCGCGTCCTCAGCGGCCGTGATTCCGGCCAGTACTTTGTTCAGATCACCGCGCCCGCCACTCATGCGTGCGAACACAGCCTCATCGAGACTATCGAGGCTGATCGTCACTCGTTGCAGGCCCGCATCTGCCAGCTTCGGTGCGGCAGCGGCAAGCAGCATGCCGTTGGTTGTCAGCGCCAGGTCTTCGATAGCCGGCATGTCGGCCAGCCGACTGATGAGCTCCGTGATATTTTTGTCCAACAGCGGCTCACCGCCTGTGAGTCGAATTTTGCTGACACCGAGGCCGGTAGCCGCACGCACCACCCGGATTATTTCGTCATAAGTCAGTCGCTGCTGTTTTTTCAGAAACTCGTACTCGGAATGAAATTCGGCTTCAGGCATACAATAGGGACAACGCAAATTGCACTGATCGAGCAGCGAAATACGCAGGTCGTGTAATGGCCGCCCGAGCGCATCGGCTATCGGTGCGGAAAAGGCAACGGGCGTTTGATCAGGATTCGGTTGCGACGTCATATTCATATTCTGCCCGAAGACGCGCGGGTAACAAACCGGAACAGACGAAATGAGCAGGGTTTGATAAGCTGCGTCGCTGGATACAGCATGGAATCTGAGCATGAATGCCACATTCAACACGACGGAAATTGCGTTCCGAGATGAGGTCCGGGCATTCTTCCGCGATGAATTTCCGCAAGACATTCTTGAGAAGCAAAATCAGGCTATTCCCCTGATGCGCGACGATGTCGTTCGCTGGCACAAGTGCATGTACGAAAAGGGCTGGGCCGCGCCAAACTGGCCGAAAGAGCACGGCGGCACAGGCTGGTCCCCCGTACAAAAGTACATTTTCGCCAATGAGCAGGCGCGCGCGA
>CAZVLT010000118.1:0-6388 GCA_964628105.1 uncultured Woeseiaceae bacterium | reverse complement strand
CTTGACGATGGCATCGTTGCCATCGACACGGAGTATGCGCGCCCACTGCAGGACGCGAGCCACCTGATCGTTGAGGCAGGTCGCGCCGCCTTCGTTGACACGGGCGTCAACTCGAGTGTCCCGTTGCTGATCGACGCGTTACAGCAGCAGGATCTCGATGTTGCTGACGTCGACTTTGTCTTTCTTACACATGTGCACCTCGATCACGCGGGCGGCGCCGGCCTGCTGATGCAGGCGCTGCCGAATGCGCGTTGCGTCATTCATCCGCGTGGTGCGCCGCACATGGTTGATCCCGCGAAACTGGTTGCAGGAACCGAGGCGGTCTACGGCGTGGAACGCACGCGCGAACTGTATGGCGCTATCCAGCCAATTGACAAGTCCCGCGTCGTGGTGCCGAACGATAAACAGTGGTTCGAGCTTAATGGTCGCGAGATGCAGGTGCTGTTTACCGAGGGACATGCGCGCCACCACTATTGTCTGCACGATCCGACTTCGCGCGGCGTATTCACGGGCGACAGTTTCGGGGTTTCGTACCGGGAGCTTGATACCGCTGCGGGGGAATTCATTTTTCCGACCTCAACCCCAGCGAGCTTCGACCCGGCTGAGGCCCACAAGTCAATTGATCGAATTATGGGATGCAATCCAGAGCGACTTTACCTGACACACTACAGCCGCGTGACAGATTTAGAGCGCCTGGCAGTCGACATGCATGCCGGCATCGACGCGTACGCAAAGATGGCGCTTGCACAACAGGAAGCTGACGATCCGTATGTTGCCTTGCAGGTGGCAATGTTCGATTATTTTTCGACGCGGCTGATTGCCCACGGTTACAAGGGCGATGAAGATGCGATGCGCTCGGTGCTGGAGATTGATACTGTGCTGAACGCGCAGGGACTCGTGTCATGGCTGCAGCGGCTGAAAAAACAGGGGTAGGGAATGGAGCGCTTTCGTGCATACAGAATAGATCAAAAGGATGGCAAGATCGTCGCTGATTTTCAGGAACTGTCACTCGACGATCTGACTGAAGGTAACGTCGTTGTTCGCGTCAGCCATTCGACGATCAATTACAAAGACGCGTTGGCCGCGACGGGCGCGGGCAAGATTTTGCGGCGCTATCCGCTTAACGGAGGCATCGACCTCGCCGGTGTCGTGGTGAGTTCCGAGGACACTGACTTTGAACCGGGCACCGAGGTGCTGGTGAACGGATGTGGCCTCAGCGAAACGATTGATGGCGGCTATTCCGAATACGCGCGGCTCGCCAGCAAAAGTCTTGTCGTTATTCCCGAGGGCATGACGCCGGCCGAGGTCATGCAGATCGGCACGGCGGGTTACACGGCTGCGCTCGCAATTCATCGCATGGAACAAAACGGCCAGTCGCCGGATCGGGGGCCTGTTGTTGTCACGGGAGCAACAGGCGGCGTCGGGAGTGTCGCGATCGACATGCTCAGCGCCAGGGGCTACGAAGTGGTTGCAATGACCGGCAAAGACAGCGAAGAGGCCTACCTGCGCGAGATCGGTGCCAGCCGGATTTTGGTGCGAGACCAGGTCGAGCTTGGCAAGCGACCGATGGAAAAAGCGCAATGGGCGGGCGCGATCGACAACCTCGGTGGTGACTACCTGACATGGCTGACACGCACAGTCGATTACGGCGGCAACATTGCCAGCATCGGCCTCGCGTCCAGCCCGGCGCTGCAAACGACGGTTTTGCCGTTCATCTTGCGCGCGGTGTGCCTTCTCGGAATCAATTCCGTGGACACCCCGCGCAATCTGCGCCAGGCCGTATGGGCAAGGATTGGCAGCGACCTGAAACCGCAGCACCTCGATACTATCGGTCACCGCACAATTTCGTTCGATGAGCTGCCCAACGCGTTTCAGGGCTTTATCGACGGCACGATCACGGGCCGTACGGTCGTGGAGATCGCATGAACCAACGTGGAAAGATGATAGCTGAATTCTTTTTGATCGTTATTGGCGTACTCGTTGCACTAATGGTCGAAACAGCCCTTGAGGACCGTCAGGACGAAAATCTGCGCGATGAATATATTTCGCGCATCCGGGTCGATATCGATTCGGACAAGCGGGCAATTGAATACCGAATTGAATTCTTTGTGGCGGTCAAGCAATTCAGCCGGGCAACGCTGGACTGGCTTGAAAGCGATGCGTCGGTTGATCAAGAGAGCCTGCTGGCGTCGTTCTATGCCGCAGAAATCTGGCCATTGACACCTAACCTGAGTACTTATCAGGATTTACTTAGCACCGGTAATCTTCGCCTCCTGAAAGATATCGACTTGCGCACCAGTCTCGCGACCTACTACAACAAAGCCGATTCGTCCCGACCCGGCTGGAACCCTTCTACGGACTACCGGGAAATCGTTCGGGGCATTATTCCATCGGAAATCCAGGACTTAATTCGTGAGAACTGTCCGACGACCGACGCCTTTGATCAATTACCTACAGGGTTTCCACCATGTGCGTTGAATGACATTGACTATGTCAGCCTAACCGCGCTTTTTGAGCCGCTCAGGGAAGATGCGGCGTTTCGGCAAAAACTGACGTATCGGGACTCGGAACTGGGGGTGGTGATTTACCTGTTGCGCCAGCAGGCGGCCTACGCAGACGATGTGCTGGCGCGGATCACGAACCAATAAAAAGTTTCCGCTCTGCTCGATTTGGGAAACGACCCCCCGGTAGTTTAGAATCCCGCCCCCGTCTTAAAGGAATCGATATGAGTGCAGGAGCACGTTTTCGTGCCGCGCTCGATGCGGAGCGCCCGCTTCAGATCGCCGGCACAATAAACGCCTATACCGCCAAGCTCGCTGAGCGCGCGGGCTTTAGGGCAATCTACCTGTCAGGGGCAGGCGTCGCGAACGCCTCGTTCGGACTTCCCGACTTGGCAATGACCACGCTTGGCGACGTTTGCGAGGACATCCGACGTATCGCGTCTGCGACCGATGCGCCGCTGCTTGTTGACGCTGATACCGGCTGGGGCAGCGCTTTCATGATCGCGCGCACCATTCGCGAGATGACCTGGGCCGGTGCCGCCGGCTGCCATCTGGAGGATCAGGTTGCCGTGAAACGCTGCGGGCATCGACCGGGCAAGGCGCTGGTGGAAACGCAGGAGATGGGCGATCGCATCAAGGCTGCCGTCGATGGCCGTATTGATGACGGGTTCGTCATCATGGCCCGTACCGACGCCTACGCAGTGGAAGGCCAGCAGGCCGCGATCGACCGTGCCGGCGCCTACGTCGACGCGGGTGCAGACATGATTTTTGCCGAGGCACTTACCACATTAGAGGAATACCAACAATTCACGGACGCCGTTAAGGTACCGGTACTGGCAAACCTGACCGAATTCGGCCAGACGCCACTGCTCACGATTGACGAACTGGCCGGGGTTGGTGTCGCGATGGCGTTGTACCCGCTAAGTGCTTTCCGCGCAATGTCCGCCGCGGCATTGAATGTCTATCAGACGATCAGGAACGATGGCACACAAGCGGCGACGGTCGACACGATGCAGACACGTGAGGAGCTCTATGATGTGCTGGACTACCAGGCATATGAGGACAAGCTTGACGCCTTGTTCCAGGAGCAGGGCCTGAAGACCGGGGAGAACGATGGCAGCTAGTAAAAAAACAGGCGGTCTTGCCGGGGTAACCGCGGGCGCGACGCACATATGTACTGTAGGCAAGGAAGGCGCGGGCCTGACCTATCGCGGTTATGATATTTATGACCTGGCAAAGAACGCGACCTTCGAAGAGGTTGCCTACCTGCTGCTGCGCGGTAAGCTGCCGACCCAGACAGAGCTCGACGCGTATATCGCCACAATCAAAGCGAACCGAGGCCTGCCCGAAGCGCTGAAAACAGCGCTCGAGATGGTGCCCGGCGGCGCACACCCGATGGACGTACTTCGTACGGGCGTTTCTTTCCTCGGCAATATTGAACCGGAAGGGGATTTTTCGAATCAGAACGATGTCGCCGATCGTCTGCTCGCATGCCTGCCATCCATGCTGTTGTACTGGCATCGCTTCCATACAAACGGCGTGCGCATCGATACCGAGACCGACGACAACAGTGTCTCAGGACACTTCCTGCACCTGTTGCACGACGCGGCACCAAAGGAGCTGCACCGCAAGAGCCTGGATACGAGTTTGATCCTGTACGCGGAACACGAGTTTAATGCATCTACTTTCGCCGCTCGCGTAATTACCGGTACGTTGTCCGACATGCACTCGGCTGTCAGTGGCGCGATCGGTGCATTGCGCGGGCCACTGCACGGCGGCGCCAATGAAGCAGCGATGGCGCTCATTTCCAAATTTGATACACCCGGGGAAGCTACCGCAGGTGTGCAGGAGATGCTTGAGCGCCGCGACCTTATCATGGGGTTTGGGCATCGCGTCTATACGACATCGGATCCGCGCAACGCGATCAACAAGAAAATGTCGAAAGAACTCGCTGACGATGTCGGCAACACGAAGCTATACCCGATTTCGGAGGCGGTTGAGAAAGTCATGTGGGACGAGAAGAAGCTGTTCGCGAACGCGGACTTCTTCGCTGCGAGTGTATACCACTTTATGGGTATTCCGACGTACTTGTTTACGCCGATATTCGTTTGCTCCCGCATTACCGGCTGGGCGGCGCACATCATGGAGCAGCGCGCCGACAACAAGCTGATACGTCCTGCAGCGGACTATATCGGGCCGGGACTGCAACAGTGGGTATCGATAGAGGACCGCGCGTAAATGTCTAACGTTGATATCCGCTCAGCGAAACGCGCTGAATGGGATCGCGTACTCGTCGACATTGCCGACTACGTCTGCGACTACGAAGTCGACAGCGAGCTTGCCTATGAAACGGCGCACTACTGCCTCATGGACACGCTCGCCTGTGGTTTTCAGGCGCTCGACTACCCTGCTTGTACGAAGCTTATGGGGCCGGTCGTTCCGGGCGCGACACTTGCCGGTGGCGCACGCGTACCGGGAACGTCCTACGAGCTGGACCCAGTCCTGGCCGCGTTCAACATCGGCGCCATGAACCGCTGGCTCGACTTCAACGACACGTGGCTGGCGGCGGAGTGGGGACATCCGTCCGACAATCTTGGTGGCATTCTCGCTGTTGCGGATTACCTGAGCCGGCAGGCGCGCGTCGCCGGCAAGGACCCGCTGACCATGAAAGAGGTGTTGCGCGCGGCAATCATGGCGCACGAAATTCAGGGCGTGCTGGCGCTGGAAAACAGCTATAACCGCGTTGGCCTGGATCACGTATTGCTGGTCCGGGTTGCGACGACGGCTGTCGTCACGCGCATGTTGGGCGGCGATCGCGATACGGTTCTAAACGCCGTTTCAAATGCCTGGGTCGATGGCTGTTCGCTACGCACCTATCGCCATGCGCCCAATACCGGCTCGCGCAAGAGCTGGGCTGCGGGCGACGCGACCAGCCGCGCCGTGCGGCTCGCGCTGATCGCGATGACCGGTGAGATGGGTTACCCCTCTGCACTGACGACGCCGACCTGGGGTTACTACGACGTGCTTTTCAAGGGTAAGGAGTTCCAGTTGCAGCGCCCATACGGCAGCTATGTAATGGAGAACGTACTTTTCAAGATCTCCTTCCCGGCGGAATTCCATTCGCAGACCGCTGTCGAGGCCGCAATGACGCTGCACGCGGAGGTGAAAGAGCGTATCGGTGACATTGAGAAGATCGTCATCGAAACCCAGGAAGCAGGCGTTCGTATTATCGATAAGACTGGTCCGCTGGATAACCCGGCCGATCGAGACCACTGCATTCAATACATGGTCGCCGTGCCGTTGATCTTCGGTCACCTGACTGCCGCCGACTACGAAGACGATGTGGCCAGTGATCCGCGTATTGATGAACTGCGCGCCAAGATGGAAGTCAAAGAGAACCAGCAATACACGAAAGACTACTTCGATCCAGACTTGCGCTACATTGGCAACTCGGTACAAGTCTTCTTTGACGATGGCACGAGCACAGAACGCGTGGCGGTCGATTTCCCGATCGGTCATCGCAAACGTCGCGAGGAAGGCATTCCCGTCCTCAAGCAGAAGTTCGCCGACAGCGTGTCAAAGAAGCTTAGCCCTAAGCAATGGGAACAACTCGACGCACTTTGCGCAGATCGCGATAAACTTGCTGCAACGGCCGTTGATGACTTCATGGCGTTGCTGGTCGCGTAAATGCGGGTATGGTCGCGCGCAGGGGCATACTGTCTGGTATATGAATGCGCTCAATGAATTGACGGCAAAAATAGAATCCGCACTTGAACGACTGGAACAGACGTTTCCGGAAGCTACAGCCGGGAAACTTGCTACCTTGCTCGATGAGCTTGAGCGGTGGAATCGCAACGTCAACCTGACCGCCATTCGCGATGTCGATG
>CAZVLT010000117.1:0-6388 GCA_964628105.1 uncultured Woeseiaceae bacterium | reverse complement strand
TTTCGGGAAAGGCGGACATTAGGCTGACCGTATATATCTGTCTCAATCTTGGTTCCGGCGCGTGATGTCCTCGCTCATTTTTTTGCGGGTATTGCGGCTGTGGTTTAGCAAGAATCAGATCTACGCGATGATCTTTTTGAACACCTCCAGATCAACATTCCGCCCACAGACGACTGCGACCACTTTCTTGCCTGCAAATCGCTCTTTTCGTTTAAGCATGCCCCCAATGCCCAGCGCGCCTGAACCCTCGACCACCAGGCGATGTTGTTCGAAAAGCAGGCGAATGGATGCTTCGATTTCCTTCTCGGTGAGCAACACGATCTCGTCGACGTGACGCCGGCACAGATCCAGGGTAATGGTGTCCAGATCCACGCCACCTGCACAGGTATCCGCCAGCGTCGGCTGAGTATCCATCTCGACCATCTTGTTGGTGCGCATCGATTCATACATCACCGGCGAGTTCGCCGGCGAGACCCCATACGCTTCTACCTCGGGATTGTGCGACTTCAGCCAACCCGCCGACCCGGTGAGCAATCCCCCCGCCCCACAAGCGAAGAAGGCCGCATCCAGATCAGGCAATTGCTGCGAAATCTCGTAGCCGCAGGTACCCTGACCGCCGACCACGATGGGATCGTTGTAGGGCGATACATAGATTTTGTCTTCTTCGTCCGCCACCCTCCGGGCCTCCTTCTCCGCATCCCAGGCAAGGTCGCCGAAGACGACCAGATCCAGGCCATGGGCCCGTAGCAGTTCCAGACGTGCAGGTTCTATATCCTTCGCTACGTAGATCGTGACGCGGCGATTCCGTAGTCGCATGGCCTCAGCAACCGCCAGGGCGTAATTGCCTGTAGAGGCCGAAACCACCCCTTTGTCCAGTTCTTCTTCCGTCAGTGTCAGGATTTTATTGATCGCACCGCGAAATTTGAACGAGGAGGTTCTCTGTACCATATCCAATTTGAGCCAGACATCGCCTTCGATCTGATCGCTCAGATAGCGTGAGTACTCAAGAGGTGTGGGCGACAGGTAGTCCCGGCATCTCTCGTGCGCATCCAGCACCAGTTGCGGTACGTCAAGTTGTTGTTGGCCTTCATCTGTCACGATTCATCTCCTACGAGTTGGTCGTACGCCTTAACCCATCAGTTCATCGATAACGGGGCAATCGTGGAGTGTGCCATCCTGGCATTGCGTCTTAAGCCGTACGAGCGCTCGCTCCAATCGCTTCAATTCTCGAACCCTCTTGCGAACGTCGCTAACGTGCTCTTCCAGCAGTTCATGCACGTCTGCACACGCAGGCTGTCTTTGATGCGCGAGATCAGTCAGTCGCCGAACTTCGTCCTGGCTGAATCCCAGTTCCTTGCTACGCAGGATGAATTGCAACCACTTCAGGTGCATGTTCTCGTAGCTTCGATAGCCGTTTTCCAGGCGCGCCGCCTGCGGCAGCAGCCCGATCTTTTCGTAGTACCGGACGGTCTCTACCGGACAGTCGCAGACCCGTGAAAGTTCGCCTATACGCACAACGCTTGACCCTGTAGTTGCTACAGGGTCTATCATACGTGCTCGATAGTCGTTGTGGCAACCAAGAGTGAGTGCGTGTGTCCGATTTTGTTGAGTTTTCAGTAATTACCTGTCCGCATTGCGGACACGAAGCGCGCGAGCGGATGCCGACAAACGCCTGTCAGTTTTTTTACGACTGTACCGGCTGTGGCGAGATACTGAGGCCAAATCCCGGTGACTGCTGTGTCTACTGCTCGTTCGGCTCCGTGAAATGCCCGCCGATTCAGCTAGGACAGGAATGTCACGATGGATGACGATACGAAAGTCGCATCGACGACCGGCGGCGCTATTGGCATCAGCGCTTTCGCCTCGTTCATCGGTCTTTGTTGCATCGGTCCCTGGGCAGTCGTTCTGTTTGGCGTTTCCGGAGCTGTAACCATGGCTCGCTGGGCACCTTTCCGGCCGTACATTATTGGCGTCGCCGCGGTAATGCTCATCTGGGCATTCTGGCGTGTCTATCGACCACAGCCAGTTTGCGAGGACGGCACTTGTCCGACAGCACCGTCCATTTGGTTGAAAGTGATGTTGTGGGTCGCAGCTGGCATGACGGTGCTTGCATTCTTTGCCGACGATCTCCAATGGATTTTGGTTGACGCAACACCCGAGGGTTTACGCTGATGATCAGAAATCTCTTGCTGTTACCGGCGCTCATTTTGGTTGCAACTGCCTGCGGTCAGGCTGACAAGTCGAGTACCGGTTCGGCAGAACCAGACTACGTCGTGATGGGCGAGGACCTTAAACAACTTATAGACGATTTCAACGCCAATCAGGGTCGAGTACGCCTGCTCTTCCTGAACGGCCCGACTTGCGGCATTTGCCTGCGCGGCATGGCCGACCTCAACGATGAGTTCATTGCAGAGAGCCAGAACGATGATCGTCTCGTGACGTTTGTTGTTCACGTCCCGACCATGGGCGCCAAAGAACATCATGCGGCCGATTCCATTCCGCTTTTGAACGGCCCGCGCATCCACCACTATTGGGAGGAGTCGGGCATTATCGGGCAACACTTCACGGAGGTAATGGACGTCGATATGTATGTCTGGGACTTCTGGGCAATCTACGGTCCCGACGCAGTCTGGGAGGGAACGCTACCACCGGTCCCGGACTACTACGAGCATCAACTGGGCGTTACCAGCGGAAAATTCCGCGGGTTTCCAAAAGATCGTGTACTCGATGCTGAGCGATTTGCTGCCGAAACAGGAAAGCGCCTGGAAACAATCGACGGCAAGCGGCTCACTATCGCTACCGACGACGAACTCGAACTAAGCGAAGGTGAACGGCTCGCCGACGGCACGGTAATCCCGCACGTAGGGCAACCCCGAAACGTTGCGGTGAGGCAGCACATTATCGGCAGAGGTGGCTACAGCAACCTGAAACGTATTCAGGCTATCGAGACCCGAGGCCGAATAGAGTCAGAGGGTCAGACCTATGATCTGACTATTCATACTGAGAGGCCGAACCGGATTCGCCGAATAATTGGTACCGGCGATGATGTCTCTGTTGCGGAACTCAATGGCGACGGAAAAGTGATAATCGACTCACGTGCCGGTCGGGGATTGCCGACCGATCTTGAGCAGAAACTGCTCAATGCGTTTGAGTTTGATGGCTTGTTCGTCGAGTGGCCCGACAAGGGGCACAAAGTCAGCATGATCGGCATGCAAAAATTCGGCGACATCCTCTCCTGGAAACTCGAATTGCTGCAGGCCGGCGGTGAGCATTGGCATTTGTTCCTGGACAGCCACACCGGCGACATCGTGCGGGCAAATTTGCTGGATGCAAATGACGATCCGATATACATCATTAGTCAGAGTGATTTCAGGGAAACATCGGGTTTCAGGTTTCCCCACCGAGTCGAGTATATGGACGGCACCGGACGGAGCCTGGCAATTGAGACGATCGCCGATATCGAACTCGACGTCACGCCTTTCGAACTTGAACAAAAAACCGTAGGACACTGAGTATTATGGCAACCACAGACCTGAAACTGGATGAACCCGGATCACTACCCCGCCCCGGCCCGATCGGACGATTGGTCAGGCTAGGTTTCGGGTTCTTGTCCCTCTATTACATTTACGGTTTGCTACAGGTGACGGATAACCTTATCGACAACAACGGGCATATTCGCGCGGTCATCTGGAACGGAATTTTCTTTGGGCTTTTCCTGGTTAGTTATGTCGTCAATATTGGATTCTCGCGAGCCTGGAAAAAATGGCCTGCGGTCGTCAGCGCAGCGGCGTTAGCGATTGCCGCCGGAGTCGGTTATGGGATGGCGGGAACAGTTGAGACGACTCTGCTGGCCCGCAGCATCTGGGTCTGGGAGTTATATATATTTTCACACTTGGGATTGGCTTTTTTAATCGCCGCGGTGATTGGCACTCCCGGTTGCGAAATGCGCGCATTCCACGATTCGTACTCGAGGCTGACTGGCGTTGTGACCAAAGAACATATCTGTCCCGTCGGCCCGTTACATCCTATTGATCAGTGGGAAGCGCGCCTGAGAAATCGCGAGGGCGAAGATTGATGCTACTCCAGTATCCTTTTCTTTAAGCGTTGAAATTCTTCCTCGCTCAGGACCCCTTCATCACGCAATTGACCTAGCATTCGTAACTGCTCATAAATGACGACACTATCATTCTGGTCGACGCCTATTGCTTGCGCCGCAAGCGCAGCCGCCTGAGCGATCTCCCGTTCCCTCGCCGTATTCTCAGTGCGCAACCGCTCGAGCTCGTAGCGCTGGTTCTGTTGCCGCAGTCGCTCATTATCAAGTCGCAATCTTTCCTGTTCGCTACGCTCGTTTTCTTGCCGCAATCGCTCGTTCTCAAGTCGCAATCTTTCCTGTTCAGCGCGTTCATTCTCTAGCCGTATCCGCTCGTTCTCGAATCGCACCTGTTCCTGTCGGCGCCGTTCTTTCTCAAATTGCACCTGTTGCTGCCGACGGCGTTCCGCCTCGAACCGCTCATTGAGTTCTGCAGCGTCTGCCCGATCTTCGTCGTCGGCATCGTCATACCCCTGTGACAGCGCTGGTGTTGCTACGACCATGCAGAGCAGTGCGATGGACGCGACCGCGCTTACCTGCCGTACTGCCGTGTTTTCAAGATGGCGCCATTTGCCTGACATCTTCGGTATCCGCACGTTTTAACAATAATACACGCCGACAGTATATCGGCTGCGCTACAAATATTGCGACTCGTGTCTCAACCCCAACAGATCGAGATCTATCGTCGCTCGATCCGCGCCTGCACCTCGTTGAATAAGTCAGCCCGCAAGCCCGCGAGCTTGACTAGCTCAACCACCGTGAAGAACGGTGCCGCCAGGTTTGCCTGTATAGGGTGCTTCACCAACACTGGCATAGACTTCTCCACGGCGTGCCCGACGAACTGGGCCGCGTAACCGCCGAAAAAACACCCGGCGGCGATGATCCAGCCTGTATTGCCGGGGTATGCGCCCAGCTTCATCGCCAACAACGAAAGCAAGTAGGCGCCTACTGCGAAAACGAGTGCGAAGAACACATCCAGCGTCAGGTAGAACAGGAAGAAACCGGCGAGAAGCACGTGTGCCAGCGAGATTCGAATATCGCCGATCTCGAGTCCTATCCAAGTGAGCGGAATTAACACACCGAGCATGATCGTGGGTATGCCGATCATATGCACAAAGACGTTAAACGGATGCTGATGGGCCGCCGCATAGCCTGTCAGCATCTCCATCAACTTGCCTTGTGAGTTCATCACCGTTCCTGTTTCGGGTGCGGAGAAATCTACCATGAAATTCGGCAAGCCAGAACGTCAGGCGGTCGGCGACCAATAATCAACAACTTACGGCATTTCAGCGTCATCATCAGGAGACCATCAGGAAATATCGGGAAACATCAGGAAACATCGGCAAATAGTCACTTTGTAATCAGTAACTTACGAGTGAACCTCGCTAGATTTGACTCCAAGGCCGCAACACGGGGCGGCCACCAAAAAACGGAGTCAGATCATGAAAATCGCCAAATTCCACACTGTAGCCATCGCCCTCCTGGTAACGCTGACGGCAGGTTGTGCATCGGCCCCGGAGCGCACAGACCGCGGTCACAAAGCGGCCCGCATCGCCACTTACGGTGTTCATGCAGGCTGGGTCTACGCTCGCGCAGTTTACGAGAACCCCATCAACCGCCCGGTTTCGCATGCTGCGTCACTCGCTTCACTGGCGCTTAAATCTACCGGCGGCCTGCTGCGCCGCGTCGTGATCGGAACGGTGCAGATGCCGGCACTAAACGGTGAGATTCCGGAGGTCAGTTACGCGGCGCCAATGGATTTGGCAGCATTTGAGGAGAAGCTCGACAGGATTACCGGCACGCGCCGGGACACGGGCCGCATCAAGTTCCTCGTTGACGGCGATGAGTACTTCTGTCGCTTGATGGCTTCGATCGCGAACGCCGAGGTAAGCGTCGATATGCGCACCTACATCTTCGACAACGATGACTACGCAATTGCCGTTGCTGATACCTTGAAAGAGCGCTCCGAGGACGTCCGGATACGCGTGATGCTCGACGGCATCGGCACAATGCTCGCGATGCAGGCAGACCCGGATACACTGCCGGCGGACCACAGGGGCCCTCTCTCGATACGCATGTACCTGGAGCGGGACTCTGACGTGAAAGTTCGCAACACGACCAACCCGTATTTCACAGGCGATCACACGAAGACGACAATTATCGACAAGAAAATCGCTTTCGTTGGCGGCATGAACATCGGTCGCGAGTACCGCTACGACTGGCACGACATGATGATGGAAGTCTCGGGTCCCGTCGTTGATACCTTGCAGCACGAATCTGACAAGGCCTGGGCGCGAG
>CAZVLT010000116.1:2747-6453 GCA_964628105.1 uncultured Woeseiaceae bacterium | reverse complement strand
GATCCATGCCGAGCGACACATAAAAGTTCTCAGCGGAGCGAACCATTTCCTGTGGCGAGTAATCTTTGGTCTCCAGCGTGCTGTCGACGTCGAGATCCGAGACGCCGGGGTACGGTTCCATTATGTCGTAGATGAAGCCCCATTCCTGCGCCCACATGTTGCCGAGCAGATGTGCTGGAATCGGCCCGTCCTGCGGTACTTTATCTTCACCGTAATGTTCGCCGAGCTTCGCGCGCACGGCGCAATGCAGCTCCTTGTACAGTGGTTCGACCTGATCCCAGAGTCGAGTGGCCTCGCCCTGAAATTCGGCCGGACTCATATCAAAACCGGCGCGCCACATTTCACCGAGGTCACTATAGCCAAGTTCACCGGCGCCCTCATTAACGAGCTCGACGTAGCGCTGATACTTCTCACGCATCGGTGGCGAGATCGTGCGCCAGCCGATCCAGTATTCTTCAAGCTCGTCATAGTCCTTTGTGCTTTGCATGAGGCCTTCAAGCGCCGAACCGGAGAAGCAGTCGTTGTCGTTTCTGCAGTATTGGCCTGCGCCGTACATGCCTCCGAGTTCGGTCGCAATCATGGTGAGCTCTTTGCGTTTTGCCGCGTCACTCGGGGCTGGCAGCGAGGTACCTAATTTCAAGAGATTGATCGCGCGCTGTGTCTCGGCCATAAGTTCCTGGCCGTCGTATCGCAACGCCTGCTGCACCATGCCACTATGCCACTTGGCATACTTTTCGGTTGCGGCCGCCTCGATTATTGCAGTGTCGTGGGTGATGTAGGTCGAACGAATCCACTCCGCCGCGCCGGTTTCCCTGTTGAGTTCTGCCAACTCGAGGTTCGCGCGGGCCACGAACTCTTCAGCGGTTTCCGCAGGCGCCGCGTCGGCAGCTTTGTCGGCCGCCTGCTGCGAGCATGCACCAATCACGGCTACGAGCATTACGCTCGCAACCGTCCTTACGAGATTTTTCATAACGTTTTCCAAAGTCTTTTGTAATCGCCTATTTTGTGATGGCCTAGTGAATACCGTGCATCAGGCGTCTCAGCAATGGCGATATCAAGATCATGAATACTCCCATTCCGATACCGAACCACATCAGGAATTCGAAAAGTTGCGTATAAGTTGCGAGTGCTGTCGCGATGTCGCCGGTTTCGCCGCCAGTAGTATCGATGGCGGCCATTCTGCCGATTCTGGTTGCGACGGTCTCGGACAATGCCGTTGCGAGGAACCAGGTTCCCATGCTGACGCCAACAACGTTGCCGATAGACAGCTTCGTAACGGCGGAAAGGCCGACAGGCGACAGGCAAAGCTCACCGGTCGTGTGCAGCAGATAAGCGAGAATCAGCCAGATCATCGCGACCTGTCCCGACTGATCCGGGAACTGTGAGCCGAAAACCAATGCGCCGAAGCCGAGGCCAGCCTGCAAAATACCGAGGCCGAACTTGAGTGGCGTGTTGGGTTCAAGGTCTCTCTTCGCAAGCCATGTCCAGAGTGCTGCGAACGGAATCGCGAGCAACATGATGAAGCCGGCATTCAGCGAGCCGAACTGGGCGGCAGTGAATGTCGTATCACCAATCGAACGATCGACCACCCGATCCGCATACAGCGTCATTGATCCGGCGGACTGTTCGAACAGGGCCCAGAAAACGACGGTCGAGAGAATCAGGATCATCAACACGACGGTGCGACCGAACTCAGGCGAGTTGTGCGTCATGAAGCCGTAAATAACGAAGCCGACTATCAGAAGGATCGATCCATACAGCACGTTTTCCGCCAGTGCTTCGCTGCCGGGAAGAAAGTGTAAATTCACGGCTATCGCGTAGATCGCGGCTACGACGGCTACGCCGGCAATAGTGTAGGCGACCGTATTACTGCCGCTTTTTGTGTGGACCATTGAGTAAAGAATCAGGCCAACAACCGAAAGGATCAGGAACACGTTCTGCGTCAACAGTACGACAGGCTCGTGTTGCACCAGCAGCCAGAAGACGCCGAGAAACGGCAGACTCATCAGGTAGATCGACCACTCGAGGTTCAGCGGTCCGAGGAAGCTCTTCTTGAGTTTTTCCGGTTCGGAAGGGTCGGCGTGACCCAGCAGGTACTTCTGGCCGTACATGAACGTGAACAAACCGACGATCATGCCGATGCCAGCGGCGCCGAAACCGTATCTCCAGCCGAAGGTTTCGCCGAGCCAGCCACATAACAATGTGGCGGCGAAGGAACCGATATTGATACCCATGTAGAAGATCGTGAAACCTGAGTCGCGGCGTGGGTCGTCTATCGAATAGAGCTTGCCGACGATCGTCGAAATATTGGGCTTCAGATAGCCGACACCCATGACGATCAGCGCCAGCGCAAAATAGAACACGTCCAGTGCGGCGGTATCTCGCCACATGATCGCTTCAGACAAGGTCGTTCCAGCGGCGATTATTTCACCGCTTGCCAGGGTCAGGTCGTGTGCCAGGATCGTGCCGGCGGCGTAGTTGATCGCCTGGTGCCCTTCGACAGCCATAAGAATGTGGCCGAGCGACAGCAGAATACCGCCGAACACTACGGACTTGCGCATGCCGAGGAAGCGATCGGCGATCATTCCGCCGATGAGCGGTAAAGCGTAAACCAGCCCTGCGTAGGAACCCAGGACATCGAGCCCCGCGGTGTCCGAAAACAGGTGATATTTTGTGAGGTACAGAAGCAGCAGGTACTTCATTCCGTAGAATGAAAAGCGCTCCCAGAGCTCGGTCGTGAAGCAGACATACAATCCCTTGGGGTGCCCCCAGAGTTCCGCGTCATGTGAATAGTCGTTCGCAGTCGCGGCAACGGCATCGGTCATTATTTTCCCCCGGCAGGCGTCTGGCGCCGTCGATTTCTAGTTAGGCGGGTAAGGGCTAAACATTAAACACTATTTGGGCCCCAGTTTTCTACTTGACAGCGCGCTTAGTGAACACTCGAGCCATAATAATGCCCAGCTCATAGAGCAGATAAACCGGCACCGCCAGCAGTGTCTGACTAATGACGTCCGGTGGCGTTAGCAACATGCCAACGATAAATGCTCCTAAAAACACGTAGGGCCGGGCCTTTCCGAGCTTGTCCGGCGTCGTCAGACCCGTCCAGACCATAAGCACCGTCGCCACAGGCACCTCGAACGCCAGCCCGAAGGCAAAGACGATCATCATGATGAAGTCGAGGTAGCTCGTGACGTCGGTCATCACCTCGACCCCCTCAGGGGCGATCGCCGTCATAAACGTGAATATCAGCGGAAATACCACGAAATAAGCGAATGCGATGCCGGCATAAAACAACAGGATGCTGGATGCGAGTAGCGGCAACGCGAAGCGTTTCTCTTTTTTGTAAAGCCCGGGTGCTACGAAAGCCCACAGCTGGTGCAGCACTATCGGCATGGCGATGAACAACGCCACATAGAAGCACAACTTGAAGGGCGCCAATAATGGCGAGGCAACCGCAGTGGCAATCATCTGGCCGCCGGGCAGAACCGAACGCAGTGGTTCTGAGGCGAACTCGAAGATTCGTCGTGCGAAAGGCAGCAGGACGACGAAAACAACCAATACGGCGGCTGCAACCTTCAATAGCCTGCTGCGTAGCTCAACCAGGTGCGACAACAATGTACCTTCGGCGAGAGTTTCTTCGTCCTTGTCGGTTGTGTCGGTCATCACGCGTTTTTCGCGCCGCCGTCGTCGTTGTCTTGTTCGTCGT
>CAZVLT010000116.1:0-2647 GCA_964628105.1 uncultured Woeseiaceae bacterium | reverse complement strand
TGTGTCGGTCATCACGCGTTTTTCGCGCCGCCGTCGTCGTTGTCTTGTTCGTCGTTGTCTTGTTCGTCGTGGAGTGGCGAGTAGGTGTCCTCTTCACGAGGTGTCAGCCGCTCCGTCGGATCCAGTTCCTTGGGATCAAAGCCGAGATTTCTCTCGATATCCAGCTCTTCCTGGAGTTGACGTCGCATGTTGCGAGTCATGCGCTGCGCTTGTCCCAGCCAGCGGCCTAGCTGCGCCGCAACACGCGGGAGCCGCTCGGGCCCCAGGACGAGGAGACCGATTAGACAAAGGAGCAGAAATTCCGAACCGCCGATTCCGGACATGGTGTTCGAGTAGCTTTAGTTGTCGTTTTCTTTGCGGGTCTCTTCAACCGGCGTGTTGTCGAAGTTCGCGTCGTCTGAAGCCTCGCTGGATTCGCTAATTTGCTCAGCGGCCTCATCGGCCTCGTTCACGGCGGAGCGAAATCCCTTTACGGCGCTGCCGAGGTCCGATCCCAATGAGCGCAGGCGCTTAGTGCCGAATATGGCAAGAACAATCGCGAGTACGATCAGCAGCTGCACCGGACCGATGTTAGAGAACATCTCAAAACTCCTGGGGCGTTCACCCCCAATAAAATCGAAAGACTGGCGCCGGCACAGGCCGGGCGCGAATTATGTTCATGATACGCCTGCCTATGCAACAAAACCGTACCGATATCACATGCCGTGTTGCCGTGTTATGACGTGAGCCAGAACGTAACGGGGCCGTCGTTTGTCAGGCTGACTTGCATATGAGCACCAAATTGCCCGGCCTCAACGCGTTCAACCTGGCCGCGGCAATTCTCGACCAGGCGCTTGAAATAAGCCGCGCCTTTTTGCGGCGAAGCGGCCCTCGTAAAGCTTGCGCGAGTGCCCTTTCGCGTATCTGCAGCGAGCGTGAATTGAGGCACCAGCAACAGCCCGGCCGATTCGTCCTGAAGACTGCGATTCATACGGCCATCCGCGTCGGGAAACACGCGGTACGTGAGAATGCGTTCGGCCAGTCGCTCGATATCGCGCTCCACGTCGTCGCGGTGCACGGCGATGAACACCAGGAGACCGCGCTTAATCTGAGCGATGACTTTACTCTCGACGGTCACGCTTGCGCAGGTCACGCGTTGTAGCAGTGCAATCATTTCTGCCTGAGATTCCCGCTTTTGATGTGGTGCAGGCCTTTATTAATGCATCAAGGAAATAAGAATAGCTACACCGGGCCACCCGCTCTGTGAAACTGGTTGTACCGGCCAGTGGGTGGGCGAGCCGCACAATCGCCCTCCCCAGGTGCCACGGAGGGCGCGACGGGGTCGAAACCCATCGGTCGGACCAGGGATGGAGGGCCCCGACTCGCGATCGGGGCCCATTTTGCCAGCAAGTGGGACAGATGCGCCAAAAAACACCATACTGCGGACTAGTAGTGGGAGAAACAAATTGAAATTACTCCCACTTTCTTACTGTGGGATCACCAACCACAAAAATTTGCAATCAGTACGATGGGCAATAGACTGCCCAAATGAAAAGAAGAGAATTCGTAGGGGGGATCGCAGCCACTGCGGGGCTGACGGCATGCGCGAAACAGAAAGGCGATTGCGATGCAGATGTCGGCGCGCGCGGAGAATCATTTACGTGGTCCTGCGTCACTTCCTGGCCACCGAAGTTTCCGGGTCTCGGCATCGCGGTCGATAACCTGGCCGAGCGTATCGACCGGGCATCGGACGGGCGATTGAAGATCAAGGTGTACGGCGCCGGGGAACTGGTCCCGGCATTCGAAGTGTTCGATGCCGTAAGCCGCGGTGCGGTGGAGATGGGCCACGACGCATCCTATTACCACAAAGGCAAGGTGGACGCGGCGCAGTTCTTCACGGCTATTCCGTTCGGACTTAACTACCTCGAGCTCAACGGCTGGCTCTACTACGGTGGCGGCCTCGAGTTGTGGCGTGAACTTTACGAGCCGTTCAACCTGATGCCGTTTCCCTGTGGCAACACGGGCGTGCAGATGGGCGGTTGGTTCAACAAGCCGATCAACTCGATCGAGGACCTGAAGGGCCTCAAGATGCGTATCCCGGGACTCGGTGGAGAGGTATTGAGGCGCGCGGGCGGAACGCCGGTAACATTGCCCGGCGCCGAGATATTCACAGCGCTGCAGACCGGCGCGATTGACGCGACCGAATGGGTCGGTGCGTACAACGATGTCTCTTTCGGGCTGCACAAGGCTGCGAAATATTACTACTATCCTGGATGGCAGGAACCGGGCCCCGGTCTTGAGTGCATCATTAACCTCGACGCATGGGACTCGCTGCCGGCGGATCTGCAGGCGATTGTTGAAATATCCTGCCAGGCGATAACGACGGATATGACGGCTGAATACATTAACGGTAATTCTGGTGCCCTGCAGCAATTGCTTAAGGATCCGGAAATTCACGTGCTGCCGTTTCCAGACGACGTGCTTCAATTGTTGAAGTCGTTAACGGCGGAAGTTGTTGCTGATATGGTTGCGGCCGATCCGGCGGCGGCCAAGATCAGCAAGGCGTATTACGAGTTTCTCGAGAAAGCCGAGGCGAACTCCCGAATAACAGAGCACGCGTTTCTTCGCACACGTACGGCAGCGGAAAAGACATAACTAATTCCGGGAA
>CAZVLT010000115.1:0-6506 GCA_964628105.1 uncultured Woeseiaceae bacterium | reverse complement strand
GCGGTCGCTGGCTGACTGGCAGCGGGAGGGGCGTTATCGGGACCCTCGGCGCTTAGTCCGTATTCATCTTTGGCTACTTGCTGCAGCAAATTCGAGGTGACTTTCGCAGCGCCACTGCCTGCGGCTGATGACAATGACGAGTCAACCAGATTGTTTGCGATCCTCGGAATGCCACGGCTGAGAGGATGCAGCAGGTTGGCGGCGTCGGCTTCGAACAACTGCTCGAAATCTCCACCGGCCAATCGAAAACAATGCATCAGGTAGCCGCGAAGTTCTGCAGCACTCAGAGGGCTGACTGTAAGGCGCTGGCGTATGCGTTGTTGAAAACGAGCTAGTTGTGGGCTCTTCAGATACTCATCGAGTTGCTCATCGCCCATCACTACAATGCTCGCACCGTCGGAATCACCCCCGTCGGCCGCTGTCAGGGCCTCGAGCTCGGCGAGAGTGTCCGCGCTGATGCGCATGCCGTCCTCGACAACGATGATTACACGTGTATCTGAATCCTGAAGGTCTTTGAGGGTGCGCCGAAACGCGGCGAATTTCTGAATCGTCCCGTTCGGCAGTTCGGTAAGTCCCAATTCCTGTAACAAGAGTTCAAGAACATCACTGCTGTCGAGCTGCATGCGACCCACACAGACGATTTTGCTATCGTCACCGGTCGCGTCCAGTGCTCTGATTACGAGGGTAGATTTTCCCGTGCCAACGGGCCCCGAAACCGTGACGATCGTGTCGTACGAAGAGAATGCCTTTTTGAGGTCGGCCATGGTCTTCGCTGTCTGAGGGCCAACGAAAACATCCGTCCCTGTCGCGTTGACGCGAAATGGAAGTCTTTTTAGCCCAAAATGCTGTTCGTACATAGCAACCCGATCCGCCCGTATTGGGCCGAAACGTAGGGTCGGCCCTGACAAGCGATAAGTTTGGGTCCAAACAGCCCGGATTTCACGGAGTTATGTCACAGAAATGGCTCAAAAGCGGTATTTTTGCTTTACCTGGGCCCGTTTAGTGTGATTCGCACAAAGCGCTGTAATTCCGTTCGAAAACCCTCAGAATATGCGCTCTCGCAAGACGACGAATAATTAAGCGCCAGGGACATAAAATCATGCGACTCCTTCTTGTTTTGGGAATTCCGGGTCTGGCAATCATTGCAGCCGTGCTGATGTTGGGCATGCGCCAGGAACCGCCGAAAAAGGAGCGGAATGACCTGGACCCGCTTGTCGACGTTATCGAGTTAGAGTCCATGACAGCGAACTTCGAGGTTCGCAGCCAGGGGACGGTCCGTCCATTAACTGAAACTGTGTTGAGTGCTGAAGTTTCCGGCACGATAACCGGTATCGCACCGAAATTTGTCGCGGGTGGCGTATTTCGGGCCAACGAGGAGTTAATGCGAATCGATCCGACCAATTATGTGGTCGCGGTCGACCAGGCCATGGCATTGATCACGCAGCGTCAGATCGAGTTTGACGGCGCCAAAAAACTCAGGAGTCAGGGTTATCGCGCCGAATCGGAATATGCATCGGCTGCTGCCGCGCTCGCGACGGCGAAGGCCGAGCTGGTACGCGCGAATCGAAACCTGGAACGCACCTTTATCCGCGTGCCCTATGAAGGCATCGTACGCAGTAAAGAAGCAGACCTGGGACAGTTCGTGAGTCCGGGCACTCGTCTGGGAGTGGTATTCGCAACTGACTTCGCGGAAGTACGGTTGCCGCTGACGGATCTCGACCTGGCTTTTGTCGATCTGCCTGACGCGGCGGACATGGCGATGTCAGACGACGTAGTTGGACCAGCGGTGACGCTGACCGCCGTGCAAAAAGGTCGTGCGGAATCCTGGTCGGCAAGAATTGTACGTACAGAGGGCGTAGTCGACGAGAACAGTCGTGTGACTTATGCCGTTGCTCGCATTCGGGATCCCTACAGCCTGCACAGTGATGGCAATGTCTTGCCGGTAGGCACATTTGTTGCGGCAATCATTCGAGGTGCAGCGGCCGAGAACGTGATTCGGGTGCCTCGAGGCGTGGTCCGGGGATCCGATGAACTTGTGTTCATCGGCGAAGACAACAAGATTCGAATTCGACGCGTCGATATTATTCGCTCAGATGCGGAGTATTCCTATCTACGTGGCGGTGCAAGCGTGGGTGAACGTATCGTTGGATCCGCATTGGAAGCGCCGATCAACGGTATGTCAGTGCGCACAGAAGATAACTCCGACGCGCCGGCACAGTTGGCGACAGCAGAGAACGGGGTCGAGTAATGAACCGGCCGGGCGAAACGAACGAAAAGGGCATCATTGCGTGGTTTGCGGCAAATCATGTCGCGGCAAATCTGTTGATGGTGTTCATTATCGTCGCCGGCCTGATTTCGGTTTTCACAATCCGCAAACAAACCACTCCTGATTTCGAACTCAACACTATTCAGGTACGGGTTGCCTACCTGGGCGCAGCACCACAAGAGGTGGAAGAGGGCGTCGTTGTCAAAGTCGAAGAGGCTATTCAGGACGTCAAAGGCATCGTCAAACTTTCGGGCCGAGCCGTAGAGGGAATGGGTACGGTTACGGCTGAAGTTTCCTCCGCTGCCGATATGAATGAGGTCTTGAATGAGATCAAGACCCGCGTGGATGCGATATCGACGTTTCCCGGACTGACCGAAAGACCCGTCATATATAAACAGGAAATCCCGATCCATGTCGTTTTCCTTGCGATACACGGCGCGCTGGACGAGTTTTCACGCAAAACCATCGCGCACGAAGTTCGTGACGAGTTGATGCAACTACCAGACGTATCGACGGTAGAGTTTTTGGGCGACCGGCCCTATGAAATAAGTATTGAAGTATCGGAGCATGTCTTGCGTCAATACGGCTTGACGATGAGCGAGGTTTCGCAGGCCGTAAGAAACTCCTCGGTCGATATGCCGGGAGGCACGATCAAGTCCGATGGTGGCGACATCCTGTTGCGAACGGAAGGACAGGTTTATACCGGCCATCAGTTTGGCGCGCTCGTACTGCGCACGTTTCCCGATGGCACGCGACTCACCCTGAATGACATTGCCGAAATCACCGATGGCTTCGTGGAAACAGATGGCTATGGACGTTTCGACGGTGATCGAACGGCGACATTGCGCGTGCTGGCGAGCGGTGAACAAAACGAACTGACAACGGCGGCTGCCGTGAGAAAGTACGTCGACGAGAAAGCGGTGTCTTTGCCCGACGGCGTGGAAATGGATATCTGGGTTGACCGCTCACATTATCTCAAGGGCCGGCTGCAAATGATGAGCAGCAACATGTGGCAGGGCGCGGTCCTTGTCTTCATCGTGCTGTCGATGTTCTTGCGAATGAAAGTGGCCATGTGGGTCGTTGTTGGAATACCGATCACGTTCATGGGAGCGATGGCGTTAATGCCCTTGGGCCCCTGGCCGGTCACCATCAACATGATGAGCTTGTTTGGATTTATTATCGTCCTCGGTATCGTAGTCGATGATGCAATTATCATTGGAGAGAGTGTCTATACGAAAATACGGGCCGACGGGCATACGCTCGATAATGTCATCCGCGGCGCGCACAAGGTTGCTATACCGGCAACATTCGGAGTGCTAACGACAATTGCGGCCTTCGCGCCGTTACTGTTTATCGGTGGCATCGCCGGACCGTTCTTCGAGGCGATTTCTGTCGTTGTCGTTCTCTGCCTGTTTTTCTCGTTGGTCGAATCCAAGCTGATCTTGCCCGCTCATTTAGTGCACGCAAAAATCAGTCCCATCGACGAAGAGGACCTATTCAACCCGCAGCGCTACATCGGAACCCGGGAGAAGATTCCGCGTCTTTTTCTCAAGTTTCAACGCCGTGTCCAACACGGTTTGGCTGCGGTCATCGAGAACTGGTATAAGCCGTGGGTCGAACGCGCCGTGGACAATCGGGGCCTGACGACGTCGATCTTTATGGCGCTGCTGATATTGACTGTCGGAGTATTGGCGAGCGGGATCGTCAAGTTCGAAGTTTTTCCTGATCAACCGAGCGATTTCCTGCGTGTAGACCTTGAAATGCAAGCCGGGACCGCACAAAGCGAACGCGATCGTGTGCTTGGCGTACTCGAGGACACCATCCTCGAGATGAACGCCGAATACGTCGCCGAGAATCCGGACACGCTGCCGATGCTGCAACATGTAGGTGCTTTCACGCGAGGTGAAACCGGTGCCGTTATTTTTGTTGAAATGCCGCAGTCGGAGGAGCGACCCTTCAACGGCGATGTGATCAATAAGAAATGGCGCGAGCGCGCAGGCGAGTTTGCCGGCGTCAAAGAGATCGATTTCAATGACGCTAACCACCTCGGTGGAGGACCACCATTAAGTTTTCGCCTCAGTGGCGAAAATTACGCCGGGTTGGAAGCAGCTGCAGCCGACCTCGAAGACAAGCTTGCCGAATACGCCGGCATTATTGACATACGGAACACGGCCGACACGGGCGCTCAGGAAATTCGCCTGAAAATCAAGCCGCAGGCGGAGGCACTTGGACTAACAATGTCGTCGTTAGGGCGTCAGGTGCGACAAGCGTTTTACGGTGAAGAAGCGCAACGCATTCAACGTGGCAAGGACGAGCTAAAGGTCATGGTGCGTTACCCGCGCGCGGAACGGCGTTCGATCGCGGATCTCGAAAATATGCGGATACGGACGCCGAATGGCGACGAGGTCCCGTTCGAGGCGGTGGCAGACATGTCTTTCGGCACTGGGTATTCGAGTATTTCGCGCCTCAATCGCAGGCGGACGATTACTGTTTCCGCTGACATTGACACGGAAATTGTCGAATCAGCGGAAATCGTAAAGACTATTACCGAAGAGTACATTCCTGAACTCCTGGCAAGATACCCGGGAGTCAGCTATGGGCTGGAGGGCGCGAGCCAGGAGCAGGTAAACCTGATCAGAAACCTGAGTGTCGCGTCAATTGCGGCACTGTTCCTGATATACGCGCTGATCGCCATACCGCTTCATTCCTATAGTCAGCCCTTGATTATTATGTCGGTGATTCCATTCGGCATGATCGGCGCGGTTATTGGTCACGTCATATTCGGTAGGTCCGTGAGTATGTTTTCGATGTTTGGACTGGTCGCGCTGGCGGGTGTGGTTGTCAATGACAGCCTGATCATGATCGACTTCATCAATAAGGCCCGTGAGCAAGGCGTCGAGTTGAAGCAAGCGGTGATTGCGTCCGGGACCCAGCGCTTCCGCGCGATAATTCTAACGTCCATTACAACTGCTGTGGGACTTATGCCGATCATGATGGAGGGCAGCCTGCAAGCCCAAACCGTCATACCGATGGCAATCTCACTGAGCTTCGGTATCTTGTTCGCGACCCTTATCACGCTGTTCCTGATTCCGTCGCTGTACATGCTGCAGATCGACGCATTTGCGCGCATCCGACAGTTCAAGGGTTGGTTGCTTAAGCCTTCTTATAGTGGATGATCGGATCGCACGCGAAGGCGTGATCATCGGTTTGCTGGCCTACGTAATGTGGGGCCTCTTCCCGGTCTATTTCAAATCCCTTGAAGCGGTCAGTCCTACCGAGATGCTGGCGCACCGCGTGGTTTGGGCAGTTCCATTCGGCGCATTGATAATCCTGTTTCGTAAGCAATGGAATGAAGTTCGGGGTGCATTTGCCAACAAGGCGGTGCTGGCCTGGCTGAGTCTTGCTGCGTTGTCTATTTCAATAAACTGGCTGATCTATATCTGGGCGGTACAAAACGAGCACATTTTTGAAACCAGTCTTGGTTACTACATCAATCCGCTTGTGTATGTGCTGGCGGGCGTTGTGCTGCTCGGCGAACGACTACGGCGGTTGCAACTGGCGGCGGTCGCACTCGCGTTTGTTGGTGTGATGATATTGACGATCAGCGCTAGCGAGTTTCCCTGGGTAGCGATATCGCTGGCGTTGTTTTTTACCGTGTACGGTCTCATACGCAAGCAGATCGCGATTGGCGCGATGCCGGGCTTGTTCGTAGAAACATTACTGCTTTTGCCATTGGCGCTCGCCTGGTTGCTCTGGCTTATGCGAAGCGGTCAGGCGACGTTCGCGAGCGGCGATCTGGTGATGTCATCGCTACTGCTGTTAGCGGGCCCGATAACGGTTCTGCCGCTGATGTGCTTCGCTGTTGCCGCAAGACGATTGCCGCTGACGACCATTGGGTTCATGCAGTTTCTGGCACCGACGCTGCAATTTGTTATCGGCGTCTACTATGGCGAGCAACTCACGACGGCACACCTGCTGTGCTTCGGCTTCATATGGGCGGCGGTCGCGTTTTTCAGTGTCGACGCGATTCTCGCGGGTAAGAAAAAGCCCCCGATGGCGATGCCGAAGAGGGCTTAGCGGCGCTAAAGCGGTAGAAATAAATCCTTACCGCCAGGGCTCGCTTGTCTGCGCTTTATTTGCTGAAAGGAATAATCCCTACCGCAATAACAGCCCCGTCTACTTTCAGGCCTTTCTGTTATCCGTATCGGTGACTCTCTCCTCGGCTACATTATGCTGACAA
>CAZVLT010000114.1:0-6551 GCA_964628105.1 uncultured Woeseiaceae bacterium | reverse complement strand
ATAGAGGCTGAACAATGGCAAGATATTTAGGACCAAAGTGTAAATTGTCCCGCCGCGAAGGCACGGATCTGTTTCTCAAGAGTGGCTTAAGGCCCCTGGAATCGAAGTGCAAGCTTGATGTACCGCCGGGCGGTGCGCCGCAACGGCGGCCACGTCTCTCGGACTACGGCGTGCAGCTTCGTGAGAAGCAGAAGCTGCGTCGCATGTATGGCGTACTCGAACGTCAGTTCCGCAATTACTACAGGCGCGCGGCACAGCTGAAAGGATCAACGGGTGAGAACCTGCTGCGCCTTCTGGAAGGACGCCTGGACAACGTCGTTTATCGCATGGGCTTCGCGTCTACACGCGCTGAAGCACGCCAGCTTGTGAGCCACAAGAGCATCGAGGTTAACGGAAAGGTCGTCAACATTCCGTCTGCTCAGCTCAAGGCGGGTGACGCGATCACTATTCGCGAGAAAGCGAAGAAGCAACTCCGAATTCAAAGTGCAATTGATATTGCAAGCCAGGTTGGCCTGCCTGAATGGGTAGATGTCGACACCAAGAAAATGGCAGGAACTTTGAAGTCATTGCCTGATCGGGAAGACATTCTCCCCGATGTCAACGAAAACCTTGTCGTCGAGTTGTACTCGAAATAGTCAGGAGGGTATATACCCATGCACGAATCAGTACACGAATTTCTGAAGCCGCGCCTCGTAAAAGTTACGGCGGTGAACGATTTGCAAGCGAAGGTCACCATCGAACCGTTCGAACGCGGTTTTGGTCACACGCTAGGCAATGCGCTGCGTCGCATTCTATTGTCGTCTATGCCCGGAGCTGCCATTACTGAGGCGGAGATCGAGGGTGTGCTCCACGAGTACACTAGCATCGAAGGCGTGCAGGAAGATGTCGTCGACATTCTTTTGAACCTCAAGCAGGTTGCCATCACGATGAACAGTCGTGACACGGCGGAGCTACGCGTTTCGAAGAAGGGTCCAGGCCCGGTCACGGCTGGTGATATTCAGCTCGATCATGATGTTGAAGTCGTGAACCCTGAGCTGGTCATCGCGAACCTGACCAAGGCTGGCGAATTGAATATGTTGCTCAAAGTTGAGCGCGGTCGTGGTTATCGTCCGGCGACACAGCGTCCTTCATTTGAAGAGGAGACTGGACCGATTGGCCGCCTGCAGCTCGATGCGTCATTCAGCCCCGTAAACCGCGTAACGTATAACGTCGAAGCGGCCCGCGTAGAACAGCGCACCGACCTCGACAAGTTACTCATTGAAATCGAGACTAACGGTACGATTGATCCCGAAGAAGCTATCCGTCGGGCGGGCAGCATCCTCAAGGATCAGTTGTCAGTCTTCGTTGACCTGCAGGGTCAGGAAGAGGGTATCGGCGCACAAGCTGAGAATCAGGTCGATCCGATTCTGTTACGCCCGGTTGATGAGCTTGAGCTAACTGTTCGTTCGGCGAACTGCCTCAAGGCTGAGAACATCATGTACATCGGTGACCTGGTACAGCGCACCGAAGTTGAACTTCTGCGTACGCCGAATCTCGGCAAAAAGTCTCTGACGGAGATCAAGGAAGTTCTGGAAGGCCACGGTCTTGGTCTGGGGATGCGCCTGGAAAACTGGCCACCGCCCAGCCTGCGTCCCGAGCATGAGCTCGTGCTGTAAATGATATTGAATTAGGACAGACAAATGCGCCATAGAAAATCCGGTCGTCGACTGGGTCGTAACAGCTCACACCGCAAGGCCATGTTCCGCAACATGGCTACATCGATGTTAATGCATGAGACGATCAAGACGACGTTACCCAAAGCAAAGGAACTGCGCCGCGTCGTTGAGCCGCTGATCACGCTTGCAAAAGAAGACAGCGTCGCAAACCGTCGCTTGGCATTCGATCGCCTGCGCGACAAGGAAGTTGTCGGCAAGTTGTTCACGGAAATTGGTCCGCGCTTTAAGGAGCGCCCAGGTGGTTACCTGCGTATCCTGAAGACCGGCCCACGTCCGGGTGATGCAGCGCCGATGGCGATCGTCATGCTGACCGACCAGGCTGCCGAGGCCGCCGCAGACGAGTAGCGCGTGTTCGCACAAAGCATTCGCGAGAGCCGGGCCCTGCGCGGCTTTTTCTTGCCTGGCATAGGCACTAAGCCACTGTTATTTAAGAGTAATATCGAAAATAAGACGGCGCTGCGAAAGATTATCGTGATATCGCATTTGTGAGTCCGCTCACAGTGATTCGTAGCCAGAAATTCTAAGGTAATAGTCGTAGACCGCGAAAACAGGGAAGTACCCATTAGCAACGAAAAAGCCTTTGATGACTGCGTAATCCTGACGAAGGACAGCTTCGATCCGGATGCCGTATTTCTCGACGATATTGTCGATGATGAGGTGTTGCCGTACCTGAGCCTTGCTGTCGATGGCCTCACTACCAGTGGCGAAAAAAAGCAAGGCAACCTGGAGCTGCGCCCCGAAGACGTCACGGCCAACGACGAAGTCAAGGCCGATACCACGATGCCGGTTGCGACGCTTGATCCCGACCAACTTGATGTCTATGGCTGGGAAACGAGTCTCTGGAAGAAGATAAAAGGCTATATCGGTTTTTGACCTGCTAGTATCCGCGGATGATTTTCAATGATAAGACCGTGATTATCACGGGCGGATCCGAGGGCGTGGGTGCCGCCACCGCACGACTATTTGCCGAAGCCGGCGCCAATCTCATGCTGGTCGCACGGGGTAAGAAAAATCTCGAATTAATTGCCGAGGAGTTGCGCGACAAGACTCGCGTCGAAATCTTCGCAATGGACGTATCCGACTCCGAGGCCTGCGTTGACCTGTTCAAAAAAGCACAGTTCGAGTTTGGTCGCGTAGACATACTCGTCAATAACGCGGGATATAATAAACGTGGTGATGTTGAGACAGTCGACGCTAACGACCTCGGCAAAATTATTGATGTGAATCTCAAAGCGCCAATCATGTTGTCGAGGCTGGCGCTTCCCTATCTTCGCGAAGCCGAGGGCGGTGCAATTATCAATGTGGGGTCATTAGCTGGTCGCACGCCGGTGCCCGGTAGCGCGAGCTACGCGGCGAGCAAAGCTGGCCTGCGATCGTTCACGTATACGTTGGGGATTGAACTGGCCGGTAGCGGTATCAAGCTGGCGGTCGTTTCGCCGGGGCCGATCGATACCGGATTCATTATGGCGGACATCGATGCGACCTCCGACCTGACATTCTCACAGCCGCTAAGCACGGCCGAAGAAGTTGCCCAGGTTATTCTGGACCTGTGCGGGAACACGCTTCGGGAACGGACAATGCCCTGGGCCAGCGGACTATTGACGACATTCATGTATTTGTTTCCCGCTCTCAGCCCGGTGATACTCCCGTTGTTGGAGCGCAAAGGTGCGCGAGTTAAGGCGAAGATCAAAGCTGCGCGAAAGCGTCGCGAGTCAGATTCTCCCGTTCGTTGACCAGCACACGCACGTTGTCCTCAATGCGAATCCCGCCGTAGGGACGTAGCCAGTCGACGGTGTCCCAGTTCACGTGGCCTTCAGCCGGCGTGCCGCGAAGGTTGTCGAGCAGCATATCGATAAGATACAGGCCGGGCTCGATCGTCAGCACCATGTTTTCCTCAAGTACCCGGGTTAGTCGCAGGAAGCGGTGACCGCTGGGTGGATCGATGACTGTTCCCGATTCGTTCTGCATGAAGCCGCCGACATCATGAACCTGAACGCCGAGCAAGTGCCCCAGGCCATGCGGGAAAAACGCCGACGTAACACCCGTTTCAAGCAGGGTATCCGGATTGCCCTCTGCCAGTTCGGCATCGACCAATACACTGGCCAGCATCTTGTGCGTGCCGACATGCAAGTCGCGGAAATCGACGCCAACCTGAACCTGCTTGACGATACTTTTCTGCATGGCATCCATGCGCTCGATCAGTTCCTGAAAGCGCTGATCGCTATTTGAGTAGGTACGCGTGATGTCGGATGCATAGCCGTGAACCTGCGCCCCCGCGTCAATTAGAAACGAGCGAAATTCGCCGGGTGCCTCACGATCCAGGTTCGTGTAATGCAACACGGCGCCGTGTTCATTGAGCGCGACGATGTTGCCGTATGGCAGCTCGGGTTCGACATGGCTAACGGCCTTGCAATAGGCGCGGTGAATATCGAATTCTGCCATGCCATCGTGAAATGCCGCCTCAGCGGCAATGTGCCCAATAGCACCGCGCTGCGATGCCAGCCGCATGATCGCCAATTCATATTGCGTCTTGATGCCGCGCGCGTAATGCAGAATATTGACGGCGGCGGTTGGATTGACACGCTCGATTCCGAAAGCCAGTGCATCATTATTCAGCTCGCCGACGATGATGCATTTTTCGCGTTCGTCGGGCAGGTGAGCGGCGACGTCATCGATAGAGTGCACGATTCGAATATCAAATTGGTCCGCCCAATAGCCGTCGGGCGCGCCTGGAACAACGTGCCAGTAGTCGTGTGGCTGGTAGTAGATAAGGACCGGCGTCTCGCCCGGCGTGTATACGATGTACGACGACGGCAAGCCGGTTAATGGCGCCCAACTGACGAAGTGCGGATTTGGCTTGAACGGCATCTGGTAGTCGTCAAGAAAAGCAGTTTTCGGGTTGCCGGAGTAAATGACCGCATGGCTTGCGCCAGTCTGCTCCAGCGCATGGTCATGTCGCGCACTCACGGTTTCGATGTGCCCGGCGTAAAGGCTGCCAAGAGCTGGATTCTTGTCGGAGTATTCGTCGTCCATCCCGCAAATCATACCCTGTTGCCGCCACTGGCGGCGAGTGCCATCATTGGCGCCTCCCGTCAAGCGGGGCCGAGGGGTGACCCGAGAGTGGAGCGAAGGGATGATACGAACAACATGGTTGGCAGGACTGGCATTGATGATCTCGGGAGGCTCGACATTGGCGGCGCCTGACCCGGGCTATGACCGTGTCACCGGGCGCGCGCACGCGTCGCGCTCGGAAATCATTGCACCACACGGGATGGCGGCAACGAGTCAGCCGTTGGCGACGCAGATCGCCCTGGATATTCTGAAAGCGGGTGGCAGCGCGGTAGATGCTGCCATCGCAGCTAATGCTGCTCTGGGTTTGATGGAACCAACGGGCTGCGGCATCGGCGGTGATCTGTTCGCCATTGTCTGGGATGCAGAGAAAAAGGAACTTGTCGGACTGAATGCTTCGGGACGAGCGCCCAAAGCCATGACGCTGGCGTATTTCCAGGAGAAGGGAATCGATAAAATTCCACCGTTTGGGCCGTTGCCCGTAAGTGTTCCGGGTACGGTGGATGGTTGGTTTCAGCTTCACGGTCGATACGGCCGCTTGCCGATGGCGCAGATACTAGCGCCGGCGATTTCTTACGCGCGTGACGGCTTCCCGGTGTCGGAGGTCATTGCGTACTACATGAAGTTGAATGCAAACCGCATTGGTGAGTTTCCGGGATTCAAAGAGACCTACATGCCCAACGGACATATGCCCGCCAAGGGCGACGTGTTCAAGAATCCGCGCCTCGCAACTACCTACGAGACGTTGGCGGAGAAAGGCCGCGATGCGTTCTACAAAGGCGACATTGCCAGGCGCATCGATGCCTATATGGCCGAGCAGGGAGGATTGCTCAACTACGATGATCTGGCGGCGCACGAGTCGGAATGGGTGACGCCGGTTTCGACAAATTATCGTGGCTGGGATGTATTCGAGTTGCCACCCAACGGACAGGGAATTGCAGCATTGCAAATATTGAACTTGTTGGAAGGCTATGACATCGCGTCGATGGGGTTCGGTAGTGCCGAATATTTGCACACACTCGCCGAGGCGAAGAAGCTCGCGTTCGAAGATCGGGCAAAGTACTACGCCGACATGGATTTTGTCGATGTTCCGGTAACAAGTCTTATATCGAAAGGCTACGCAGACGAGCGTCGCAAACTAATCGACCCGGAAAAAGCATCCATGCAGCTGGCGGCCGGTGATGCAAAACTAGATGCTGGCGATACGATCTACCTGACCGTGGCAGATGCCGACGGCAACATGGTGTCGCTGATTCAAAGTAACTGGCGTGGCATGGGCTCGGGTATGACGCCGGGCGAGCTTGGTTTTGTGTTGCAGGATAGAGCTGAGTTATTTGCGCTTGACGAAAACCATGCGAATGTCGTCGAGGGTGGCAAGCGTCCATTTCACACCATTATTCCGGCGTTCATCATGAAAGACGGTAAACCGCTGATGAGCTTCGGGTTGATGGGCGGCGCCATGCAACCGCAAGGGCACGCGCAAATCGTTGTGAATATAGTCGACTTTGGGATGAATCTACAGGAAGCAGGAGATGCTGCGCGCATCAATCACAGTGGTTCATCGCAACCGACGGGTACGACAATGACGGACGGCGGTGTCCTGCATCTGGAAACGACGTTTAGTATCGAAACCCGGCAGGCGCTGGAAGCCCTGGGGCACACCCTGGGAGATAGCGACGGGGGCTTCGGCGGTTACCAGGCAATCATGTGGGATGCCGGTCAGGGTGTGTATTATGGCGCGTCGGAAGTCCGGAAAGACGGACAGGC
>CAZVLT010000113.1:5577-6835 GCA_964628105.1 uncultured Woeseiaceae bacterium | reverse complement strand
CAAGTTTCTCCGCCATCGGCATATTGTAGAGGTGATTGTGGCCCTCGACAGTTACGGCATTGCAATCTTCGAAATACGCTCCGCTGGTAGATCCGAGTACGTCGCTCGTCGCAACATGACAACTGGTTGCCGCACCCTGCTCGATCGTTTTGCCGGCAAAGGCGACGTACAGAGTAAGCCCGAATTTCATCACTGCGTTGAAATTGCGGCCGATGTCCGTGTCGATAACACCGGGATGTAGTGAGTTGCTCGTTACTGTCGTGCCGCGAAATAATTCTGCAAGGCGCAACGAGAACAACACGTTGGCCAGCTTTGAGTGGCCGTAGGCGAGAAAATCATCGTAGTCGCGGCTAAAGCCCAGATCGTCGAAGAGGATCCCCATTTCAGGCGCTTTGGTATACGAGGTTTGGCTGGCGACAATCACTATCCTGCCCTGACGGGCGAGGATCAAGCGATCCAGTACTCGGTTGACGAGAATGAAATGGCCGAGATGATTGATGACGAAGTGCTTCTCGATGCCGTTGATCAATTCAAGGTCGTTGCCACCACCAAGATAGCCGGCATTGCATACAAGAATATCAATGGGTGTATTCAGGGAGCGAATCGATTCAGCACAGGCCACAACAGATTCAAAATCGCCAAGGTCAAGTTGCACGGGCGTCGTAGTACCGATGACCTTGTTACAAGCAGCCTGAGCTCTTTCCAGCGACCGACTCGTCCCCACAACATTCGCGCCTCGCAATGCGAGTACACGCATTGTTTCAAAACCAATTCCCGATGTGCAGCCCGTTACGACGACGAGTTTGCCATCCAAATCAACTCCGGCGGTAACTTCTTCCGCGGTTGACTCATCATCGAAGTTGCTTCGCGGCACACCTTTGGCCTGGATCTTGTCATTGCCACAGCCGGCGAGCTGGCTGGTCGCCAGCGACGCACCCGCGTAGCTGAGGAAGCGCCTGCGATCAATTTTCATCTGCATCACCAAACAAAGCATGCAGCGCCGCCTGCGCTGTGTCAGCTTCGGCCTTGCGATCTGGATTGAATGCGTTCTCGTCCGGTACGAACCAGTCGCAGAAATTTGGGCGCTCTTTGTCCGTCACATCTTCGGCCCCGTCCTCACGACACTGGCGCGGGACATTGAGGTCGAAGTGCCGGCACATCTTGCACACATGAATATCGGCGCTGCACTGTGGACACTGGTCGCGCCGTGAAATGGGCAATGACAATGCGGCGAGCGATTCGCCGCAGCGGTAACAGG
>CAZVLT010000113.1:0-5477 GCA_964628105.1 uncultured Woeseiaceae bacterium | reverse complement strand
TCCCTCGGCGAAGTATTCAAAGCCAAAAGCTGGAGCATACATAAGCAGACCCTTTATATCGGGTCGCTGGATATCGGCAAATCACGCTCAGGACTAAGCGAACTTATGCAACTATCGGAGCATCATACGCTCGCGTTGCATGTCTACCAGCTGTTACTGGCACGGCGCAATCGCGTTTTTGAGTACGCGACAATTGTTGAGGCGCACCATCCGGATTATCTGCTTGAGTCTGACCTCCTTGAAATCTACCGATACGACCATTCAGATACTTTGTCCGACGCGGACCTGGCCGATCTTGCCGCCTTGATAGTTAACAGTGACGAAATTGACGAATGACGAACTGGCGCAATGTGGCTAGACTCACGTTACGTTTTTTTGGTGAATTCCGACGAGGTACGAGTAATGAATAATAACGACAAGCTCAAGCTGATCCTTGCAAGTCTCTTGGTACTGGGATTTGCATCTGCGGTCGCTCAGGATTCTACTGACGACCACGCTGACGTCTGGTCCACCATAGAGGAATCATGGAATGCAGAGGAAAGCGGCGACAAGAAGTGGGTAGAACGTCTATTGACTGACGACTTTTCAGGATGGGGTAAAGCCTCACCGGCTCCACAAGGCAAATCGTCAATCGAGATGTGGGATCGGTTCGACGATCAGATGGGTAAAATGCTCGCTCACGAGTTGTACCCGCTTTCTATCGTCGTCCACGAAGACGTTGCGATCGCGCACTATCTCTATACAACTGCGTACAAACCCAGAGATGGCGAGATCGAAATGGGTAATGGACGCTATACCGAAGTGCTCGTACGGACCGACGATGGCTGGAAGTTTATCGCCTGGCACGGCGGAGACGACTAGCCAGAGCGTCTGTTTGCGCCAAAAGTGATTCATCAACGTCTGGCTGTAGTTGAACCATTACAGAAGGTTTATCTCTTATATTATTGTTTTTTAAAAGTTTTCTCCTAATACTGCCAGCACTTTTGACCCGGATTTCACGGCATTGATGTCGATCCCCAATATCCGTGAGCGCGGATTAATTGCGCAGATTAAGGGTCCATTCAGCTACGCTGCGTTAATCTGGCAGCCACATGGACAGGTTCACAACGAATTTTGGACCGGGAGGCAGTATGAAAGCTCTGGAAAATACCGAAAGATTGATTGCGCAGATAGCGCTGGCGTCGCTAATAATATTGTCAGCGTCGGTATTTGCACAGGTACCCGTGGACGACGACGGCAATGCCATAGGCGATTACGAGTCGCCCGCGGCTGAACAATCCGTTGGCAACGAGGATGCGCAGCGGCTCTCAGCAACCGAATTGCAGGAACTCGTCGGCCCTATCGCCCTGTATCCGGACGACCTGCTGGCTATCGTTTTGCCAGCGTCGGCGTATCCATTGCAAATCGTCGCCGCTGCCCGTTTTCTTGAAGCGCTGAAAGACGATCCCACCTTGAAACCGGATCCGGAGTGGGACGATTCTATTGTCGCCTTGATAAACTACCCGGAGGTTGTCGAACTTCTCAACAAGGATATTGAATGGACCCGGCGCCTTGGCGAGGCCGTCGTCGCATACCAGGCTGATGTCGTTGCCGCCGTAGAAACGTTTCGAGATCGCGCCTACGCCGCTGGTAATCTCAAGAGTGACGAGTATCAGACTGTCGCCAAAAACGAGGGCGTCATAGAGATAACGCCGGTCGCTGATGATGTAATTTATGTTCCCTATTACGAGCCCGCGCGCGTGGTAGTGTATCAACCGCGTCCCGCATACTATTACTATCCAAGCCCGTACCCGGTGTACTACTACCCGTACTCAGCCCATCACTATTTCCACCACGGTTTCTTCTGGGGCGTGACGACGGCGTTCTCAATCGGCTGGCATTCCGACAGCCTGCATGTCTTCCACCACAGTTATCACGGTCACCCTTACTACGGCCATCACTATCGGTATAACTGGTGGTACCGACGCCCGTCGATCCATGCCCACAACACAACGTATTTCAGTCATTCACGCGTTACGGTCAATCGTTATTCCGAAGGCGATCGCTGGCACGCACGCGAGGAACGTCGCGAATACGTCGTACGCGAGTCCAACTTGCGACGAAATCACCGCAATGCGAATCGGGATGTACGCTCCGATCATCGGAGTACGGCGACCCGTAATACGACGACTCGCCGTCAGCACGAGCCGATTACGTTTCGCGAACGTCCCGGTCAACCGGTCTCAGAGCTTCGGGACAACACACGACTGGTTTCACAGCTTCGGGATAACACACGACAGGTCCCTGCACGGCGCACCACTGCACGTCGCGAACAGGCCGTCCGTGGACGCGAACCGCGACAGCGCGGACAGGTAGTTCGCGAACGTGAACCGCAACAACGCGGACAGGTGGTTCGCGAACGTGAATCGCGACAACGCGAACATGCACCGACGCGCCGGGAGCACGTCCAAAGGGAGCCACGTCGACACGACGCCGGCCGGACAGAATCAAGGCACGTGGAGCGCGAACGGACCACTCAGCCGCAACGAAGCGAACAGCCGCCTCGTGCCAGGGAGTCACACAGCAGCGAGCGCGCCGAGAGCTCCGCGGGGTCGGGGCATAGACAGAAAGAAAGCCGCAGCCGGTCGAGAGAAAAACGACACTAGGTGTGAGGTCAGCGTACAGATAGTGCGCCCAACTTGTTATACTGGGCGCACTGTTGTTGCTGAAATCAGGTGTCGATATGAGCGATAAATTCCTGGCCGTGTTGTTAGTGGCGATGCTACCAAGCCTTTCTTTTGCACAAGGCTCCCAGAACTATCAATGTACCCATGGGGATCTTCAAAGGCGTGTCGAAACGCTCTATGAAACCGGAATGACCTTGCCGTGCGAAGTGCACTATTACAAGGATAGTGAGGCGCCTGGCGAAGTACAGGTACTATGGCGCGCAATGAACGAGGCGGGCTATTGCGAACGAAAAGCCCAGGAGTTCATTGCCCAGCTCGAGGACTGGGGCTGGAATTGCGGACAGAACGATGCTGCAGAAACACCTGCCGATCCAGAAACACCTGCCGCTCCAGAATCACCTGCTGATGCAGCACCGGCGGATGATTCAGAACAGGTTGGCGAGCCGGAGCAAAGCGAAGAGACTGCTGCTGGCGAAGAATGATGTGTGCAGTGGTATTACGATTGTTCTGAATCGGAGGGATCCACATCGTCCGATTCTTCGGACGTCAACTCCCAGGCGATGTACACAATGCTTCCCGCCGCAAGCAGCGCGAGAATAATTGACGCGATTGGCAGAATGCTGCGCATCGCCTGATCCTACCACTGAAGCTGCTAGCCGGAGCCGCCTGATTTGACGGATTTCGCCAATCTACCGGACTTTCTCAGCGCTTCGCGCAGTATGAATTCGATCTGAGTATTCACGCTGCGAAGATCATCCTTTGCCCATCGTTGCATCGCGGTAAGTGTCTTTTCGTCGATGCGCAACGCGAAGGATTTTCGTACTGACATCCCAGCCCCCGAGTTCTGTGCGGATCAGGTGTAAAGCGAGCCAGTGTTGACGACGGGTTGCGCGCCCTCCTCGCCACACAACACCACAAGTAGATTGCTGACCATCGCCGCCTTGCGTTCTTCGTCCAACTCCACGACGTTGTGTTTACTCAATTCGTCGAGCGCCATTTCCACCATGCCAACCGCGCCGCGCACGATTTGCGTGCGCGCAGAGATAATGGCCGATGCCTGCTGCCTGCGAAGCATTGCGTTCGCAATCTCTGGCGAGTAGGCCAAATGACTGATCCGCGCCTCGATAACGGTGACGCCCGCCGTTTCGAGCCGATCCTGAACTTCCTCACGCAAGGCGTGGGCTATTTCTGCCGGATGACTGCGCAACGCCGTGCCCTCGCCCTCATGCGGCTCGTACGGATAGGTTGTGGACAAATTTCGCAGCGCCGATTCACTTTGAATCTGCACGAATTCCTCGTAGTCATCGACCTCGAACAACGCCTCAGCCGTATCAAACACTTTCCAGACAACCACGGCCGCAATCTCAATGGGACTGCCTTGCGAGTCGTTCACCTTGAGCATGCTGCTCTCGAAATTTCGTATGCGCGTCGATACGGCCGTTTTCGACAGGAATGGATTTGCCCACTTCAACCCCGGGGTGTGCACAGTTCCGGCGTACTTACCAAACAATTGCAGCACCCTGGCCTTGTTCGGATGCACCATGAACAATCCGGCCCAACAGATGGCAACGACGATCGACGCGAGAACTGACAGCAACACACCTAATACCGAATGTGCTTGAATCGCCGCAAAAAACAGGTAGCCGAGTGCTAGATGGGCAAACGCGAGTACGGCGATCATCAGATAGCCCGACGATACGGTCTTCACCTCTTCACGGATCATCTTGTTCTCCTCTATGTATCATTTTGATATCATTTTGATATCTCCCATCAAAAAAGTCAAGGGCGTAGGGACATCGAGGGGCAAATCACGCCATAATCACGCTATGACATCATTTGTAGCTGAGCTAAAAAGACGCAATGTGCTGCGCGTTGCCGCAGCCTACGCACTCATTTCATGGATTCTCGTTGAAGCCGGTTCCGTACTGCTGCCGACATTCGGCGCTCCGGAGTCGTTTTTCAGGATTTACGTAATCCTCGTGCTCGCAGGTTTCATACTTGCCCTGATCGTCGCGTGGGTTTTCGAGGTTACTCCGGACGGTGTGAAACTCGAGCGCCACATCGATCGTACATCCTACGAGCCGAAGTCCGGCGGCGGTATGAATGTCATCATCATTGGATTGCTCGTGGTCGCGCTGAGCATTTCCATCACCTTTAACGTCACGGGTATGCGCGGCGATGCGCTTAATCTTGGCGCAACGATTGCGTACGACTCGATTGCCGTATTGCCGTTTACCAGCCGCAGCACGAACGAAGAAAACCAGTTCTTTGCAGACGGAATTCATGACGACATTCTTACGCGCCTGGCAGAAATTGAATCGCTAAGAGTAATTTCAAGAACGTCTGTCAACGAATATCGCGACACGACCAGGAATCTGCGCCAGATTGGTAAAGACCTGGGCGTATCCACAATCGTTGAAGGAGCCGTGCAACGATCCGGTGATCGGGTGCGCATCACCGTTCAGTTGATCGATGCAGCGACGGATGAGCACATCTGGGCAGAAAAGTATGATCGTGAATTGACGATGGAAAGCGTGTTTGAAGTTCAAAGTGAAATCTCGATGCAAATTGCATCATCGCTGCGCACCGCGCTCACACCGGAACAGGAAATTCGTCTTACAACGATTCCCACACATAGCATTGAGGCATATGCTGAGTTCGTAAAAGCCAGGGACAACCTCCTGCAGCGTAACTTCACTACGTTGGCTGACGCTCGCCAGCAATTGGAACATGCGATAGAACTCGACCCGGAATACGGTCAAGCGCATGCCGCACTCGCCGAAACCGTTTTGGTCACATTGTCAAACCACA
>CAZVLT010000112.1:5827-6994 GCA_964628105.1 uncultured Woeseiaceae bacterium | reverse complement strand
CTTGCTCTGAGCCTCAGCGGTTGCGGCGGCAGCGAGGAGTCTGCGGAGTCGAATCTGCCGCGCGGTATCACGGCAGACACGATCGTAATCGGATCACACACCGACCTCTCCGGGCAGCTCGCAATCTGGGGCGTACCGCTGGTCAACGGCATGCGCATGCGCTTTGACGAGGTGGCCAAAGCGGGCGGCATCCACGGCCGAACCATCGAATTCCTGGTCGAAGACTCGCAGTACCAGGTGCCATTGGCCGTTAAGGCGACGAACAAGCTCATCAATGTCAACGAGATATTTGCCATGGTCGGTGCGATGGGCACACCACAAAACAATGCGGTCTTCGATCGCATGTTTGAGGCCAATGTGCCGAGTCTTTTCCCGTTGACGGCAGCTGTGTCGATGTACGAGCCGTTGCATCCGATGAAGTTCAGCTACTTCGTCAGCTATCGTAACCAGGCGCGTGGAGGTATCGGCTACATGGTTGCGAAACACGGTTACGAGAACGTCTGCTTGCAAACGATGGCGACCGATTACGGCGCCGAAATTGAGCTGGGGTTTGAGCAGGCTGTCGAGGAGCTGGATCTGACCGTTTCGTACCTCGGGCGCCACAAGGGGTCGGAGACCGACTTCACGGGCACTGTTGCGAGCATCAAGAATTCGGGGTGCGAACTGTTATTCCTCGGCCCTTTCATCAAGGATACGATCCTTATCTACACGGCAGCCCGCAGTGCAGGCTGGCAAGGCGCGATCGTCGCGAACATGGTGCCGTACGTGCCGGAAATTCCTAACGCGGCAAACGGCGGCATGAATGGCCTGTATGCCGTGGCGCCATTTTTTGTGCCGGACTTTCTCAACGAGAATATCGAGGACGTGTGGATAGCCGAGTGGTATGCGGCATACAAAGAATTTTATGGTGAGGAGCCTGCGGCACAGTCAGTAATCGGCTATGTGATCGCCGATCTTTTCGTCAAAGCGCTCGATGGTGCAGGCCGGGATCTTGACGTCGAGAAAATCCTGGCTGCGCTTGAGGCAATCGACCATTACGAGGACCCGTTCGGCGGCCCGTCCCTGTCGTTCAGCGCGACCAAGCACATGGCGAGCAATTCACTCAACCTGTACCAGGTCGTCGATCGCAAGTGGGAAACGGTGGCGGAGGCAATACCTTACTAGTGC
>CAZVLT010000112.1:0-5727 GCA_964628105.1 uncultured Woeseiaceae bacterium | reverse complement strand
TCTGTGAGTTGCCGGTACATCCGCGCAGTATAACCTAGGCAATATGAAAAAAAGGTAACAACATGACCTCTCCCGTTAGCTACCAGCTCGACGACGATATCGGCATCGTCCGCGTCAATAATCCGCCCGTCAACGCGCTGTCACATGCCGTACGTCAGGGCTTGCTCGATGCTGTTTCTGCGGCGCAGACTGACGCGTCCGAGGCGCTGGTCATCCTGTGTGATGGCCGCACATTTATTGCGGGTGCGGACATTACCGAGTTCGGCAAAGCTCCGCTGGAGCCACATTTGCCCGACCTCCTGAACACCATTGAGGCCTCCGCGAAACCCGTCATTGCGGCGCTGCATGGGACGGCCCTCGGCGGCGGATTCGAGACGGCGCTGTCCGCGCATTATCGCTGTGCCGTGGACTCGGCCAAGGTAGGGCTGCCTGAGGTCAAGCTCGGATTGCTACCGGGAGCCGGCGGCACGCAACGAGTGCCACGGCTCGCCGGCGCGGCGGCAGCGCTGGACCTGATAACCAGCGGCGCGCCCATCTCGGCGGGCAAAGCATTGCAACTCGGGCTCATCGACAAGATTGTGGGTGGCGACCTGCGCGATGACGCCGTTGCATGGGGTCGAGAGCTGGTGGCCGGCGGTGCGCCTGTGCGTCGCACCAGCGAGTTGGTCGTGCCCGACGTGGAGCCGGGACTGTTCGACGATTATCGCGCGCAGCTGAGCAAACGTGCACGCGGGCAGATCGCGCCTCAACATATTGTTACCTGTGTGGAAGCGGCGGTGAATCTGCCGTTTGACGAGGGCAGGGCGGTCGAGCGCGACCTTTTCGCGGAATGCATGCAAAGCTCGCAGTCAATCGCCATGCGACATTTGTTTTTTGCCGAGCGCCAGGCCGCGAAAGTCGACGGTCTGGCAAAGGACACACCGCTGCGACCGGTTGATTCCGTCGGCATCATCGGCGGTGGAACGATGGGTGGCGGTATCGCGATGAGCTTCGCGAATGCCGGCATCCCGGTGACCATGATAGAGATCAGCGATGAAGCACTTGATCGTGGCCTGGGTATTATCGATAAGAACTATGCGGGCAGTGTCAAACGCGGCAAGCTCAGTGAAGACGCCGCCGCAAAGTGCCGCGCTCTGATAACCGGATCAACCGACTACGCATCGCTTGCGAATGTTGACCTCGTTATCGAAGCTGTATTTGAGGACCCGGATCTCAAGAAAAAAATATTCGCGCAACTCGACGATGTCTGCAAAGCGGGCGCGATACTGGCGACGAATACGTCTTACCAGGATGTCGATGAGATCGCGCTCGCGACCAGGCGACCTGAAGACGTGATCGGCATGCACTTCTTCAGCCCCGCGCACATCATGAAATTGTTAGAGATTGTGCGCGGCGAAAAGACGGCCGACGATGTGTTGGCGACAGTGCTGCAACTTGCGAAAAAGATTCGCAAAGTCCCGGTCGTTTCCGGAGTGTGCTACGGCTTCATCGGCAACCGCATGTTACGTCCGTACGGCAAGCAATCTCAGCTCTTACTTCTGGAAGGAGCGTCACCCGAGCAGATCGACAACGCGATGCAGTCCTGGGGTATGGCGATGGGCCCGCTGCGCGTATTTGACCTGGCTGGACTTGATGTCGGCTACAAGGCGCGGCAGGCGTTAAGCGATGATAAAAAAGGTGACCCGAAAACCTACCGCGTGCCGGACAGGCTCGTTGAGATGGGGAGGCTCGGCCAAAAATCGGGCGCAGGATTTTATGCCTACGATGAAAAACGGCGGCCAACGTCCGACCCGGCCGTACTTGAAGTTATCGAAGAGGCAGCCGAGGAGTTCGGTATCGAACGTCGTGAGTTGTCGGACGAAGAAATCGTTGAGCGGCTGATCTCGGCGCTGGTTGATGAAGGACGGAAAATTCTCGACGAAGGGATTGCGCAGCGCTCCGGCGACATCGATGTTGTCTATGTTTACGGTTATGGCTTCCCGGTGTCGCGGGGTGGGCCGATGCACTACGCTGACAACGATAGCTAGAAATCGGATAACTAAGCTCACAGTATCTATATGAATAATAAGTGAAAAATGTCAGAAACTGCGACAAAATCAGGTAACTGGAAAGTGTCAGTTGCTCCGATGATGGACTGGACCGACCGTCATTGCCGCTACTTCATGCGCTTGCTGAGCCCGAGCGCGTTCCTGTATACGGAGATGGTGACGGCAGCGGCAATTCATCATGGCGATGCCGATCGTTTTCTTCAATACAACAAGAACGAGCATCCTATTGCTCTGCAATTGGGCGGCAGCGATCCTGAGTGGATGGCAAGCGCAACCGCGAAGGCAGCGGCATATGGTTACGACGAAATCAATATCAACGTCGGTTGCCCGAGCGATCGTGTGCAAAGCGGTCAATTCGGAGCTTGCCTTATGGCGCAACCCAAAACGGTCGCCGCTTGTTTCCGCGCAATGCAAGACCAGACCGATGTCCCTGTTACGGTCAAGACGCGCATCGGTATAGATGACAAGGACAGCTACGACTTCCTCAAGGCGTTCATCGATGCGCTGGGCGAGGTTGGTTGCCGCAAGTTCGTCGTGCACGCGCGCATCGCGATCCTGGAAGGGCTGAGCCCGAAAGACAACCGCACGATTCCGCCGCTCAACTACGAACGCGTATTTCGCCTGAAACGCGACTTTCCGGATTTCGAGATTGTCATCAATGGCGGGCTGGCCGACATCGATCAGGTCGACGACATATTGCGGCAGGTTGATGGCGCGATGATCGGCCGACAGGCGTATCACCAGCCGTATTTTCTCGCCGAGTTGGAGAACCATTTCAACCCGGACTGGCCACTACCTGGCAGACGCGAGATTGTTGAACAAATGTTGCCGTACGTCGATGCCATAGTGGGCGCCGGCCAGCCATTGGCACGTGTCACCCGGCATATGCTGGGTCTGTTCGCAGGCCAACCCGGGGCGAGAGCCTGGCGCAGATATATCAGCGAGCACGCGCATCTGGACGGTGCCGGAGCAGAGGTCCTGAGCGACGCACTTAGCACTATGCTTATCGCCGCGTAGACCGCTACAATGCACGGCCCAATCGATAGACGACCAACAGGACATCGCTGACCCTATGAGCGCCAAATCCGCAAGTAAACATCTCACGATGGCCGAACAAGCCGACATCCATGAACTCTATGAGCTGTCGGTACAAAACGTGGAAAACGAAATCGAGTTTCTGCAGACGACGTTCAAGACGCTGACGGGTCGCACCGCCTACCTGTTCCGTGAGGATTTTTGCGGTACTGCGAGCGCGTCGTGCCAGTGGGTGCGTCAGGGCAAGGAATTTCAGGCGATCGGCGTTGATGTTGATCCGTCGGTGCTTGAATGGGGACGCAAGAATCGTGTCGGTAAACTCGACTCCGAGGATCGTGCCCGAGTCAGCCTGATCGAGTCGGACGTCATGACTGTCGAGACGCCAAAAGTCGACGTGCTGGTCGCATTCAATTTCAGTTACTTTATTTTCGATACCCGTGATTCGTTGCGCGCGTACTTCGAACGTGCGTATGACGCGACGAAGGACGACGGCGTATTTTTCTGCGATATGTTCGGTGGACCCGAGTCCCAGGAAGAAATCAAAGAGAAGACGAAGTACAAGAAACACGGTTTCTCATATATCTGGCACCAGGCCAGATTCCATCCCGTTACCAACTACATTCGCTGCCACATCCATTTCAAATTCAAGGATGGCTCGAAGATCAAGAAGGCCTTCACCTACGAATGGCGCTTGTGGTCAGCCCCCGAGATTCGCGAGCTGCTGCTGGACGCTGGATTTCGCACGGCGACGGTCTACTGGGAAGGCGAAGACGAGGATGGCGAGGGCAATGGCGAGTTCACGCCAGATGAAAAAGGCGAAGCCGATCTTGCATGGATCGCATATATTGTCGCCGAAAAATAGTATTATTATTAGCCGCTTGCCGCGATAAGCTACGGGTTGTGTAATGGCGAAAGACCTTGAAGTTGCGATTCTGTTTGCTGACGTCGTCGGTAGTACACAGCTGTACGACAAGTATGGCGATACCAAGGCCAGCGAGACGGTTGCGTCTTGCCTGGATATCATGAAGGACGCGACTTACCAGTTCAACGGCACCGTCATCAAGACCATAGGTGACGAGGTTATGTCGACTTTTCCCACGGCCGATGAGGCAATGGGCGCAAGCGTCATGATGCAAACACTCATTACGGCTGAGGGAAAGAAAGAGGGCGGTATTCCGGTACTGATTCGCATCGGCTGCCACTTCGGCCCGGTCGTACAGGAACAGAACGACATTTTTGGTGCTGCTGTTCACACCGCTAACCGCATGACCTCGCAGGCCAAAGCCAAGCAAATCGTTATTTCGGGCTTCACGGTCGAGCAGATGAGTCCCGAGCTTCGCAACCAGACGCGGCAGATCGATGTCGCCACGGTGCGTGGGCGCCTCGACGAAGTGGCTTTGTTCGAGTTGGTCTGGCAGCCGGAAGAGGCAACCAGCATGTTGCCGACGATTGATTGGCAGACCAGGGCGTCGCGCAAGGCCTCGAAACTGTTATTGAATTTCCGCGACAAGACCGTCGAAGTCAGCGATCAGCGCAAGAGCATTAATATAGGCCGTGCCGACGACAACGACCTCGTCGTCAAAGGTAACCTGATATCGAGGATCCACGCCAGGATCGAGATGCGGCGCGGCAAGTTCATGATCATCGATCAGAGCACCAATGGGACTTTTCTGCAAAACGAAAAGGGGCAGGAAACTTTCGTGCGTCGCGATTCCACGGAGCTCACAAGCGAAGGATCGATCGGGCTGGGACGAGCTGAGGAACCCGGCTCGACGCTGGCAATTCACTACAAGACGATTGAGTAGTAGGATCGAGCTCCCGTCAAGCGGGATCGAGATCCTACAGTAGTTCTTTCGCGATCTGTTGTTGCTGCTGCCGCAGCGATTCCGGCAATCGATCTCCGTAGCTGTCCAGGTACTCACCAACAGATTCGATTTCGGTCCGCCATTGATCCCTGTCGATGGAAATCAGGGCGTTCATCGCCTCGTCGCTGATATCGAGGTCCGTGGTGTCGATGTCGGCCGGATTCGGCAGAAATCCAATCGGGGTCTCATTGGCGCCGACGCGGTTTTCACAGCGATCGATGATCCAGCGCAGCACTCTCAGGTTTTCTCCGAAGCCCGGCCACAGGAAATCGCCGTCAGCATTCTGACGGAACCAATTGACGTGGAAGATCTTTGGCAGCTGTTCCGAGCGCTCCGCAAATGACAGCCAGTGTGACCAGTAATCAGCGAAGTTGTAGCCGCAGAAAGGCTTCATCGCCATTGGATCGCGCCGTACGACGCCGACTTCACCAATATTCGCAGCGGTCGTCTCAGATGCAACGCTGGCACCGATGAGAACACCGTGTTGCCAACTCTTTGCCTCGTACACCAGTGGTGCGAGTTCCTTGCGGCGGCCACCGAAAACGATCGCGGAAATTGGCACGCCCTCCGGCGCGTCGGCGAGGCTTGAGTAACTGGCGTTGTTCCTGGCAGCGACTGTAAAACGCGAATTCGGATGCGCGGCTTTGCCGTTGGCCTCGTCATAGTCGCGACCTTGCCAGTCTTTGACGGGAGTGCCGTCCAGCTTGCCTTCCCACCACGGTTCGTTGTTCTGCGTGGTGGCTACGTTGGTGTAGATTGCATCATGCATGATCATGTCG
>CAZVLT010000111.1:0-7000 GCA_964628105.1 uncultured Woeseiaceae bacterium | reverse complement strand
GTTCTTCGACCTGACGCACGAGGAAGTCACGCTCTGTAATGGACAAGTCGCCACGTGCGCGAATATCGATCATCCCGAAGGGCTGTTCGACGTCCGGAAAATATTCAACGCCCTTGCCAAATATCGCGAATGCGATATACACGGTTACCAGCAATGTTGATACGCCAGCAACACTGAGCCACGGATGTTGCAGTGAGCGCCGCAAAAAACGCACGTAGCTGCCGGTAACGCCGGTCACGGTGTCAAGATCGCCGGTTTCCGCTGCCGCCAGGTTGCGACGCGCTTCTTCGGTATTCGCGCCGGTTTTGCCGAATATCGAGCCCAATGTCGGCACAAACAATAGCGCCATGAAAAGCGACGCGGACAGGACCGCAATCAGGGTGATTGGCAGGTACTTCATGAACTCGCCCGTCGTGCCCGGCCAGAATGCCAGGGGGACGAAAGCGGCCAACGTCGTGCAGGTTGACGCGATGATAGGCCAGGCCATGCGGATTGCGGCGCGTGAGTAAGCGTCGTGCCTGGTCTCGCCCTCGGCCATACGGCGGTCGGCCATTTCGGTAACCACGATGGCACCGTCAACGAGCATGCCGACGGCCATGATCAGGGCGAACAACACCATCATGTTGATTGTGATGCCAAACGAGCCAATAAGCAGGATGCCCATCAAAAAGCTGCCTGGGACAGCAATGCCGACGAGCAACGCCGAGCGAATTCCAAGAATCCCGATAATGACTATGAAGACGAGCAATACGGCAGTCAGAACGCTGTTCTGGAGTTCGGACAACATGTCCTTCACGTCTTTCGATTTATCGCGCGAGGCGATGACTTCAATTTCGGACGGCCAGTAGGCTTGCTCTTCCGCGATTATTTTCTTGGCCGCCGCAATCGTGTCGATGACGTTCGCGCCTGAGCGCTGCACGACTTCAATGGCGAGAGCGGGTTTGCCATTCAGTCGTGCGATACTTTCCGCGTCTTTATAGGTGCGTCTCACCTTGGCGATGTCTTTAAAGTGCACAACGCGCTCGCCGACAGCCTTAATCGGCATATCAAGTACGTCCTCGGCACTCTCAAAAACGCCAGGTACTTTGATGGGGAACCTGCCTGCGCTCGAGTGCAGGGCGCCCGCTGCAACGAGTCGATTGTTGCGGCTAACAAAGCTGATAATCTGCGCCTGGTCCAGACCATAGCTTTCCATTGCCAGCGGATCGATGACGACTTCCATGAGTTCTTCGCGCGTACCGATAAGGTTCACTTCAAGGACGCCGCTCAGGGCTTCCAGTTTTTCCTTGAGATTCCTGGCGATAGTCGTGAGCATTCTCTCCGGCACGTTGCCGGCGAGGTTCAATATGAGCATTGGGTCAAAGCGCGACATCTTTACTTCGCGGACGGTCGGTTCATCGGTATCACCCGGCAGCTTCGCCTTCGCTTTGTCGACCTTTTCTCGTACATCCTGAAGTGCTTTGTCCGTGTCGACGCCCGCATCGAATTCCAGCTGCACATTTGCGCCGCCTTCGTAAGCATTAGCGGTCATTTCCTTGATGCCTTCGATGGAGCGCACCTCCTGCTCCACGGGTCGCACGAGCAGTCGTTCCGCGTCTTCGGGAGAAATGCCGTCGTGAGAGATACTCACGTATATGATCGGGATCTCGATATCCGGCTCGGCTTCTTTCGGTATCGATGCATAGGCGATCATGCCGCCGATCAAGACGACCAGCAATGACAGGATCACGGTCCGTGACCGTGACATCGCTGATTCAATGAGTTGCATCAGTCGCGAGCCTCGTCAGATAACTGGATGGCAACGGCGGTATTCACGTCGCTTTCCGGGATTGCGACGACGACAGCGCCGTTGGCAACATAGCCCTGCCCGACCGTGATAATCGTAGCCGTCTGCGGCAGGCCGGCAATCCATACGCCGTCGACCGATGACATAGCAATATCAGCGACCACAAACTCAACCAGGCCGTCGTTATTGATGATTTTGACGCCGACATTGCCGGCATCGTCAAGCGTCAGGAGTGACGGCGAGATCCTGTGGGCGAAGACGTTTTCAGCCGGGATGTGCAGTTCGGCCGTGCCGCCGATACGCAACTCTTCATTGCTATTGTCTATCTCCAACTCCACAGCAAAGGTACGAGTCGCCTCGTCGGCGACAGGCGCGACGTAGCGTATTCGCCCGCGTACCTTTTCACCCGTCGCGAGCCTTGCGTCTGCATCGTCACCAACGTCCACAAATTGTGCGTCAAACTCCGATAGATTGGCGGACACGATGACGGTGCGATTATCGACATAGATTGCAATCGGGTCACCGCGCTTAACAAAATCCCCAACCTCGACGATCCGTGACTGCAGCGCACCAGCAAACGGGGCGCGAATAGTCATATAGCCTAAATCAAGCCGAGCACGCGTTAACTCGGCTTTGGCGGCTTCGAGCTTCGCGACAGCTTCCTGGAGTTGTGCCTCCGAAACATAACTCTCGGATTTCAGTCGTGCGCGACCTTCGTACTCAACCTCACGCTGCTTGACAGTTGCCTCTGCCTGCGCGAGACGCGCCGTACGGTCACGATTGTCGAGTCGCGCGATTATGTCACCGCGATCCAGGCTGGCGCCGCGCTCCGCGCCAATGTATTCCACGCGACCATCGGTTTCTGCAGCCAGTTCGACGATTCGAGCGGGCGCGGTTTTGCCGTTCACCGTAATTGTCCGCATCACCATCTCGGCGGATTGTGTGCGCACCCGGACTGCATTCTTCGAAGCACTTCTGCCGGCATCGGTCACAACTGACGTCGCGGCGCTTTGCGTAGTGTCTCCGAACTGGCCGGAAACCAGCCAGAGAGCTACTGCGATTATCATGGCGCCTGAAATCAGCCACGACTTGAAACGATTGATATTGCCCACTTCCATCTTTCTTGATTCCTATTTTGTCGCTGTTTGTGCCGGCTGTTCTGCAGCCAGCATGTGCCGATTCTCTTCAACGTAGGCCTTTACCGCCGCTGTCATCGTCTTGCCGAAGCCCAGGACGAAGTGCATGCCGGGAGGCCAGTCGTCCATGCAGTCGCATTCGATTTTCTCGAACATGGCGAGATAACGCTCGGTATCTGCAATACGACTGTCCAGGACTACCTCAATTTGCCCGGGGGACATCAGATGCGCGAAGCACATGGTCGCGAGGAACTCGGAGCGAACCTTGTGGCAGGGCGCGGGGTTGTCGAGCGCCGTTAACAAATGCGCATGACCTGCCGTTGTAATTTGATAGACCTTGCGGTCAGGTTTGCCTTCCTGTGGGATATGTTCGCAACTCACGAAACCCTCTTCCGCCAGCGACGACAGCGCCGGGTAGATCGAGCCGTAGCCGGCCGCAAAAAAGTGAGCGAATGACGACTCAAATTGCTTCTTCAGATCGTAGCCTGACGCTTCGCCGTCCGTGAGCATTCCCAGGCAAACTGTTTTTACATCCATCGTGATATTCTCCGGCAGTGGCCTGCCCATATATCGGGGCGATGCATAGTATCAGTCCGATATATAAATACCACGAATTTGATGCAATGAATCGTGCGAAGAAAAAAAGGCTTGTAAAACAAAGCTTTAAAAAGTAGCTAATTCACGCAGTTCGGCCCGACGGGACGTTCGGGAGCGAATTCGCGCAGAAAACGCGACATATACGCGGATAATGTCTGCTTAGATGGCGCTATTGGAAGTTTTGCGCCAGGTAGGGATTGAGCAGGCGGTTCTCGGGGTCCAGTTGTCGCCGGATCTTGCGAAAAAACTCCAGTCGAGACGAATAGATTTGCGGTGCATAGCCGGCTCGCAATGCACGCGATTGACTGAACAGTGGAATACCGCCCCAGTTTTCGGCGAACTCGGCCAGGTCAATCACGAAGTCCTCCCAGCCACGGGATTGCGTCGATATTGTTTGCAGGGCAATAAGCGTTTCATCGAACGATGGTGACAATAGCGCACTCCGGTCGCGGTCGACGCGGAACCCGACTGCGGGCATATCGCAGCGGTACCCGGTGCGCTCAAATATTTCCTGGCAAAAGTTCGTATACGCTTTGATAACGATCGAAAAATCGGTGGCCGGGAAACACCAGGTTGAGTAAAGCAGCTTGCGGGGACTTTTTCTTCCGCGCATGGCGCTCGTATTGTTGCCCGTCTTGACGAGACTTGTGTTGAAGAGCCCATGGGACGCTTCCGAAATATTGTCGATAAGCTGATAGCGGACGGAGGATATAGGCAGGACTCTATGCAATAACCTGAACAACTGGGGTAGCACGGTATTTTCACCCCAGTCCTTCAACTTCCATGCCGCTCTGTGCGCGTTGCCGGGCGACGATACGTAACGTCTCAGGTCAATTTGTACATGATCTTTATGTGGCAGCAGATAGAATTTCAGTCCAATATTGCCGGCCGCCAGCCTGTCGCAAACGGCGGAGAATTCCTCGATACTCAGGCTACGGTGACTCGCTGAAAAGGTCGATATTCGCTTTACACGCAGCGTCGCCTCAAAGATTACTCCAAGCATGCCGTAGCTCAATCGAAACGCATTCAACAAGTGTTTTTGCGAATTGGAAATATTCATTACGCTACCGTTGGGCGTCACAACTTTCATGCTCAATAGCTGGCTCGACAGGAACGATGCCTGGTTGCCGATACCGGGCCCCATGCACGGCGAAGCCAGCGCACCACCCAGCGTGCGTTCTGCCTGGTCATAATTGCCAATCAGTTCGAGGCCTCTTTCGGCAAGAGCGGCAATCAAAACACCCAACGTCACGCCGGCCTCAGCGGTCACCGTTTCGTTATAGGTGTCGATCGCGACGATACGGTCCAACCCTGTCGTTCGGATCACAGTTCCCGACACGCTCGTATTGCAGTCGGTAACAGAGGTGCCAGTTCCCTGCACGCGCAAGGGCATTGCGATGTCTTTTTTGCTCGCCATACAACGCATGAGCTGTGCGAGATTCGCAGGCGTACGAACACCTGGGCGGGGCGGGCGTGTCTTGAAAACACCCGTGTCGAGGAATTCCAGTGGCTTCATCAGCATCTCCAGCAGCAGTCATACTTGCCAAAGACACCACCTGCGCGAGCTGCGCGACGGCTTCACCGCAATGCAGTGAAGTATCGTGTTGGTAACCCCGCTATCGTAGATCAACAAGATCCGTAGACCGGAAGCTTTGCGACGCTGTCTTTCGACAGGTGTGCCTTTGTCAAACGAAGCATCATCGTTGCACAAGAAAAGAGGGCATGCAACGAATTGCGCCCATCGGTCAGTTATTGTAAAGCCGCCACGCCGCATATGGTTACGACATGCGTATTGCGATAGATTGGCATAATGAGCGAGATCATCGAAATCACGGCGGCCCGCGCACGACAGGCGGCCGAGCGCATTGACGACTTCATTATTCACACGCCGTTACAGCGATCAGAAGCATTCAGCGCGGACCTTGATGCCAGCGTGTATTTCAAACTTGAAAACTTGCAGGCAACGGGTTCGTTCAAATTGCGCGGTGCGACCAACCGCCTATTGACGCTTTTGGACGAGCAACGCTCCAAAGGTTGTGTGGCGGCATCCAGTGGCAATCATGGCGCGGCCGTTGCGTGTGCGATGCAGAAGCTTGATGCCAGCGGCGTTATTTTCGTGCCGGAGCAAACCTCGCCGGCAAAAGTCGAGGCGATCAGGAGTTATGGCGGAGATATTCGATTCTTCGGTACCGACGGCCTGGACACTGAGCAACACGCTCGCACATACGCCGATCATAATGGGATGTTTTACCTGTCTCCCTACAATGATGAGCAGGTCATCGCCGGACAGGGAAGTTGCGGTGTTGAGATCGTCGAGCAGTTACCCGAGGTCGATGCGGCGTTTATCGCCGTTGGGGGTGGTGGGTTGATCGGTGGCGTCGGCAGCGTTCTCAAGACACACAATTCCGACATTCAAATCTACGCTTGCCAGCCCGGCGCGTCGGCGGTCATGGCTCACTCGATAGAAGCTGGCGAGATCCTGGATCTGGAGAGCGAGCCCACGTTGTCTGATGGCACCGCTGGAGGCATAGAATCGAACGCTGTAACATTTCCATTGAACCAGGAAGTCGTCGATGAATTTGTGCTTGTCGATGAAGAGCAGATTGCTGCAGCCATGCGTCTGTACATGGACCGTGAAGGTCACACGATAGAAGGTGCGGCCGGCGTTGCCATCGCAGGGATGCTTGCACGGCGCGAAGAAATCGCCGGCAAAGTCGTGCTTGTCATAATTTGTGGCGGCAACATCAGCGAGGACACGCTGCAGCGGGTCCGCAAGGTGCACAAAGGCTCCGGATGATGAAATCGCAACGTTATTTACTGCTTACAATAGTTGGCTTTCTCGCTGCTCCGGTGAGCGCCGACACGACCGTGTTCATCAACGTAAATGTCGTGCCGATGTCCGCAGAAGTTGTACTGACGGGTCAGACTGTCGTGGTAGAGCGGGGCAGAATTACAATAATTGGCAATGTGGAAACGGTTCCCGTCCCGGAAAAAGCACATATCGTTGATGGCACCGACCGCTACCTCATGCCGGGCCTTGCAGAGATGCATGCACATGTGACCTCAATCGAGCCTGCAGACGTCGAAAGATTGTTTACCCTGTTCGTAGCCAACGGCATCACCACAATTCGTGGCATGCTGGGGCAGCGCTCGCACCTCGATCTTCGTGCACAGCTTAACGACGGTGCCATGTTCGGGCCACGTTTCGTGACGTCCGGGCCATCGCTGAATGGTCGATCAGTGTCAGGCGTCGCGGATGCAGCACAACAGGTGCGGGAACAACATTCGGCGGGCTATGACTTCATCAAGATTCACCCCGGTCTGACGTCCGATGAATTCGCGGCGCTTGCCACAACAGCGAATGAGCTCGGTATGCCCTTTGCAGGCCATGTTCCGGTATCCGCCGGTGTAAGAGAGGCCTTGCGCGAAGGCATGACCACCATCGATCATCTTGACGGTTACTTTGTTGTCTTGCTGCCGC
>CAZVLT010000110.1:0-7059 GCA_964628105.1 uncultured Woeseiaceae bacterium | reverse complement strand
CTGGCGGGGGAGTAATGCATGCAATCTGATTTGCGACTCAACTGGTTGATTGCGGTCGCCCTGACCGGGTGGTTGTTTTATTTGCTCGCGCCCGTGCTCACGCCGTTCGTCGCGGCCGCATTGCTCGCCTACATGGGCGATCCGCTTGCCGATCGGCTGCAGCAACTGAAAATGCCGCGCACCCTGGCCGTGGTTACGGTATTCCTGATCACTTTTCTTGTATTGGCATTGCTGCTGTTACTGTTAGGACCGCTGGTCAGGACGCAGGTCGGGGCATTATTTGAGGCATTGCCCAGCATCGCCAATGAGATTGAGCAGGTGTGGTTACCGACATTACTCCGCTGGATGAACGTTGAGTCCGGGGATAACGTCGGTATCGGTGCGTTTCTTGCCCGATACAGCGATATGGTGGGCAGCTGGAGTGGCACGATCCTGGTGTCGGTCGGTAAGTCAGGCGGTGCGCTGGCCGCGGCGGTTTTGAGTCTGTTCCTGATCCCGATCCTGACCTTTTACATGCTGCGCGACTGGGACATAATCATGCTGCACCTCGGTGCACTGATTCCCGACAGCCAGCGCGAAACCGTTTTCGAGCTTGCCCGCGAAACGGACAGCGTTTTGAGTGCGTTTCTTCGCGGCCAGGTGCTCGTGATGGCGGCCCTGGCGATCATCTATTCGGCAGGCCTGGGCCTGGTCGGGTTGAAATATGCGATCGCAATCGGTGTGGTATCCGGGCTCGTGAGTTTTGTGCCTTACCTCGGATTCGTATTCGGTATTACATTGGCCGGGCTTACAGTCGCACTTGAGCCGAACCCGTTGTGGCAGATTTTTGGAGTCGTCGCGACATTCACTGTCGCGCAGCTAATCGAAGGCTCATTCCTGACGCCCAAGCTGGTGGGCGACCGCATTGGCCTGCACCCGGTTGTCGTGATATTTGCCGTTGTGGCCGGCGGCCAACTGTTCGGTTTTTTCGGTATTTTGCTTGCGCTGCCGGCGGCAGCGGTGTTGTCGGTGTTGATTCGGTTTGCCTATCACCGTTATCTCAAAGAGCACCCCGAACTGGATGTGGAGCTTGAATGAGTCAGTTAGCTTTGCCATTACAACTCGCGGATCACGCTGTTTTCGCGAGTTTCCTGCCTGGCGGCAATGCAGCTCTCGTTGCCACCCTGCGTGCCGTTGCCGACGGCGGTGAGGGTTATGGCTGCTGGCTCTGGGGTGCGAACTCCACCGGCAAGACGCATTTGCTACAAGCCGTTTGTGAGAACGCCGGAGACCGATCCGCGTACGTGCCGCTATCGCTGTTCAGTGCTGCGGGCGCCGATATTCTCGACGGTCTGGCGAGCAGGGAACTCGTCTGCATAGACGACATCGATCGGGTCGTCGGCGATGACGCATGGGAAGCCGCATTGTTCGACCTGTGCAACCAGGTATTCGATGCGCGCGGCCAGCTGGTGGTTTCGGCCGGCTCGTCGCCCAGAGAAAGTGCGATTGTATTGGCGGACCTCGCGAGTCGCCTGTCCCGCCTGCCGGTTTTTCAGATACAACCGTTGGCTGAGGAAGAACTCGTTGCCGCATTGCAATTACGCTCGCGGCACCGCGGCCTTGAACTGCCTGACGTCACGGCGCTTTACCTGCTGAAACGCAGTCGCCGCGACATGCGCAGCCTTTATGATTTGCTTGATCGGCTGGATATCGCTGCGCTGCGTGCGCAGCGGCGCCTGACTGTGCCGTTTGTACGCGACGTGCTTGAGAGCGTTGTGGACGAGTCGTGAATTAGTCGGCGACAGACAGGCGGCGCGTAACATCGGCAACCCTTTTGCCCAAAGCGTTCGCAAGACGCTTTTCTTCTGCGGACAATTCATCGGTATCACGATTCCACGTGACGTGCGACGCGCCATACGGGGTGCCGCCCGTTTTGGTCGACGACAAATCCGCTTCGGAATAGGGCAGTCCCACCAGCAGCATACCGTGGTGCAACAATGGAATAGCCATCGTCAGCAAGGTCGTTTCGTTGCCGCCGTGCAGCGAAGATGTTGACGTAAATACCCCCGCCGGCTTGCCACTAAGGGTCCCCTTGATCCAGTCGCTGCCGGTACCGTCCAGAAAATACTTGAGTGCTGCGCCCATATTGCCAAATCGTGTCGGGCTGCCCATGATAATGGCCGCGCAATCGTCGAGATCTGCGACCGTTGCGTACGGTGGCCCGGAAGCAGGGATCGAGTTCTCTGCTGCCTCCGAGACCGCAGATACCGGGGCCACGGTCCGCAACCGCGACACCATGCCAGGCACGGAATCCACCCCCTGACACACCTCACGCGCGAGTGCCTCGGTGGCGCCGTAGCGCGAATAATAGAGCACGAGGATGTCGCTCACGGGTGCAGTAATTCCTGCACGTTTTCAGGCGGGCGCCCAATGACAGCCTTGCCGGTCGTGGTATCGAAAACGATAGGCCGCTCGAGGACTATCGGGTGTGCCTCGATCCAGGCGGCAAGCGCCGCGTTGTCATTCAGATCGGGAAGATCGGTCGCTTCTTTGAACGCGCTTTCTCCGCGGCGCAGGAGGTCTGCAGGTTCCAGGCCCAGCTGCTCGGCGATGTGCTGAATTGCTGCTGCGTCCGGCGTCTTTTCAAGATAGTGGACGATCGTGGGCTCAATTCCGGCATTGCGGATGATTTCCAGAGTTTGCCTCGATTTGGAGCAACGCGGATTGTGATAAATGGTTAAGGCCATGTGATCCTCGGCTGGCTGGTGCTTGCTAATAACTGGATTCTAGCTTGACGGCAAGCCGCGTCAATTGGTAGTTTTGTTCGGTTCCCAACAAAAAATTTATCAAAACGAGCAGTGGAAAAAATCCGGACATTCCTGTTACTGGCTATTTGCGTCTGCGCCGCGTGCGAAACGGCCCCGCCCGTGCAGGAAATGAGCGACGCACGACAGGCTATTGAGGTGGCCCGGGAGGCGGGCGCCGAAAAATTGGCCGCTATTCACTTTAGAGCTGCCGAAAATTACCTTGCCAGCGCTGAAAAGAAGCTGACCGAACGCGCCTTCAACCAGGCACGGCGCGATGCCATGCAGGCCAAGATGAAGGCACTGGATGCGCTGCGAGCCAGCGAAAACGTCCAGGACACTACCAATAACTGAGCCCGCAACGCTTCATGCGCGGTTGTACACGGCTAAAGGCCGTGTGCAGGGCGTGTGGTTTCGCGACAGCACGCGCCGCGAGGCGCAAGCGCTGGGCATCAGCGGATACGCGCGGAATCTCGGCAATGGAGATGTCGAGGTCCTGGGATGCGGTACCGCGGACGCTTTGGATCGCCTGCAGGCATGGCTGCAAAAAGGGCCGCCACTTGCCTCGGTCGCCGTGCTCGAAGTCGAGACGGTGGACTTCCATGAGTTTGACGGTTTTTCGATCAAATAAGACCTGGTATCAGGCCTGGAACCACTTCTTGCTTAGCTTATCGATGACCTTGTTCGGATACTTGCGTCTGCCGACACTACCGTTGTAGCGCTCCAGGGCGCGGCGCAGATCGCCTTTTTCCTTGTCCAGGTAGAAGCGCAAAATCGTGCAGCCATAGCGGAGGTTCGTATCAACGTGCAACAGGTTGTCGTTCGGCCGGCCAATCTCGTCCAGCCAGAAAGGCATGATCTGCATGAGGCCGATAGCACCCGCAACCGAGATCGCGTAATGGTCAAAATTGCTTTCGGTTTCAATGACCGCAAGAATCAACTCCGGCGGCAACTCGGCGCGGCTCGCCTCGAGGTGCACCAGTTTCAGGATTCGAATGCGCTCTTTAGGATCTTTGACGTGTCGCTCGAGGCGGCGTGACATGTCGGTAAGCCACACCTCTGCATCAAATCGATCGGTGAAGCTCGCACTATCATTCGCCGCCGCGCGTAGCGCTTCGCGTAGCTCGGGGTCGGGCGGCGGCGCTGACGTTGCGGCCAGGCTCGCGGCGACGGTCACGAGGCTGGTGAGCAGCATGAATCCGGTGATGATCTGGCAGCGCAGCTTCATAGGCGAAGTATATTATAAAGGAATCACTAGCTTACAGAGTGTTCCTACAGTAATTTGAGAGCTTCTTCACGTTTCACGTTGCGCGATTCCGAGTCGCGACGGTGACGATACTCCAATTCGCCGGCCTCAAGGCCGCGATCGCTGACGACCAGCCGATGCGGAATGCCGATGAGTTCGGCGTCCGCAAATTTCACGCCGGGACGGGCATCACGGTCATCGAACAACACGGCCAGCCCCATGTCTTTGAGCTCGGTGTACAGTGCTTCGGCCGCCTCACGAACCTCGTCGGAGCGATGCATGTTGATCGGTACCAACACTACGTCGAACGGCGCCAGCGGCGCGGGCCAGATGATGCCATCGTTATCGTGATTTTGCTCAATCGCTGCTGCGACGATGCGCGTAACGCCAATGCCATAACAGCCCATCGACAGCACCAGGTTCTTGCCGTCAGGATCCTGAACGGTCGCCCCCATCGACCTGCTGTACTTATCGCCCAACTGGAAGATGTGACCCACTTCGATGCCACGCGCGATGCTCAACTCGCCTGTGCCGCCGGGCGCCGGATCGCCGGCGACGGCGTTGCGAATATCGACTGTTTCGCCGAAGTCGATATCACGACCAAAATTTGCGCCTTTGTAATGCTTGTCGAGCGCGTTAGCGCCGCAGACAAAGTCGTGCATGGCAGCCGTTGCGTGATCGTAAAAGATCGGAATCTCCAGGCCGATGGGGCCGGAAAATCCAGGGACACAGCCTGTGGCTGCCTGGATGGTCTCCACGCTCGCCATGGTCAACGGCGACGCGACACCATCAATCTTCTGGGCTTTCACGGCATTGAGTTCGTGATCGCCACGCAACACGAGCGCTACAGGACCTTCGGTGCCGTCAACAATCAGTGTCTTCAATGTTTGCTGCGGGGTTACATTGAGCGCTTTACACAGGGCCTCAATGGTCTTGATATCCGGTGTTGCGATTTGCTCGAGTTCCTGTTCAGGCGCGGGACGTTTGCCTGGTGGCGGCATGGTCGCCGCGGTCTCGAGGTTCGAGGCATAATTGTCGGCGTCGCTGTAAGCGATGGCATCTTCGCCGGATTCGGCGAGAACATGAAATTCCTGTGAACGGCTGCCGCCAATTTCTCCCGAGTCCGCATCCACGACACGAAATTTGAGGCCGAGGCGCTCGAAAATTGCGGTGTAGGCAGCATGCATGCGGCCATATGAAGCGTCGAGCCCCGCCTGGTCGATATCGAAGGAGTAGGCGTCCTTCATAATAAATTCGCGCGCCCGCATAACGCCAAAGCGTGGCCGGATTTCATCGCGGAACTTGGTCTGGATCTGGTAGAAGTTGACTGGCAGTTGCTTGTAACTGCGCAATTCGCGGCGGGCGATGTCGGTGATGACCTCCTCGTGGGTCGGCCCAAAGCAATAGTCCCCGCCGTGGCGGTCAGTCATGCGCAATAGCAGCGGTCCATATTGTTCCCAGCGTCCTGACTCCTGCCAGAGTTCGGCCGGTTGTACGGCTGGCATCAACAGTTCAAGTGCGCCCGCACGGTCCATTTCCTCGCGAATCACGGCCTCGACCTTGCGCAAGACGCGCAGGCCAAGTGGCATCCAGGTGAATAAGCCTGAGGCCAGCCGCCGAATGAGCCCGGCCCTGAGCATTAACTTGTGGCTGACGATCTCTGCATCTGCAGGGACTTCCTTGAGTGTGGTCAGCCCGAATTCCGAAAAACGCATTGCCCGTTGTACCTGAAGTCTTAGAGGCGCGCATTCTAACCGTATTGACTCCGGAGCCAAAGCAGGGGATGGTCCGGAATCTTTTTCTGCAGGAAAGTCTCAGTTGCTCGGTCGACGTAATCCGTTTGTTGCCCAGGAGGGCATACCATTTTTGGCAATCACAATAATTGTTGCCATCTCGTTGATTGGTTACGCCAATCCCTGGTACGCACTCCTGCCAGGTGTCGCGTTTGTTTTTCTGTTCCTGCTGTTCCGCGATCCTGCCAGAACCGTGCCGTCCGTAGCGCTCGGCGTTGTTAGCCCGGTCGATGGCGAGATCATCGCCGTAGACAAGGTGGCCAGTGGCGAACTGCAGAGCGAGGCTCACAGGATCGTCATTCGTGTTGACCGCCTGGGAAGCTATACTGCCCGCAGCCCGGTTGAGGGTAAAATCATGGACCCCGGGACGAACGCGTTGTGGGTTCAGACCGACGAAGGTGACGATGTCGTGTTGCAGTTTCGTGATTACCGCTTTGGCCTTGTGCCGCGGTCGTTTGCGCGCTTCGGTGAGCGACTGGGGCAGGGCCAGCGCTGCGTCTACCTGCGACTCGCGCGCGTGGCGGAAGTCCAGTTGCCGATCACCGGCAAGGTACTGGTGGAGCAAGGGCAGGTGGTTATCGCCGGGACTGATGTTATCGCCACCGTGCCGCGCCACTGAACCCTATCGGGACAGGACACTGGCTTAAGAATGATTAATTCCGAACAACAGCGACTTGCTTATCTACAGGCCATTGGCATTGATGTCTGGCTGCCGAGAGACGCAGGGCTGAGCGACGACGCAGAGGCTAGCGAAGATGCAGCGCCGCTGGACTGGAACGAATTGCGTGATTGCGTCTCAGGATGCACACGTTGCGAATTGTCGCAAAGTCGCACGCAGACGGTGTTCGGCGTTGGCGACCCGAATGCCGACTGGCTGATTATCGGCGAGGCGCCGGGCGCCGAAGAAGACCGTCGTGGTGAACCCTTTGTGGGCCGCGCCGGGCAACTTCTTGACCAGATGCTGCTTGCCATTGGCCAGCGACGAGAGACCGTCTTTATCACAAATATCCTGAAGTGCCGGCCGCCGCACAATCGCGACCCGAAGCCAGCCGAAACGGCGGCCTGTCGTGCGTACCTGGATCGGCAGATAGAGCTCATCCAGCCGAAAATTATCCTGGCCGTCGGGAAAATAGCCGCGCAGAATCTGCTCGATTGCAATGAAACGATTGGTCGCATGCGCGAACGACAATACAAGCAGCACCTCGAACGACCGTATGAACTTCACGGCATTCCCCTG
>CAZVLT010000109.1:0-7246 GCA_964628105.1 uncultured Woeseiaceae bacterium | reverse complement strand
ATATCCGTGACAATGGCCTCAACGGCATCGCCGCCGGACTCGACAAACACTTCGGCATCGGAATAGTCGAGACTGATAGAACCGGAGACATAGATCGCCGGAGGAATCGACGCGGTTACGACGAGTTCCGCCAGGTCAACATAGTCGGTGAAATTGATACGCGTCGTTCGTGGCAGCGTCTCGACGATACGGCCATCAGCCGTTTCCAATTTCAGTGACAATACGTCGACTGTGTAATTCAGGAAGTCGCCATCTGCGTCTGTTAACGCGATCATGACCGTGCCGCATTCGGCGAATGTATTCGGGTCATTGGGATCGCACGCTGCTGCAACAGGGTTGTCGCTTGTTGTTCCTGCCCCGCCTCCACAGGCGGTCAGGGTCGCCAGCATCGCCAGCATCAATAACATTGTCATCCAGTTAGCTAACGTCCTTGTGCCTGCCAATCCGGGAAGGCTTTGATACGCGAGTTTCATGAGGTTCTCCTTGATACGCGTGTTGCTGTTCATAGAGGCATTAACGGACCCCGGACAAATCGGTTGACGCGCAGGGCAGATCAGGTCTTATGTCCAATGCCGTTTCGGGCATAATAGGCAAAAAATACAGCTACTTATCTTGTATTCCTGCAGTAACGTGTCAGAATATTCAGCCGTAATGACGCAACCGTCCGACACCTCTACGAATACGGGAGTTCGGCACCGCAGACCGCGTGCCGGAGAAAGAACCCGCGGCGCTATAGACGCCATGCAGACCCAGATCGCGGTCGGCATTCAGAATCTTGACCCCGACAAATACACCGAACAATTGCAGTCAATTGTCAATGAGGCGCCTGAAGCGGTCGGCACAGACTCGGCCTTTATCGCGCTGATCAGCGAGGATGGGGAAAAAATAGAGACCGTCCTGGCCTCGTGCGACGGCTTCGCGCAGTGCAATCCGGGCTTATTGAAGAACGAGAAACTTAGTGACTGGCCCTGGCTTTGTGAGCGGCTCGGGCATCTTCGAGTCATCGAGGTTGCCGATACGCTCAAGGGGCCGAAGTCCGCAAAAGATGAATTGAAACGTCTCAGCGAAATTCACCTCGGCGCGACGCTTATTATCGGTTTCTCGGTGCACGATGAAATCGCCGGCTTCCTTGGCATCGCAAACGAGCGCCCGATGGAAGGCTGGGACGCGAATCTTCACTTGCTTATGAAGCTGTTCGGTTCATCACTGGCGGCGGGCCTTGAGCGGGTTCGAGACAAAGAGTTGCTGGACGAATTTCAGGAACGCGATGCGCTGGTCGCTGCGACTGCGAACGATGGCATTTGGGATTTCGACGGTGATACCAAACGCATTAATCTGTCCCGTCGCTGGAAAGTCATGCTCGGTTATGACGCCGAGGACGAAGACGTGATGCTGGACTGGTACAACCTGGTACATCCGGATGACATGGCGCGCGTGCAAACCCGGATGCGGGAGCACCTCGAAGGCAAGACGCCAATATTCGAGTCAGTCCATCGAATGAAACATCAGAGCGGCGACTGGCGCTGGATGAAAAGTCGCGCCAAGTCTGTAGTCGATGGCAACGGTCGTTTGCTGCGCCTGCTCGGGGTCGAAGTCGACATCACCGAGCGCAAGCTTTATGAGGATGCGCTTTTCCGCGAGAAAGAAAGCGCGCAGATTACATTGCAGTCAATTGGAGACGGAGTCATTACGACCGACGGCAATTCCGTTGTTGAGTACATTAATCCAGTGGCCGAGGAGTTGACCGGGTGGAAGGTGGACGATGCCAGCGGGCGCACGATTGATGAAATCTTCCGCGGCTTCCACGAGGAAACCTGTGAACCGCTTGAAAACCCGTTGGCCGTATCGATACGCCGCGACCGGGCTATCAAGTCCGTACGGCCGACATTGCTGATTCGCCGTGACGGCAACGAGCTCTATATCGAAAGTACCGCTTCGCCGATTCGTGACGGCGAGGGCAACGTGACCGGTGGTGTTCTTGTGTTCCATGACGTCAGTGAGTCGCGTGAACTGAATCGCCGGCTCAGTTATCACGCCAGCCACGACATTCTGACCGGGCTCGTCAATCGGCACGAATTCGAAAACCGCCTGAAGCGGGCGCTGAAGAGCGCCAGGGCGCGGGAAACATCTTATGCGCTGCTGTACCTGGATCTCGATCAATTCAAAATCGTCAACGATTCCTGCGGCCATAGCGCTGGCGACGCACTGCTCGGGCAGCTTGGCGCATTGCTCAAGTCGAAGATTCGCTGGCGCGACACGCTGGCTCGACTGGGCGGCGACGAATTCGGCGTATTGCTCGAGAGTTGCAGTCTTGAAGAGGCGATGAACTCCGCCGAAACGCTGCGCCTGGCAATCAGTGAGTACAAGTTCTTGTGGGAAGAGCGCAGTTTCCGCCTCGGGGTGAGTATCGGCGTCGTGCCGATAACGGCCGACAACGAAGATGTTGCTGGGGTACTCAGTGCTGCGGACAGTGCATGCTCTGCCGCCAAAGAGGCGGGCCGAAATCGCATACACAGCTACCAGGAAAACGACATCGACCTCATGCGTCGTCGCCGCGAGATGCAGTGGGCTGCACGCATAAACAATGCGCTCGAAGAAGATCGCTTCGAGCTGTTTAGACAGACGATTCTACCGTTGCAGGTGGAAGAGGAGGGGGCCCACTACGAAATACTGCTGCGTATGCGCGACGAGCAGGGCGGCATTATTTCCCCGGGACTCTTTATCGAAGCGGCCGAGCGCTATGGCATTACACCGAATATCGATCGCTGGGTAATACGCAGTGCATTCCGCTGGCTGGTATCTGAAGCCGACGAGCGCGAGCGTCTCACGCTGTGCTCAATCAACCTGTCGGGCCAAAGTCTCGGCGACGAAAAGTTCCTGCCGTTCGTCGTGGATCAATTCCAGATGAGTGGTCTTGACGCGACAAAGATATGCTTCGAGATTACCGAAACGGCAGCGATCGCGAGCTATTCGCAGGCGAATCGATTTATTAATGCGCTCAAGGAACTCGGCTGCAAGTTCGCGCTCGATGATTTTGGCACCGGCCTGTCGTCATTCGGCTACCTCAAGCACTTCCCGGTCGATTTTCTCAAGATCGACGGCAGCTTCGTGAAAGAGATATTGCACGATCCGATCGACCGCGAAATGGTGCGCTCCATCAACGAAATCGGTCATCTCACCGGCAAAAAGACGATTGCCGAGTTCGCCGAGAACGAGGAGATCATCACCATGCTGCGAGGCATGGGTATCGACTACGCGCAGGGTTATGGCGTGTCCGAGCCGAAACGCGTTACGCGGGCTGTGGCCTGATTACATAAACCAGCCGTGCCCCGGGCCGACCATGCTCATAATCAAGGGAATGGACATGAGTGTGTTCGAGCGCGACGCCATGAACGCCATGTTTTTGGCCTTCGCGACTTCTTCCGCAGTGGCTTCGACCATGCCGAGAACCTTTTTCTGATTCGGCCAGATGAGTACCCAGACATTGAACAACATGATTGTGCCGAGCCAGGCGCCGACTCCGATAGTTGTTGCAATGCGGTTCGGATCACCGACCAGGCCCAGTGTAAAGGCCTGATGCAAGATGCCTTGCAGATGCAGCACTGTTGCGCCGGATAACCAGGTAGCTAACGCACCCCAGCGAAACCACCACAGTGCCCGTGGTGCAACATACTTCGCGATGCCAGCGCCACCAGGACCGCCCTCGTCGCTGGCTGCCTCGCCGAGTGCGGGAACCTGAACGAAATTGAAGTAATAGAGCAAGCCTATCCACACAATGCCTGCGAATACGTGGAACCAGATAACGACGGACTTCAGTGGAACTACAACGACATGCTCGCCGGGCAGGAAAAACACGATAAGCAATGCCAATACGACGCCACTACTGATTGTGCCGCCAACGCTCTTTAGGGGATTCATGGTTCGCTTCTCCGGGAATTTCGAATTATGGATATTTATCAGGGATGTTTGCGCATCTGCGCTGTCGGTATTATACGGTACAATAGCGTTTGTGCGGAGAGGAACAATGCGAATTCTTGTTACGGTGCTGGCCCTGTTCGTGCTGTCAGGCTGTACGGCGCTGCTAGTGGGCGGCGCCGCCGTCGGTGGTTACAATCTCGGCAAAGACGAACGCGAGCCTGGCGTCGTGATGTCGGATTCCGCGATCACCACCAAGATCAAAGGCAAGTACGTCGCGGACTCCATCGTCAGTGTGTTCGACATCGGAGTCCGCACCTGGGAAGGCGTTGTGACACTGACCGGTAGCGTGGAAAGTTTCGTGGCACGCGACCAGGCCGACAGGCTCGCGAAAGAGACGAAAGGTGTCGTTGCCGTCAATAATGAAATACTTGTAGAAGATTGAAGTGCCCCCAGATAGCCTGGACGGCTTACATAACTCACGTAGGTAACATCAAGTGGACGCCAAATCCCGAATCGAAGAACAACTCAAGTCACACGACATACTTCTTTATATGAAGGGTACACCGGACTTCCCGCAGTGCGGTTTTTCGGGGCAGACGATCGCCGCGTTGAACGCCATCGGCCAACCTTACGCATTCGTCAATATTTTTGAGGATCAGGAGGTTCGCGAGGGTCTCAAGGAGTATTCAAACTGGCCGACTTTTCCACAGCTCTATGTGAAAGGCGAGTTGATCGGTGGCTGTGACATCGTGATGGAGATGTTTCACTCGGGCGAGCTGAAGGAATTACTGGAGTCAGAGTAGGAGCGCTCCTACGGTTGTGGTGGCGCATTGCGACGCGTGACCTCGAAAATATCGCTGTAACGATTTACCACATCGCAGAATAAATCGGCTGTTATCTCCGCGTCGTAGGACGCGGAGTGCGCCCGCGTTTCATCCCATTCCATTCCCGCAGCGATTGCCGCACGCGAGAGAACCGTCTGGCCGAATGCGACGCCGCACAACGTCGCGGTATCGAAGCAACTGAACGGATGGAACGGGTTGCGTTTGATCTCCGACCGCGCAATGGCCTCATTCAAAAACCCGAGATCAAAGTGCGCGTTGTGACCGACGAGTACTGCGCGGCTGCAGCGGTTTTCCCGTATTGAGCGACGAACTTCGCGAAACACGCGTTGCAATGCGTCGCGTTCATCGATAGCCGGGCGCAGGGGATGGAAAGGGTCAATGCCGTTCACGGCCAGCGACGCGGCCTCGAGATTCGCACCTTCAAACGGTTTGACGTGATAACGAAAAGTCTCGTCGCGCTTGAGCAGGCCATCGTCGTTGAGATCGAGTAGCACCGCAGCCACTTCAAGCAACGCGTCCGTTTTCGAATTGAAACCGCCGGTTTCAACATCAACTACAACTGGCAGGAAACCGCGAAAGCGGTTTGCCATTTGTACCTTGTCAGCCACTTAATTGTTCGCCTTGAACAGATTCTCGTCGAGAATGGCGCTCATCGTATAACGCACACCAAATCCCGTGAATTTCGAGCCAACATGACCGAGCCCACCGTCATTGTCACTTGCGCTCAGGTCCATGTGTACCCATGGAGTGTCATTTTCGATGAATTCGGACAGAAAGCTGGCCGCCAGGATATGGTCACCCGCGCCCTTCGGCGAGCACTGCATGAAGTCCGCAGTGTCACTCTTGAGAGGCTCCATGAATTCCCCGCCTATCGGAAAGGGCCAGACGCGCTCGCCGCAATTTTGCCCGGTGCGTTTTAGTTGCGAATGCAGCTCGGGGCGGTTCGTGAATACGCCGGAATAACGTGTCGTAATCGCGCTGACGCAGGTTCCGGTCAGTGTTGCGTAGTCAAACAGAATGCCGGGTTTTTCACGGCTTGCAAGTACCAGCGTGTCTGCCAACGCCATGCGGCCTTCTGCGTCAGTGTGAATCGTCTGAATGGTTTTCCCATTCGCCGCGGTGACGACGTCCTGCGATTTGTAAGCGTCAGGACCCGTGCGGTTTTCTGTCAGGGCCAGCCAGCAGTCGACAGCGATCGGCAACTGCAACTCGGATACGGCAAGCAAAATACCGATGGCGACTGCACTGCCCTGCATGTCACCGTGCATGTCGAGCATGGACTGGAACGGTTTCAGATTGGTTCCGCCGGTGTCGAAAATGATGCCCTTGCCGACGAGACTCAGATCAGCGCGGGCGTTCTTCTTGCCGGGACGATAACGGAGACGGACGATCCCGGCACTATCGTCGGCGTTGCCCTGGGCGACCGCAAGGAACGCGCCAGCACCCAGTTTTTCGAGTTCCTTGCTTGCAAAGCGTTTGTATTGCCAGCCCGTTGTCCTGGCGAGATCGCGCACAAAATCCGCATAGCGGATCGCATCCAGCTTATTGGGGGGCATGGTGGTGAGCCAGCGCGCCAGGTTATTACCTTTCGCCTCCGCGACGGTTCGCGCCGTGTCAGTGTGCTCATCCATGCCCAGCAGACGGATGCTCTTTATCTTCGCGGGCACCGCTTCGTTCTTGTACGAAGGCAAGCTGAAGGCTGCCGCTAAAGCCGCCGCGAGGACGTTGTTGCAGAGCGTCCGCTGCACCGAGCTATCAAATCCGATGACACATATTCCAACGCTGCCCGCCTTCTGGTTACAAGCCGCGGCGACAAGCTCCCGGCCCAGCGTTAGTTGCTCGAAGGCGCTGGCGTCGGATGCGATCGTTCCACCGACGACCAGCGTCTGCCTGTGGTTATTCAATCGAGTCGTGAAAGCAGGCGTCGAGCCAGCCGCGTGCTTACGCAACACCTGTTGCATTTTGCTGCCGTGCGGGACTTTGCGAAAGTCCGCGGCAGAGGGATTGCTCGGCAGTATCAAGAGCAACTGATCGACCAGCTCCAGTGATTTTAAGTCGACGCGGCCAAGTTTTTGAAAAATACGGATATCCTGCATATCCGGGTGTAGGGTTTGCATACCTTTTTATTCTCCGCCGTGAGCTTGACCCTAACCGCACAAACCCTGAAGATATTGGCCGCAGCAGTGATCGCACTGTCCGGTGCAATGGAGCGGTGATCCTAGCAGGACACCCAGAGTAATTCACGCGACTGGCCGGGCCGAATCCTGCCAGGCGCCCAGTGGACAAAATATGAGCAGTTTTAGTCCTTTCGATGACATTGATCCTGTCGAAACTAAAGAATGGCTGGAGTCGATCGATTCAGTACTGGGTCAACACGGTCCTGAGAGGGCGCACTTTCTTCTCAATCAGATGATCGACTTCGCGCGTCGCTCGGGCGCGTACCTGCCGTACAGTCCGAATACAGCGTACCTGAACACAATCTC
>CAZVLT010000108.1:0-7261 GCA_964628105.1 uncultured Woeseiaceae bacterium | reverse complement strand
ATTGCCATCTGATCGGCTGTACGGCTTCTCCCGGGGCCTTAGCGTGCGTAGCTTCGTATCTGTCAACGCCATTTGTTCCCGATCCCTTAAAATCGTTCCCTGAAAAGAAACCCGATTTGGCCTTTATGGGAACAATCTTGGGAACAATTATAGCTGGATGTGATGCGAAGTTGCAAGACCTCGTCGGACAGTATATGGCTATTTTCAAAGGTCTTTTACCGCCCCATTGGTCAGCCTTGGACTCTACCGGACGTAGGACTATTTGCCGATACAAAATTCGGAGAAGATTTTACCGAGCAAGTCGTCGGAAGAGACGGCGCCGGTGATTTCGCCGAGCGCCTGCTGCGAGAGGCGTAGTTCTTCGGCCAATAACTCTCCGGCCCGAATTTCCCGCAGGGCTTCCTGGCCAACCGCAAAATGCTTTGCCGCCCGTGCTAGTGAGTCCAGGTGTCGCTTGCGAGCGGTGAACGCGCCCTCGCCAAGGTTCTCGTAGCCCGCAAGGGCACGTATTCGTTCCCGCAGCGCGTCGACACCGTCCCCGGTTTTCGCAGACAAATAAACCACATCGTCGCGCATGCCGGGCCGCTCGCCACTCAGGTCTGTTTTATTGCGCACGACGGTCACGGGCACGTCGGCCGGCAAATGCTCGTCAAGCGCTGCGCTGTCCCGCTCTGTTGCATCCTGAATCCATAACACCGCATCAGCGTTTCGCAGCGCTTTGCGCGCACGACGAATGCCCTCTTCCTCGATGCGGTTCGGATCTTCGCGCAGCCCTGCCGTATCGACGAGCTCGACGGCGAGGCCGTCAATGTCGATCTGCTCACGAAGAATATCGCGGGTTGTTCCAGCGACCTCTGTAACAATCGCCGCGTCCTCCCCGCTAAGGAGGTTTAGCAGGCTTGACTTGCCCGCGTTGGGTCTGCCAACGATGACTACCTGAAAACCGTCGCGCAGCACGCGGCCCTGGGACGCCGCTGCGCTCAGAGCCTCAAATGCGAGCGCGCACTCTTGCAGCCGGCCCAGCAATTGATCGTCCGCAAGAAAGTCGATCTCCTCTTCCGGAAAATCAATAGCCGCCTCGACGTGCATGCGCAGCCGTGTCAGCTGTCCTGCAAGTGCATCAACGTTCTTCGAAAAATCGCCGGATAAGGATCGCAGTGCTGCCCGCGAGGCCTGCGCGGTACCGCTGTTGATAAGGTCGGCGAGAGCCTCGGCCTGGGCGAGATCGAGCTTGCCGTTCAGGAAGGCTCGCTGCGAAAACTCACCTGGTTCGGCGCGCCTGGCGCCAAGCTCAACTATTGCCGCAACAAGCAGTGAAACCACAACCGGCCCGCCGTGCCCGTGTAGTTCGAGAACCGATTCGCCGGTGAACGACGTGGGTGCCGGAAAGTACAAGGCCAGACCGGTGTCGATTTTCTCGCCCGCAGCATCACGAAAGCTTTTGTAGGTTGCCGTTCTCGGCTCAGGCAGGCTTTCCAGCATGGCACGCGCAATGGTCTCTGTTTCGGCGCCGGATACACGCACGATCGCCACGCCCCCGGTACCTGGCGGTGTTGCGGCGGCAACAATTGTCTCCGCAGTGCTGGATAATGTCGCCATGTGCCAATGAGACCACAGGTCAAAAGCGCTGGTTACTTTTTTTGCCGCTTTGTCTTCGCTTCCCGCTCCACGACCTTGTTGATTTTCCACTGTTGCGCGATCGACAAAAGAGTATTGGTCACCCAGTAGAGCACCAGGCCGGACGGGAAAAAGGCGAAAAACACCGTGAACATGATCGGCATGATCTGCATTACCTTAGCCTGCACCGGATCCGCCGGCGCCGGGTTCAGTTTTTGTTGCATGAACATGGCCACGCCCATGATAAACGGCAATATGAAGTAAGGGTCGCGCGTCGACAAATCCGTTATCCACAAAGCGAACGGCGCCTGGCGCATCTCAACGCTTTCGAGCAACACCCAGTAGAACGCGAGGAAGAACGGCATCTGAATCAATATCGGCAGACACCCGGCCATCGGATTCACTTTTTCGCGCTTGTACAGCTCCATCATGGCCTGGCTATGCGCCTGTTTGTCGTCCTTATAACGCTCTTTCAGTGCTGTCATGCGCGGCTGCAGGTTACGCATTTTCGCCATCGACCGGCCGCTGGCTTCTGTGAGCTTGTAAAACGCCAGCTTGATGAGGAGCGTCACGAAAATGATCGCTACACCCCAGTTGCCCACAAAGCCGAAAACGATGCTCAACAACCAAAACAGCGGCTGTGAGATGATCGTCAGCCATCCGTAGTCGACCGTGAGCTTAAGGCTCTCATCTATCTCCTCAAGCTGCGTCTGCAGCTTCGGCCCAATGAACAACGTCGTCACAAAAGTCTTGCTTGAGCCTGGCGCGACCGTCTGTACCTCGCCTATCACGCTCGCTATCGAGCGCTCTCCTCGTACTGCGACATTGAATTTTTGTTCGCCGCCACGCTGCGGTACAACCGCGCTCAGAAAGTGATGTTGAATAGAACCGAACCAGCCGGCCTGCGATGAAAACGAACGCGCACCATCGTCTATAAGGTCATCGCGCTGCAACTTCTCCGACTTGTCGCCATCATAAATAATCGGGCCGCTGAAGGAATATGAGTCCACGTCAAACATGGAGCGCTCTGGCTCGGTAAAGCGTCTTTGAATCTGCGAGTAATCAGCGCCGCGCCATAGCGTGTCGCTGTTGTTTATAACCTCTTGTTCCACGCGCACGGCGTAGCCGCCGCGCGTGAAATGAAAGCGTTTCTCGACAATGACGCCGTCCGCACTTCGCCACGTGAGAGGAACAACGAGCTCCTCTGCGTCGCGCAGCGTATAGCGGTCGTTTGCACTCGAAAACAACGCCAGGTGATTTGCTTCGTCGCCGCCCCCAACGACGCGCAAACCGGTCTGTATCAGACCGAAATTTGACTCGTCCCTGCTTAACAGCGTTACCAGCGTATCCGGCCTGTCTTTGGCAACCGGGTAAGCACGAAGTGATGCTTCTTGCAGCGTTCCGCCCCGGGTGCTGATTTCGATGTCAAGAACCTCGGTGGTTACCCGAATAGTCGGAGCGCCCGATACCGCAATCGCCTCCTCTGGGGCCGTCTGTTCAACAGGCGCCGGCGCATCGATCGTGCCAGCACTGCCTGCCGATATTTCCGGGAGCTCCTGCTCGCCCTGCGGAATCGCCGGCTGTGAAAGCTGTTCAGTCACGGCGGCCGGTGTCGGCGGTGCGTTCTCCTGCAACCAGGCCTGATAAGTCATCCAGGCCATGAGGCCAAAGAAGGCCCAAATCAGCAGTCGTTGATTATCCATCCGTTTGCTTTCCTGCTTCCGTCGTTTTCGATTCGTTCTGGCGCGACGCTTTGCGGCAGCGCTGCCAGTGGCTATCGAGACTTTCCGCCAACGTCGGCTTGTCGGCGCCGGCCGCTGCCGGATTATTAATTACGACTATATCCAGCCCCGCCAACAGCACCTGGTGCTGCCGAAAAGATTCCCGAATCGCTCTCTTGACGCGATTTCGTACTATTGCGCGACGACAGTGCTTCTTCGAGATCGCAAGCCCCAGTCGCGCCACGTCCTCATCATTGGGCCGGCAAAGCACTGTAAATAATTTGTCCCGGCTGCGCCCGGCCTTTTCAAACACGCGCTCGAAACCCGCTGCGTCCAGTAGCCGATTTGCTCGTCCGAAATTGTGGCTCGTCGTCGTGACAGTAGCTGAATGCGTTACGGCGTCAGCTGCGCGCGGCCTTTTGCGCGGCGGCGCTTGAGAACGAGGCGCCCGGCTTTGGTCGCCATCCGGGCACGGAAACCATGTGTGCGTGCACGTTTGATTTTGCTGGGCTGATATGTGCGTTTCATTACCTGATACCTGGTTCAAGATCCGGCAATATCAGGCCGGTTTTGAGAAGGGCGGCAAGCGTACGCAGAAGCCCTGACAGTGTCAATAGACGGATGTAAACCTTGGAATTACAGTATAGACTGCCCGGTCTTTCTTATGTCTCTTGCTATTGCTCGGCCCGCTCCGTCACGGGGCCTTTTGGGGAAACGCTTGTCTGCCGAATCGACGCTCTGGAACCAGTGCCTTCGCACCTTGCAGGCGGAGCTGCCAGAGCAACAATTCAATACCTGGATTCGGCCGCTGCAGGCCGTCGACGATGATGGCATTTTACGCCTGCTGGCACCCAATCGTTTTGTCGTCGACTGGCTGCAACAACACCACATGAGTCGTATTCTGCAACTCGTCGAGGAGGGCGGTGGTGGCGCTGAGGTCATCGTCGAGGTTGGCTCCCGCAAGTCCACACCGGCGCAGACGACAAGCCGCCGCCCCCAGCCCATCGTTATTAAGGCGGCGAGGGGCGCCCCTGTCGCGTCACGGTTGAATCCAATTTTTACATTTGACAGCTTCGTCGAAGGCAAGAGCAACCAACTCGCGCGAGCGGCGGCGAGCCAGGTTGGTGAAAATCCCGGCAAGTCGTACAACCCACTGTTTATTTATGGTGGCGTCGGCCTGGGCAAGACACACCTTATGCACGCCATCGGCAACGCAATGCTAAATAACAACCCGGACGCCCGCGTCAGTTATGTGCACTCAGAGCGGTTTGTAGGCGACATGGTTCAAGGCCTGCAACACAACACCATTTCAGAGTTCAAACGTAACTATCGGTCGCTCGACGCGTTGCTGATCGACGATATTCAGTTTTTCGCCGGGAAAGAGCGCTCGCAGGAAGAATTTTTTCATACATTTAATGCCCTGCTCGAAGGACAAAGACAAATTATTCTGACCTGCGATCGTTACCCGAAAGAGGTGGCCGGGCTCGAAGAGCGGCTGAAGTCCCGCTTCGGCTGGGGGCTGACGGTCGCAATCGAGCCACCGGAACTGGAAACCTCAGTAGCAATTCTCATGAGCAAGGCCTCCGCTGATGGGATTTCACTGCCAGAGGAGGTTGCATTTTTTATTGCCAAACGAATTCGTTCAAATGTCCGTGAGCTCGAAGGCGCTTTGCGTCGCGTGATCGCCAATCACCGGTTTACAGGTAGAGAAATCGATGTCGATTTTGCCAAAGAAGCCTTACGCGATCTGCTTGCGTTGCAAGACCGCCTGGTTTCGATCGAAAACATTCAGAAAACAGTCGCCGAGTACTTTAAGATTCGTGTTGGCGATTTGCTATCTAAGAAGCGCACTCGTTCCATCGCACGACCGCGACAAATCGGCATGACGCTCGCCAAGGAACTTACGAACCATAGCTTACCGGAGATCGGAGACGCCTTTGGTGGCCGCGACCATACGACCGTATTGCATGGTTGTCGCCGGATCAACTCTTTACGCGAAACAGATAAACGCGTTGATGACGATTATTTGAATTTGTTGAGAACTCTGACAGGATAGTGTGGATAAGCGGTGCAAAACGTACGCTTTACTTTTTATCCACAGGTCGCCCACAGCCTGCAGGCCATCGACACAAGGATTGTTAGCTCAAAAAATATAATATAACCTATTGATTAAAAAGATATTTAAAAAGTTATACACAGGAGTTTCGGTACCTAATAATAATAATAAATTATGAATTTCCAATATTTATTAACAGGTGGAACCTATGAAGTTTAGCGCAGCTCGGGAAGTGCTGTTGAAGCCATTACAGGCCGTAATCGGGGTAGTGGAAAGACGCCAAACCATGCCCATCCTCTCAAACGTCTTACTCATTGCTCGTGATGGACAGCTGTCGGTGACAGCAACGGATCTTGAGGTTGAGTTGGTTGCCCAAGCGGAAATAGAGGTCGAGAGCGGTGGCGAGATTACTGTTTCGGGTCGGAAGTTGCTGGATATTTGCAAGGCACTGCCAGAGGGCTCGGATATAAACATCAGCCTGAGTGGGGAGAAACTGGCCGTTCGAGCAGGCCGTAGTAAATTCAACCTGGCGACGTTACCGGCTGCCGAGTTTCCAGTGGTTGAAGATATCAAAGCGGAGCAAAACATCTCAGTCGGCCAGGAAGCGCTCGGACGCCTGATTGAAAAAACGCATTTTTCGATGGCGCAACAGGACGTTCGGTATTACTTGAATGGCATGCTGCTGGAAACAAGCGGTCAACATTTGCGCGCTGTCGCGACAGACGGTCATCGCCTTGCGCTGTGCCAGGTAGAGCTTGACGGGGCGAAACTGGATGAGCAACAAGTGATAGTGCCGCGCAAGGGCGTTTTGGAGTTGCAGCGATTAATGAGCGGTGAGGGGGAATTGAACATAGAGCTTGGCCCGAATCATGTACGCATTCAGCTCGAGGGAATTCGCTTCACTTCGAAGTTGATTGATGGGCGATTCCCGGAATATGACCGCGTCATTCCAAAAGAATCGTCGAACGAGTTGAAAGCGGACAGGGCGGCATTTCGCAGCGCGCTGCAACGTACGGCGATTTTGTCCAACGAGAAATATCGGGGCATTCGGTTGGTAATTCGCGATAGCGGCGTGATTCTTCAGGCACATAACCCGGAGCAGGAGGAAGCAGAGGAAGAGATCGAAGTTACCTACAACGGCGAGGATATCGAAATCGGCTTCAACGTTAATTACCTTCTCGATGCGCTTGGTGCGGTAGAAGGGGATGACGTAACGCTGTCGGTGCAGGACAGCAATTCGAGTTGTCTGATTCGCCAGCCAGGAGATGGTGACTGCACGTTCGTCGTGATGCCTATGCGCCTATGATGGAATAGTTCGAGAAAAATGATTCGACTATTCAGGGCTAACAATTTCCGTTGCCTGGAAGCAGCGGAGCTCAAGCTCAGTCCGACCTACAACCTAATCTATGGCGGCAACGCCTCCGGAAAGACAAGCATTCTGGAGGCGTTGGCGTATCTGGGCCGGGGAAAGTCATTTCGCGGCACGAGCACCGCGAACCTTATTCGCCACGGCGAGAGCGAGTTCGTGCTCTTCGCGGAGATCGAGCAAGCAGGGCGCAGCGTTACTGTCGGCGTCCGTAATAGCCGGGAAGGCCTGCAGGTGCGTATTGGCGGTGAGGATGACGGCGGCGCGGCGGCCCTAGCAGAGGCTCTGCCGCTACAGGTTATCGACCCGGAGGTTCATAACCTGATTGCCGGGGGTCCAGAGCAGCGGCGTCGTTTTCTCGACTGGCTGGCGTTCCACGTGGAACATGACCACTTGTTGGTCTGGCGTCGCTTCAGGCGAGCCCTGAAGCAGCGAAACGCTGCGCTGAAGACGAAATCGTCAGGCGCCGCCATCCGCAGCTGGAATGCCGAATTCGTGGAG
>CAZVLT010000107.1:0-7458 GCA_964628105.1 uncultured Woeseiaceae bacterium | reverse complement strand
CAATTGGGTTTGGTACCTGATAGCGAATCATTCCGAGGTGGAAGCGAAACTCATCGCAGAAGCAGCGGAGTTTCTGCCGAACGCAGCGGCGCCAAATGCCGAATCCCTGGCATCGATGCAATACTCTCAACAGGTGCTGGAAGAAGTGTTGCGTTTGTACCCCCCGGTCTGGTTGTTTACCCGCCGATCGCATGCGAATGATGAACTGGAGTCGTTCGATGTGCCGCCAGGAACGGATATCTATTTGTCACCGTTCATTTTGCATCGCACGGAGCATTACTGGCCGGATCCGGACCGTTTTGACCCGGATCGCTTTCTGCCCGCAGCCAAAGCAAAAAAAGATCGGCCATTTTTTCCGTTCTCGCTGGGGCCGCGACGTTGCCTGGGCGAATACTTTTCGTTCCTGGAAATGAAAGTGCACCTTGGTTTATTGCTGCCGCGGTTTCACCTGCATCTGCTCGACGACTCGCAACCCGAGTTGGAACTTGGAATCAATCTTCGGGCAACAAAGGACATTTTTATGCGGCCTGAGGAACGTTAGCAACGCGATGGAGCTTTACGACACACTATCGGACCTGCTCGCAGAGGCGCGTGGCAAAGAACGCGAAATACGCTTCATCGACGGTGAGAACGACGAGAGCATCGTCAAATTCGGCGCGCTATGGGATCGCGCGCTCGCATTACTCGGCTCGCTACAGGCAGGCGGCATGGAGCCGGGCGATGAGCTGATTATCTTTAGCAAATCGAACGAAAGTTTCGTGGTCGCGTTCTGGGCGGCTGTTCTCGGCGGGATCGTGCCGGTGCCGGTGGCGGTCGGCATCAGTGATGAGCACCGCCTGAAGCTATTTCGTATCGTTTCCCAACTTGAGAGAGCCACGTTATTCACCGAAAAGGACTTGTTGGAGCGGTTACTCGAGTTCTCCAGGAAACGAGAGCTTGATGACATTACGACATTGTTGCAGTCCAGGACCGCGCTCATGAGCGATGTAGATGCGTCATCCAATGGCAATGTATTCAAATCGGCGCCCGATGACATCGCGTTCATCCAGTATTCCTCGGGTTCGACCAGCGACCCCAAGGGCGTCGTGCTGACGCATCGAAACCTGTGTACAAATATTCGTGCCATTGTCGAGGCAACACATTGGAATGAGCATGACCAGAGTCTCAGCTGGATGCCTCTCACCCATGACATGGGTCTCATTGGCTACCACCTGAGTGTTCTCGGCGTCGGTATGAACCACGCCTTGATGGACACCAGCGTATTCGTGCGACGGCCGCTATTGTGGATGAGCAAGACCAACGAGCTGCGAGCGACACAATTGTGCTCACCCAATTTCGGTTACAAACATTTCCTCAAGCTCTTCCAGCGCAAGGGATTGGCTGATCTCGATTTGTCCTGCGTCAAACTGATTCTCAACGGCGCGGAACCAATTTCGTGGGAGTTGTGCGAGGAATTCCTCGCAGCGCTTGCACCGCACGGACTGCAGCGAACGGCAATGTACCCGGTATACGGTCTTGCGGAGGCAACGGTTGGCGTTTCCCTTTCCGAGCCTGGCAGCGAATATTCGCGCATTACAGTTGACCGCCACAGCCTGCGAATTGGTGATACCTACCGCTCTGTTGATCCCGATGATGATGCCGCTGTCAGTTTTGTGACAGTCGGCAATGCGATTCGTGACGTCCAGATTCGCATTGCCGATGACAGCGACCAGGTTCTCGACGCTGCGGTCATTGGCAATATCCAGCTATATGGCGACAGCATCACGCAACGTATCTATGGCGATGCGGCTGCTACGACAGAGCTGTTTACGGAGGATGGCTGGTTGCGTACCGGAGACTGTGGATTATTCGTCGACGAGCGACTCATCATTACGGGGCGCCAAAAGGACATTATCATCCTGAACGGGCAGAATTATTATCCGCACGATATCGAGGAAATTGTCGCGCGACTTGATGGCCTGGATCTGAACAAAGTGGTTGTCGCCGGGGCAACGCCCAAAGGTGGGCAGACGGAAGAGCTGATCGCGTTCATTCTTCACCGACAGAGCCTCGACGCGTTCCAGGCGATGATTGACCAGGTGCGTGACCTGATAGGGGAGCAAACGGGGCTTGAGGTCGACCAGGTCATCCCGGTGTCCCGAATCCCGAAGACGACCAGCGGCAAGGTGCAGCGCGCGAAACTGCTGCAGTCGTATATCGATGGCGATTTCAATGATATCTTGAGTGAGTTGCAGCCTGCCCGTATGGAAAGCGGCGCGACGGACGAGGATCCGCTGGCTGCAGAGCTCGTAGCCATCTGCCGCGAGTTCGCAAAGGACCGCAAGATCGGACCTGATGACAATCTTTTCGAGGTTGGAGTCAGCTCCCTGACACTCACCGAGATCGTTCTCGCCATAGACGAAGCACATCCTGATAAGCTCGACATCAGCGACCTTTTTGATTATCCAACGTTACGCGAAATCGCCGATTTCATACGTCGGTAGATAGCGCAGGAACATCCTATGATCTACGCACGAATCGCCGGGACTGGCAGTTACCTGCCGGAGAAGGTTGTCACAAATCATGATCTCGCAAAGACCGTCAATACGTCGGACGAGTGGATTCAGGAACGCACCGGTATTAAGCGTCGTCACATCGCTGGCGATGACGAAACGACCTCGTCTATAGGCCTGGAAGCCGCCAGGCGCGCGATGCAAGCGGCTGACGTCAGTGCTGAAGATATCGATCTGATCATCGTTGGTACGACGACGCCGGACAAGATTTTCCCGTCCACTGCCTGCATCATCCAGCGTCAGCTTGGTGTGAGCCCAGGGCCGGCCTTCGACGTCCAGGCCGTGTGCAGCGGTTTCGTTTACGGGATCGACGTGGCAGACCGATACCTGAAAACCGGCGGTGCGACGACTGTTCTCGTTATTGGTTCGGAAACGCTGTCACGAATAGTGAACTGGGAGGATCGCAACACGGCCGTCTTGTTCGGTGATGGGGCAGGGGCCGTAGTGCTGCAGAAGAGCGATGAGCCGGGCATACTTGCGACGCATATCCATGCCGATGGTCAGTACGAAGAACTGCTACAGGTTCGATGTGGCGTTTCCGTTGGCTATGACAAGACGCGGGCGGGGCAGGCGTACATCGAGATGAACGGCAACGCCGTGTTCCGGCGCGCTGTCGCGACCTTCGACAACATCGCTCGAGAAACCGTTGCGGACCTCGGCGGAAACCTTAGTGACATCGACTGGTTTGTGCCGCACCAGGCGAATATGCGCATCATCAAGGCGGCGGCGAAACGGCTCGGCATACCGATGGAGCGTGTCATCGCAACGGTCGACGAGCACGCTAATACCTCTGGAGCGTCAATTCCGCTGGCTCTCGATCTTGCCATTCGCGACGGGCGTATCAAACGTGGCCAGACTTTGCTGTTCGCGGCCTTTGGTGCGGGATTTACCTGGGGCTCGACGATGCTCAAATATTAGTCAGAAAATAGCCCGAATTTCTTAATGTTGGCCGTGAGGTATTTCTCTTAAATCCTTGTTTTTTAAAGGGTAGAAACGTTTTCGGGAATACTGGTAGACTGTGCGCACCGCAGCTTTAACGTTGCGTATAAAAAAAATACCTTTCCAACAACAAGATCATAAGGGGAAAATTCATGGGCGTAGGACAAATCGTCAAATCCGTTGGTGTGCTGGTCGCGGTTATCGCTGGCCTGATGGGAGGATTTCCGGAGAGCGCACTAGTCATTGCAGTGCTTGGCGCAGTCGGTGGCTACTTCATCGAAGAAGATGATGCATCACGCTTCCTGATTGTCGCTTTGGCATTAATTGCGGTAAATGGCGCGCTCGGTGACATTCCAGCTGTTGGAATGTACATCACAGGCGCGCTGGCTAGCGTAAGCAGCCTTTTCAACGCGGGCGCAGTTACGGTTATCGTTGTTGGCGTCGCCAAGAAACTAATGCCGTAGCCTCAAGCACATTTAATAGTAGGATGACGAAGGCCGCTCTCAAGGAGCGGCCTTTTTCTAACTACTCATGCTGGATCAGACATAACCCCGGAAAAAGCGGTTTCCCGGCAAATATGGTGTGATCCAGTTCACATTTTGGGCACTGTCCTGTCTCTATACTGCGACACATAAGGACTGTCGCCAATCAGAGACAGTTGCAGGATGGATAGCAAGATGGATAAGGATTCGAAGAACGTTCCGCTCTCTGAGTCGAACGTTTCACACAAGCTCGTCGAGATTCAAAAGCGCTGCGGACGACTCCGCAGAGAGTCCGACAATTCGCTCACGCTCGAGGACGAAAATCCGAGCGTCGAGACCGACACTCATAATCCCTACAGCCTGCTCGGGCTATCGGTCGAAGATACGATCGGCGGGCTAGCGCTCGACGATACGATCGTCGAGGCGCACAACAACAATCTTTGAAACGACGGCTAGTCTCCAGGGCGTTCCCGTACCGCGTCCCGGTGCATGCGGCGCATCAGGACCAGTCGCCAGATCCAGATCGTGACGATCAATACAGCGGCGACGGGCAATGCCGTGACCGGGTGTAGCAAGACGAGAAAGTCGTAGAACCCGTGCAAGAATCCGGCGAGCAGGAATCCAGTCAATGCAGGTAAAACTATGCGCCGGCCCGCGAGTCGAGCGCGCGTGATCGAGTGCGCCCATATTGATGCGAACAAGATATGAATTACCGGACTCGCGAATCCTCGCGCGGCGCTTTCGAGCGGCGTCAGGAATTCCAGGTAGTAGACGTTCTCTGCTGCCGCATACCCCAGACCGATGAACGAGGCGTAGATGATGCCGTCCAAAGGCTCATCAAGTGCCTTGAAGCGAAGGACTATGAGCAGAAAGGGCAAGAGTTTCGCGAACTCCTCGATGGGTCCAATCGCGAGCATTGCGTAGGCAAACAGTCCCAGTGGTGAATCGATCGCAAGCGCTACGGCGTCGTAGCGCAGCCCCAAAGGCTCAAGCCCAAAATACATCAGCCTCGAGAGTTCGACTGCCGCCAGTCCAAGTGCAAAGCACAACAGGAGGTTGAGTGGCGGCTCGGGAAGATGCCGATCTTTGTGGTAGTGATAAGCCGCCCAGAATATGACCGGAAGGGCAATAGGTAGAATTAGGATGGCCTGTTGCATCGACACATTATCCCGTTATGCTGCAAAACCTTCTTCTATACAACAATCAAAAAAGTGTAATCACCCCAATGATACTGCGCCAGTTTCCACTGACCAACGGCGACGACATGCGCATACTCGCCGCGAGTTTGAATTGATAGTGATCCTCCCGTGAGCAATACCTTTCTCTACGCTGCGGCGGTCTTGATATGGGGCTCGACCTGGCTCGCGATCGAATTTCAGCTCGGCGTCGTCGCACCGGAGGTATCAATCGTCTATCGCTACATGGCCGCGTCAGGATTGTTGTTTATCTGGTGTAAAATTAAAGGTTTACCTCTATCATTTAAACTTAAATCTCATGGTTGGTTCGCGCTCATGGGGCTGCTCTTGTTCGGTTTGAACTATGTGCTTGCCTACCGTGCGCAGATTTACATTACCTCCGCATTGTCCGCCATCGCGTTCTCCTCGTTGCTGTGGATGAACATCATCAATTCACGCATATTCTTCGGCGTGAGGGCAGGGGGGCGGCTCTATATCGGAGCGTTACTGGGCGCAATCGGCATTTGCGTACTATTTGGGCCACAGGTCGCCGAAGTTTCCCTGTCTGACGGAATCTTCTACGGCTCGCTGCTGGCCGTACTTGGTGCGCTGTTAGCGTCGTTCGGTAACATGGCCTCGCAGTCAGCTCAGAAAGCAAAGTTGCCTGTCATTCAGTCGAATGCGTGGAGCATGCTGTATGGCTGTTTGTTTACCGCCGTGCTCGCGTTCGCGGGCGGTCACGAGTACACGTTCGACTGGTCGCTCGGATATGTGCTCTCGCTGGCTTACCTGGCTGTATTTGGCTCGGTGCTGGCGTTTGGGGCCTACCTGACGCTGCTCGGGCGTATCGGTGCGCACAAGGCAGGTTATGTCACGGTCATGTTTCCGGTTGTCGCGCTGATTCTCTCCATGTTATTCGAGGGATTGCGACTCGACATATTCATCATTCTGGGTACATCGCTCGTGTTGGCCGGCAACCTGTTGGTCTTGACCAAGGGACGCAAAGGACTGAACGAAACCGCGGCCTGACGGTCTGTTAATACCTAATAACAAGGCTGTCCAGCAAAAATTTAAGCGTATCGGGGAGGGACCGTATGAAACGGCCTATTGCGTTACTGTTCATTCTGTTCATCTTCAGTTCCTGCGGTGGTGGGGCTGCCCCGCCTGATGTCGTCACGCCTCCGGGCCGCGAGCCAACCGCCTCAGAGAAGCTTGCAGCAGATCTGTCGGGTCTGTCACTTGTTGATTTCTACGAAGTATCGTTCGCAGCGCTGAGCTATCGCTCGCCAGAGGGAATCATCTGGAGCGGGCTGACCGGCGTATATCCGCTGGACGTCGTCGGACTTGATGATTTGTCTGACAGTTACCAACGCGAGACCTTCGCCATGCACCAGGTTGTGCTGGACGCATTACGGACCTACGACCTAACGACGTTGTCCGCGGACCAGCGTCTGACGTTTGATCTCTACGAGTGGTTTTTGCAGGACGTAGTTGACCGGCTTGAATTTATCTACTACGACTTCCTCGCAACGTATAACTTCAGTGGCGTGCAAAACCAGACACAGCGGTTCTTTACCGATATTCATCCATTAGCGACGCAACAGGATGCGCTGGATTACATTACGCGCCTGAATGCAATGCTGACGAAGTTTAGTCAGGTCTCAGCGTATCTGACGCGGCAAAGTGGCGCCGGCATCATAGAACCGGCCATCACGATGGATGCCGCGCTCTATTACACCGGTCTGATCGCTGATGGAGATGTCGCAGGCAATCCGTACTACACCGGTTTTCGTGACAAGATTGATAGCATCCCCGGTCTGTCTACGGCAGACAGGAACAGCCTTCTCGCCAGCGCTCGCGAGGCAGTCAGCAACAGCGTGATTCCGGCCTACGAGGGGCTGCGTCAAACCATGAATGGTTTACGGTCAAACGCGCCTGCGGCCATCGGTGTCGGTCAGTACCCGCGTGGCACTGAGTTTTACAATTACATGCTACGACATCGGACAACAACGAATCTAACAGCAAGTCAAATTCACCAACTTGGGCTCGACGAACTACAAAGAATTCATGCCGAGATGCGAGTTATTTTTGACGACCTCGACTACCCACAGAACGAAACGTTTCAACAACTTTACGCACGTGTAGAGATCGACGGCGGCATTATTCCCGCCGTAGACGTCAAGGCGACCTATGAGGCGATCATTGCTGCAGCCGAGCTGGGGTTGGACCAGGCGTTCGATATTTTTCCCGCAGCTGATGTCATTGTTGCGGAGGACGCTTTCGGTGGCTTCTACATCGCTCCGTCATTTG
>CAZVLT010000106.1:0-7502 GCA_964628105.1 uncultured Woeseiaceae bacterium | reverse complement strand
TGATTGGACTTGCGCGAGCTTTGCAATCTCTGTTATAAATTTACGACGCAAGAATCTTAAAGATAGGGAGTAGGAGAGGGAACTGCGGCTCTGCAGGGAGCCGGACTACAGGAGGTGGTCAACTCCGACAAAAAAAGCGTACAAGCCGCCGAGAGGGTGTGAGCGGCAAAATAAAAATGAAACGCTGGAGTGGCAATGACGAACCACGTCGATCGCTTTCACGCCGCACTCACGGTGCTGGCAGGGCATGGTCATATAAAACAAAGACTTATTAAAGCCTTCGAGGAAAACCTCGTTGCGATTAACGAAGACGAAATGCCGGTCGTGCTGAAGCAGCCATTCGCCGATCTCAGACACCAGATGTACAGTGTGACGCCCTTGATCGGCGAAGGGGCGATTTCTGCCTCGGTCAAAAAAATGTCGCTCGTAGAGGCCAGCGAGTGTGCTGCCTCCATAGTGTGTCTCTTCGGCGAAGTAACACGACTGCGCGATGACACCCAGGTAAGCCTGCCGCTTGCGGACGGTGACGAATCCCGGGTACCGCCGTTTCTGGTCAAATCGGTTTGATTGGATAGTAGACGTAGGTCAGCAATTCGTCCTCGCGCACCTTGCGCGGATCGCTCACGTAAGATTCCCACGCAGCGCCGTTGCGCTCGATTCCCAATGCGGCCAGGTACGCGGATATTTTTCGATGTGTTGCTGTAAGCCGTCGATACGATCCCACGTGACCGACGCGGATTACCGGGCCCTCATACGTAAAGCCGAGTCGTACTCCAGTACGGTCGCGCGGCGTGTCCCCAGTAACCCCCCGCACCGGAATAGCCGCGTCGAACACCAGTTCTGCGCCGCTGAAGTCGCGCGTGATGGATAATGGTGCACCCGCTTCCTGAAGATTATGCTCGTCAATAAAATTCAATACTTGGAAGTATGCTTTTCTCATGGCCTCGGAAATTGCAGCGGGCTCCGGTTTTGAATTCACTGCCAGGTAGGCAATCTCGGTGGCCTGCATAACGACATGCTCGATCTCGATATCGCCGAAGTCTGCCGCCGGCAGGCTCTCTGCCAGTTCCTTCAGGTGCGCCAGTCCGTCATGGTAGTCGCGCGCAACTATGCCGCCGAGCATCGATGCGAAGTAGCGACCAACGATATTCATCCCATAGTCAGTCTCGAACCCCCAGGTGACAATCGTTGTGCCAACTCCCGGCGCAAGGATGAACCAGGATTTCGACTCGGCGGGCTCACCAGGGCTCATTGTGATGGCCACGCGCTCGTACGGCTGACTTTCGTCAATGATTTGTGTGCCACTGCCGATGATGGCACCGTCCCAGCTCATTATCGCGCCGACGCCACGACTAGCGCCGGAATACAGGATTCGGGCGTTCGGGTCGGTACCGGCCCACGGCGACCAAAGTGAGAATCGCCGAAAGTCATTGACCAGCGCAAAGACGGTCGCCGCGTGGGCGTCGATTTCGATCTCGACTTCCACCCGGTTGGTTCGCGGCAGGGCGAAGCCAATGATAATCAGTAGCGCAACAAAGGCGCCGACTCCGTAGACTAGTTTTTGCACGTATCTCTTTCCGGAAGCGTTGGTTCCGGCAGGATTATTCCACAGATGGCAATCCTTGGGCACAATGCAGGTATGACAGCTTCCAACAATGAACGGCCGATCGGCGTATTTGACTCAGGCGTCGGCGGCCTGACCGTCCTGCAGGCCATTCAGGTGGAGTTGCCGAACGAGAACCTGATCTATCTTGGCGACACGGCTCGCCTGCCGTATGGAACCAAGAGCCCGGCATCAATCGGCCGATACGCCACACTGGCGACAGCAAGGCTTTACGACGAGGGCATCAAGCTGCTTGTGGTTGCCTGCAATACTGCGTCGGCCGTAGCCCTGGATGCGTTGCGCGAGAAACTGGACCCCTTGCCCGTCATTGGCGTCGTGGAACCGGGCGCGACAGCGGCTGTTGCGGCGCGTCCCGGCGGGTCACACCTTGTGCTGGCTACCGAGTCGACCGTGCGGCTTGGGGCCTATCGCAACGCGATTGAAGCGCTCGACCCGTCGGCAAGTATTCATGAGCATGCTTGTGAAGTGCTGGTGACGCTGGCTGAGGAAGGCTGGACAACTGGCGCGATAGCGGAATCCACCGTGCGCCGTTACCTCGCTGAGGCGAGGGGCAGTGGCTTTACGCCAGATAGCATTATTCTCGGTTGTACCCACTTTCCCCTGCTACGCGAGGTAATCGCGTCTGTCGCCGACGACGGCGTTTCGCTCGTCGACTCGGCTGGCACGACCGCCGCCACGGTTAGAGAGGCTCTGCAAAACACTGCCAGTTTGAACGCCAGCGATAAACCGGGCCAGCTGCGATTGATGGCTACCGATGGTGTGACGCGCTTCGCCCGAGTCGGTGGTCAATTCCTCGGCCACGCGCTGGCCATCGAAGACATCGAGCTTGTCGATCTGTGAGAAAAGGCGTGACTCGTCGTGCTATTCGCTGTGCAATAATGGTTGATTGAACTTATCGCAGGGGGAGACCGTGAGTTTCAGGACCTATTCGCACCCGATGGGTGCTCTTTTTGTTTCTGCCGTACTGGCATCCTGTGGTGGCGAGGCGCCCCCGCAAGCGACCGTTGTGCCACTGGTTACCGTCGATCCACGACCCGATATTTACGCCGATTTCACGCTAACAGCAGACCTCAGCAATCTCAGCGACAACCAGCGTGGGATGATCAAGCTGCTCATAGACGCATCCCAGATCATGGACGACCTGTACTGGAAGCAGGCATATGGGGAAGGCTATGAAGAATGGCTGGATTCCATCGCCGATGTTGATACAAGGCGCTTCGCCGAGCTGAACTACGGTCCCTGGGACCGGCTTGACGACGACAAGCCTTTCATCAAAGGTGTTGGAGCCAAACCGCTCGGTGCGAATATCTATCCGGCTGACATGAGCAAAGAGGAGTTCGAGCAGGCCTACCTGCCGGGCAAGATTGGCCTCTATTCCCTGATCCGGCGTAACGAGGACGGCAGCCTGAAGCTGATTCCCTATCACGTTGCCTATGCCGGCGAACTCAAAGAGGCCGCACGGTTGCTGCGGTCCGCAGCCAAACTGGCGGAAAGCCCGGATTTTGCAAACTATCTCAAGCTGCGCGCTGCTGCCCTGATCAGTGATGAGTTTCAGGTCAGTGACATGTACTGGATGGACGTCCGGGACAATGACATCGATGTCGTGATCGGTCCGATCGAAACCTACGAAGACCGATTATTCGGCTACAGGGCGGCCTATGAGGCCTATGTTCTTATCAAAGATCATGCGTGGAGCGCCCGGCTGAGTCGATTCGCGGACTTTCTGCCGCAATTGCAGGAGGGCTTGCCGGTTCCCGATGAGTACAAATGGGAATCGCCGGGAAGCGACTCGGATCTGAACGCTTACGATGTCGTTTACTACGCAGGCCACAGCAACGCGGGTTCCAAGACCATCGCGATCAACCTGCCGAATGACGAGCAAGTGCAGCTGTCGCGAGGCACTCGTCGCCTGCAGCTCAAGAATGCCATGCGAGCCAAGTTCGACAAGATACTCGAACCGATCGCCGACGAACTCATCGATGCAGGGCAGCGCGATCACATCACGTTCGATGCGTTTTTCGCGAATACGATGTTTCACGAGGTCGCGCACGGCCTGGGCATCAAGAACACGATCGATGGTCGCGGCACCGTGCGCGAGACATTGCTCGACGTCGCGTCGAGTATGGAAGAGGGCAAGGCCGATATCCTGGGCCTGTACATGATCACGGAGCTACACAAGGCCGGCGAATTGGGGGATGTCGATCTGCGTGACTACTACGTTACGTTTATGACCAGCGTTTTCCGTTCCATTCGCTTTGGTGCGGCGAGCGCCCACGGCAAGGCGAACATGGTGCGCTTCAATTTCTTCCTGGACAGCGGCGCGTTTGAACGTGACGCTGAGACAGGAAAATATAACGTCGATTTTGAGCGCATGGAAACGGCGATGACCGATTTGTCGCGATTGCTTCTTACTCTGCAAGGTGATGGTGATTACGACGGTGCCAGGGAATTGATAGAGACAAAGGGTGTTATCTCGGACCTTTTGCAGGGCGACCTCGATCGGTTGACGAACGCGAGTATTCCCGTCGACATAACGTTTCAGCAAGGAGTTGCTGAATTAGGGCTTGAATAGGATGAAAGGAATGAGAATAACAACAATCGTACTGGTCGCGGCAATCGCCGTTAGCGCTTGCAGTCGTGAAACCGGGCAGGCCCCATCAACTGAGCCTCGCGAAGCTACGTGGGAGGAGTTCACGGCGACGACGATTTCGGACTATTACGACCGCAATCCTGAACTGGCAGTCGATGTGGGACTGCACGACTACGACGGCCAGATGTCCGACCTCAGCGCTGCCGCCGTCGAGAAATACGCGGAATGGGTTGACGGTGTTATCGCTAATGCTGAGTCCTACGAAAATCTCGAGGGGATCGAATCATTCGAGCGCGACTACATGGTCAGGGCCCTCAGGGGAGAGCTGTTCTGGATACGGGATGCCGGATTCCTGGAGAATAACCCAGTCGAGTATACGAACCGCCTCGATTTAAGCGTCTATATCGATCGCGAATACGCGCCGCTTGAAGAACGTATCGTTGCCTACACACAGTATATTTCGCAGCTGCCGGCATACCTGCAGACAATGCAGGAAAATCTGCAAGCGCCGCTGCCGGCGCCTTATGTCGATACCGCATACCGTATTTTTGCCGGCATGGCTGATTATCTCGAAAACACGGTACCCGGACTGTTCGTGGCCGTAGAGGACGAGCAACTGCAACGACAATTCGCGGCCGCCAACAGCGCCGCCGCTGAATCGGTTAAGCAGACTGCCCGATGGTTGGACGATCTAAAGGCGACGGCTACGGATGATTTTGCGTTGGGCGCAGAGACATTTTTGAAGATGTTGAGTGAGACCCAGGGCGTGGATATCTCATTGGCCGATCTCAAAACTGCCGGCGAGCGAAATCTTGAGAAAAACCTGAACAGTCTTTACGAAGCGTGCGCCGAATTCGCGCCGGGTGAAAGCACCAGGGACTGTGTTCTTAAAGTGCAGAGCCGTAAGCCGCCGGAAGGCGCTGTCGCTGGGGCAGCACGTCAGCTGCCGGACTTGCGCAAGTTTCTTGAAGACAATGATATCGTGAGTATTCCGGGCACCGAGGATGCTCTCGTTGATGAAGCGCCGCCGCATCGGCGCTTCAATATGGCCTACATCAACATACCGGGGCCGTTCGAATCAGGGCTGCCGTCGGTGTATTACATCGCGCCGCCGGATCCGACGTGGTCCGAAGAGGATCAACTCGCCTATATCCCGGGCGAGACTTATCTGCTGGCAATAACAATACATGAAGTCTGGCCGGGCCATTTCCTGCAATTCCTGCATGCGAATCGCGCTGAGAACAACGTTGGGCAGCATTTCAGTTTCTACACGTTCACAGAGGGTTGGGCGCACTACACCGAACAAATGATGGTCGATGCGGGACTTGGCGACGGCGATTCCGAGATTCGAATCGGCCAGCTGCTGAATGCACTACTCAGAAACGTACGTTACCTGTCGGCAATCGGCCTGCATGCGGAGGGTATGACAGTCGAGGAAAGTCAGGCCATGTTTGAAGAAAAGGGATTTCAGGACTTCGGCAATGCGAGCCAGCAGGCCTATCGCGGAACCTACGATCCGGGCTACCTCAACTACACGCTCGGTAAACTGATGATCAACAAGCTACGTGCCGACTGGACGACCGGACGGGGCGGGGAAGAGGCGTGGGGCGAGTTTCACGACGAGTTCCTGAGCTACGGCTCGCCGCCGGTTCCCCTGATTCGCAAACAGATGCTGGGCGACGATTACGAGGGTGACGAGGCATTGTTGCCGCACTAGAAGATCAAGAATAAGGAACGATTATGAAATTTCGAAAGTTTTGTGAGATATCTCTCGGTCTGGCGTTGGTTGCCACTCTCGCGGCGTGTGGAAAAGCGCCGGCGCCCGAAGCGTCATTGCCCGTCGACTACGGCGCGGTCAATGTCTCCGATGTCGATACTGCAGAAAAACTGGCTGCTCGTTGTAATTCAGACGAAAAGAAGTTTCGCGAGCATTTGGCGACGCTCGAAGCGTTCTCCGGTACGCCCACGATCGATAATTACTATGTCTCGCTGGACAGCCTGTACGCCAGCATAAGCACGGTCTTGAATCACGCGTCTAGCCTTGCGGGCGTACATCCCGATGCCGAGCTGCGCAGTGCGGGGGACGATTGCGAGATTCTGCTCACCAAGCTCGATACCGACATGAGTCTTTCACGTCCATTGTTCGATGCGGTCGGTCAGATTGATGCGACCGATGCCGATGATGCGACGAAGCACTCACTCCAAAAACGGCTGTTGTCGTTTCGTCTCTCAGGGGTCGACAAAGAACCGGCAGTACGTGAGCGCATTCGTGAACTCAACGACGAGATCGCGACCATCGGCCAGGAATTCGATCGTAATATCCGCGAAGACGTACGCTACCTGGAGCTCGACTCAGTAGAGGATCTCGCCGGGTTACCCGAGGATTACATTGCCGCCCACGAACCAAACGATGACGGCAAGATCGTTATTTCCACCCAGTACCCGGATGTTTTTCCGTTCTTCGAATATGCCGAGAAGGACGAGTTGCGCAAGAAAATGTTGTTACTGTTTAGCAACCGGGCTTACCCGCAGAATGAAGAAGTTCTTAGAAAGCTGGTGATTGCCCGCCATGAGCTCTCTCAATTGGCAGGGTTTCGAAATTACGCGGAACTCATCACGGCCGACAAGATGTCGGGCTCCCCTGAGCGCGTCGCCGATTTCCTGCAAGACCTGAAAGGATATACAGCCGCAACTCAGGACGCTGAATACGAGGTATTATTTGCCCGGCTTCGTGAAGAAGACCCCGACGCGGAGCGTCTGGAATCCTGGCAGAACTCGTACATTCGCAGCAAGGTGCGCCGCGAGCAGTACGACGTCGACACAAAAATCATCCGCGAATATTTTAATTACGATGCGTCACGAGACGGCATCCTGGCGTTAGTTCAGGATTTGTTTGGTGTGCGCATCGAGACCTGGGAAACAGAGACGTGGCATGAGGATGTTGAAGCGTACGAGCTTTTCGACGGCGAAGAGGCGATAGGTCGTTTTTATCTCGACATGCATCCGCGCGAAGGCAAGTTCCAGCACGCGGCAATGTTCCCGTTTGTGGTAGGCATCGAGGGTCAGCAGCTGCCCGTCGCCGGTTTGATCTGTAATTTTCCGTCGGGCAGCGAGCTTATGCAGCACTCGCAGGTTGTCACCTTTTTGCACGAATTCGGTCACCTGATCCACTGGATGTTTGCCGGCCACCAGGACTGGAGCAATGTGAGTGGCATTGCCACGGAGTGGGACTTTGTCGAGGCGCCGTCACAGATGCTGCAGGAATGGGTTTGGGACTACGACACGATT
>CAZVLT010000105.1:0-7606 GCA_964628105.1 uncultured Woeseiaceae bacterium | reverse complement strand
GTGCCGACCATGCCGATGTTGCGCGAAGTTGAACTCCGGACATTCACTGCCAAAGCCGAAGTAAAGTACGCGATTTGTGACCTACGCCTGGCCACTGAGCTTGCCGAGCTCCCGTTCGACAGCATTTTGTTGTCTGACGAGCTGGAGAGGAATATGGAATCGGCCGACAAGAACTTCGAGGCTGTGCAAACTGCCAGCGACGATGTCGCGCTAATTGCGTTCACTAGCGGCACAACCGGCAAGCCCAAAGGCTGCATGCACTTCCACAGCGATGTCATGTCGATGTGCAAGACGTTTTCCGAACAGGTTCTAAAGCCGCAACCGGACGATATTTTCATCGGCTCGCCGCCGCTCGCGTTCACATTTGGTCTGGGCGGTCTTCTCGCGTTTCCACTGTATGCCGGCGCAAGTGTGGTGTTGCTTGAGGCCGCGCCGCCGCCACTGCTTGCCGAAGCTATCGAGAGTACCGGCGCGACAATCTGCCTCACCGCGCCTACGGCCTATAAATTGCTGCTCTCCGCTGACAATCGGGACAAACTAAAAAGCCTGCGGATCGCGGTATCGGCCGGTGAACATTTGCCGAAAGCTGTCTACGAGGAGTGGCTGCGCCGGACGGGTATAACGATGATCGACGGCATTGGCGCAACCGAACTGATTCACATTTTTTTGTCAATGACGGGTGACGGCGACAAACCGGGCTCAACCGGCGTGCCGGTACCTGGTTACGACGTACAAGTCGTAGACGAGTCGTTAAACGAAATGCCCGCTGGTGAGGCGGGCTTGCTTGCCGTTCGCGGGCCAACCGGTTGCAAGTATCTCGCGGATTCGCGCCAGTCGGACTACGTCAAGGGTGGTTGGAACCTGACCGGCGACGTGTTTCGTCGCGACGAAGACGGTCACTTCTGGTTCGTCGCACGCGGCGACGACATGATCATCTCGGCGGGCTATAACATCAGCGGTCCCGAGGTAGAGGAAGCGCTGTTGGGTCATTCAGGTGTCGTCGAGTGCGCCGTCGTCGCGGCGCCGGACGAAGAGCGTGGTCACGTGCCCAAGGCGTTCGTCGTTCTCGCGGAAGGTAGGGAACCTTCGGATGCGATGACGAAGGAACTTCAGGATTTCGTGAAGCAGGCGATCGCGCCGTACAAGTATCCGCGGTTGATTGAGTACATTGATGCGTTGCCGAAGACGCAAACTGGAAAAGTTCAGCGCTTCGCGCTGCGCCAGGCAAGCTAGTCGTCGCGAAAAGTGTGATGTCGTTTCGGTCGCGCTTTCAGCTGCCATTCCAACTGTTGTTCGCTCGCTTTTTGCTGAGTTGAGTAAGCCTGCACCTGGCCGGCGAGGTATTGTTGCTCCCAATCACCTTCTTCCGACTTGACGCCATACCAGGCCGCTGCCTGGCGTGTGAGGAACGGATTCCAGAGATGCGTCCGGCCGATGGCAACCAGGTCAGCCCGACGTGTGTGCAATATCGTGTTGACCTGGCCAGCTTCTGTGACGGCGCCCACGGCCATTGTCGCGATCTTTGGCACGTTGCGAATGGCTTCCGAGAAGCCCGTCTGAAACATGCGACCGTAAATTGGCTTCTGGTCTGGTACTGTCTGACCGGCGGACACATCGATCAGGTCGCAACCTGCATCGCGGAACGCCTCGGCGATGGCGAAAGTGTCTGCCTCCGTCATACCTCCCTCTTTCCAGTCGCTGGCGGAGATCCGCACCGACATCGGTTTTTGTTGCGGCCAGACAGCACGAATGCTGGAGAAGACCTCGAGCGGGAAACGCAACCGATTTTCGATCGATCCGCCGTACTCATCGCTGCGGACGTTGGTAAGCGGCGACAAAAAGCTGGCCAACAGGTAGCCGTGGGCACAGTGCAGTTCGAGCATGTCGAACCCGGCCCGATCGGCGCGCTTTGCCGCCTGCACAAAGTCCCGGCAAACCTTGTCCATGTCCTTGCGGTCGATCTCCGCCGGCACCTGGCTTTCGCTTTCAATCCATGGAATGGGAGACGCCGACTGCACCGGCCAGTTCTTGTGGTCATCGGCAATCGGGTGATCCATGTCCTCCCAGCCGAGCTGTGTCGAACCCTTGCGCCCGGAATGCCCTAGCTGCATGCCGATTTTCGTATTCGTGTTGTCATGCACGAACTCGACTATGCGCTGCCATTGCTCCTCGTGCACGTCGCTCCACATGCCAGGGCAGCCGAGCGTAATGCGTGCCTCCGGCGAGGGGCAGGTCATCTCGGCAAACATCAACGCCATGCCACCTCGTGCGGCGCCGCAATAATGAGCGAAATGCCAGTCCGTCAGGTTGCCGGCGTCATCGGCCGAATATTGTGCCATCGGTGACATGACAACACGGTTACGCAGCTCCATGTCACGCAACGTGAACTTCGTGAACATGGGCGTCGGCCGGAGTTCGCGATAGTCATAGCCGGTTTCCGCGAAGTAGCGCGCGTACCATTCCGTGTCCGCGGCATGCACGAATTCCGGGTCGCGCAGCAGAAGATTGTCGTAGGTTATTGACTTGGCGCGACACATAACGACCATGGCGAACTGGTACGGGTCCATGTCCTGGGACCGTTCCATGTGCTCGAACCATGCGAGCGACACGTCCGCGTTGTGTTGCACAATTTGCACTGGAACGCGGCGCTCGTCGCTGTACTGCTCAAGCACGGCATCAACACCATCTGCCTCAAGGTGATTCATTGTCGCCTCAAACAGGCCGATCGCGCAGTCCATCGCAAGTTTTGTGCCCGATCCGATCGAGAAATGGGCAGACGCCTTGGCATCGCCGAGGATCGCCATCTTGCCGACGTGCCACTTGTTGCAATAGATTCGCGGAAACTGGCGCCAATTTGACCGATTGAGTATCAGAGGATGCCCCTCGAGCTCATCTCGAAACATTTCCTGGAGAATTGCAGCCGAGCCTTCCTCGTTATATTCCTCGAAACCGTGTGCTTGCCAGCACTCGTCGGTCATCTCGAAAATCCATGTCGACATCTCGCGCGTGTACTGGTAGGTGTGAGCGCAGATGATGCCGTGGTCCGTTTCCTTGAAGAAGAACGTGAAGTCGGTGAGGGGGCGTGTTGAGCCCATCCAGCAAAAGCGATTGCTGCGGGTCGAAACCGTGACGTCAAAACCGTCGGCACCGCTGTTTGCATCACGAATCGCCGAATTAATACCGTCGGAGACAAGCACCAGGTCAGATTCGGCGAAGCGTGTCTCGATCGTGTGCGGCTCTATGCGCTGCTCGAAATTCAAAGTGACACCGAGCTCGCGACAACGGTCGTGGTAGATACTCAGAAGATGCACCCTGGACGTGCCGCAGAAACCGTTGCCGCGGCATTTCATTACTTTTCCCTTGAAGTGGACGTCGATATCGTCCCAGTACGCGAATTCTTCGCGCATGCGCTCGTAGACCACCTTGTCTCGCGTTTCGTATTCGTCAAGAGAGCTGTCGGAGAAAACCACGCCGAAGCCGAACGTATCGTCAGGGCTATTCTGTTCGAAGACCTCGATGTCCCAGTCTGGCCGAGCCTTCTTGGTCAATATGGCGAAATACAGGCCGCCAGGACCGCCGCCGATAATCGTAATTTTCATGTTCCGCACCCTTGATTCGCAGGTCATGGCGATTCTAGAGATATATCTTACATATAAAGTATTTATATATAAAGTATTTTCGGATATACTCAAGCGTAATCAGGTGATTATGAGACGCAGTCGGGAAAATGGCGCCCAGTAAACTGATCAAAAGCCGCCGCGAACAACAGTCCGTAAGACTATTGCTCGAACTCCTGCGTTGTGCGAAGACGCTGGAAGGACGCATCGGTGGCAAATTGAGAAAAAACTTCGGGCAAAGTTTGACGCGATTTGACGCACTGTCGCACCTTTACCGTGCGGACAATATGACGTTACCGGTGACGGTGCTGGCGTCGCAGTTGCTTGCATCGACGAGCAGGAATATAACGGGGCTTATCGATCGCATGGAAAAAGACGGGCTTGTAAAGCGTAGCCCACACGTTCAGGATCGCCGCAGTTTTGTCGTACGGCTGACAAACAGCGGCGCGAAAGTATTCGAGGGTATGGCGATTGAACACGGGCACTGGATCCGTGATGGTTTCGCGGGTCTTTCCGCCGCCAAGCTCAAAAATATGCAGTCTTCTATGATCGAACTTCGCAGGCATCTCGAACTGGAGTCGTAGGTCGCATGACCGGAGGGCACAATGCAGTCACTTGACGATCGGCACGCGCTGGTAACCGGCGGGGCAACGGGTATTGGGCTGGCAATTACGAAAAGCCTCGCATCTGCCGGTGCACGCGTAACTATTGCCAGTCGAAACGTCGAGCGCGTGACCGCAGCCGCGGCAGAGTTGAGTGGAGTAACAGGCAGAAGCCTCGATGTCACCGACCCGGAGAGCATCGATGCCGTCTTCGATGCTGCGGGGCCGGTCGATATTCTCGTCAATAACGCCGGAATCGCGCTTGCTGCACCGTTCGATAAAACGACGCCCGAGCAGTGGTCAAACGTGATGGCGGTAAATCTGACCGGAGTTTATTTGTGTACGCAGGCAGCATTGAAGTCGATGCGTGAACGAGACAGCGGTCGCATCATCAATATCGCGAGCACCGCTGGTTTGAAGGGTTACGCCTATATCAGTGCCTATGCCGCTTCCAAACACGGGGTGGTTGGCATGACGCGCTCCCTGGCGCTGGAGCTTGCCGCCACGGGAATCACCGCCAACTGCATTTGTCCGGGTTTCGTCGACACGGATATTGTGGCTGAGGCCGTCGCCAATATCACAAGCAAGACCGGTCGCTCCAAGAAAGAAGCGCTCGCCGAACTCGTCAAGCACAACCCGCAGAAACGCCTGATAACCCCTGCGGAGGTAGCGGACGCGGTCCTGTGGTTATGCCAGAACACCAGCTGCTCGATAACCGGGCAGGCAATCGTCGTCGCTGGCGGCGAAATCATGTAACAGAGGAATCAAACGAATGAGCCTGGATCCTGCAACTTACGCACCGGAACATTTTATCTGGACATTCAACGACGGCGTCGCCGTCATTCGTCTCAAGCGGCCCGAGCGAAAAAACCCGCTGACCTTCGAGTCCTATGCCGAACTTCGGGATACGTTTCGGGAGCTGGTCTACGTCAACTCGGTCAAGGCCGTGGTCCTCGCGCCGAACGAAGGGAATTTCAGTTCCGGTGGTGACGTTCACGAAATTATCGGTCCGTTGATCGACATGGATATGACGGGCCTGCTCGAATTTACGCGCATGACGGGCGACCTCGTGAAAGCGATGCGACATTGTCCGCAACCGATCATCGCAGCCGTTGATGGCATTTCCGCGGGTGCGGGCGCGATACTGCCAATGGCCTCGGACCTGCGCATCGCGACGCCCGGCGCAAAGACCTATTTCCTCTTCAATCGCGTGGGCCTCGCTGGATGCGACATGGGCGCCTGCGCAATCCTGCCGCGTATTATCGGCCATGGTCGAGCGTCGGAGTTGTTGTTCACCGGCCGCGCCATGAGCGCCGACGAGGGTCTGGCCTGGGGATACTTCAATAGTATTGTGGACACAGCAGAGTTGCTCGAATCAGCAACGACCATGGCGTCCAGGTTGGCCAAAGGCCCGACGTTTGCGAACGGCATGACCAAGAACCAATTGAATATTGAATGGGACATGAGTCTCGACACGGCTATTGAGTCAGAAGCACAGGCGCAGGCGATTTGTATGCAAACGGAAGATTTTAAGCGTGCCTACAAGGCATTTGTCGACAAAGATTCCCCTGTATTCGAAGGGAACTGAACGTGGCGGACACAAGCTACCTGAATTGGCCGTTCTTCGAGGACCATCATCGCAAGTTGGTGAACGAGCTCGATGTGTGGTGCCGCGAGCAGCTATTGCCCGTGATCGATGCGCCTGAGTTTCATGACGATGTGGATGCGAGCTGCCGGCAATTACTGGCTATGCTCGGTGCCGCCGGATTTACACGCTACGCGGTGCCAAAAGCCTACGGCGGCGTACATGAATTCCCGGACGTCCGTTCACTTTGCCTGATTCGCATGAGTCTCGCCTATTATTCCGGGCTCGCGGATTTCGTGTTCGCGATGCAGGGTCTTGGATCGGGAACGATCTCACTGGTGGGAACCGAGGCTACGAAAGAAAAATATCTACCTGGTGTTGCCGATGGCAGTTTGTGCGCGGCATTCGCATTGACCGAGCCCGAGTCAGGATCTGATGTCGCGACAACGCGTACTACAGCCAAACTCGACGGCGATGAATACATTATCAGTGGCAGCAAGACATTCATCTCAAATGGCGGTATTGCCGATCAGTACGTGGTCGTCGCGAGAACCGGAGAGGCGGAGGGCGCACGAGGGCTGTCGGCATTTGTTGTGGATGCCAACACATCCGGGCTGGACGCATCCGAGCGCATAGAAGTCATCGCGCCGCATCCACTGGCCACCGTTCACTTCGACAATTGCAGAATTCCGAGTGGCAACCTGCTAGGCGCCAGCGGTGAGGGCTTTAAAGCCGCAATGGCGACGCTCGACATTTTCAGGCCTACGGTCGGTGCCGCCGCACTCGGCTTTGCTCGCCGTGCGCTCGACGAGGCGACAAGTCGGGCCAGGTCGCGAGAGCTCTTTGGCGCTCCGCTGCACGACCTGCAGCTCGTCCAGGCGATGCTCGGAGAAAGTGCGCTCGACGTTGATGCATCGGCGCTACTCGTGTTCAGGGCGGCCTGGGCGAAAGACAGCGGACAGGACCGCATTACACGCGAAGCTGCAATGGCGAAATTATACGCGACCGAATCGGCGCAGCAGGTTATCGACAAAGCCGTGCAGATATTTGGCGGCATGGGCGTCGTCTCGGGCGTCAAGGTTGAGGAGCTGTATCGGGAAATTCGTGCGCTGCGGATTTATGAGGGCGCGTCAGAAGTGCAAAAAATTGTAATATCGCGTGCGCATCTCGCGGCGAGTGAGGGCTGAATGAAAATCCTGCTGCCCGACGGCTGGCCACGGCCCAGCGGCTATTCGAACGGTATCGCCGTGGATGCAGGGCGTCTCGTGTTCATCGCGGGCATCGTCGGCTGGGACTCAAATGGCGTGTTTCAGTCCGACGACCTCGTCGAGCAGTTTCGGCAGGTGCTGTTGAATACGCGCGCCATCATGGCAGAAGGCGATGCGGGTCCCGAGGACATGGTACGAATGACGTGGTACATCACCGACAAGCAAGAATACTTGTCCCGGCTAAGAGAGTTAGGTGCGACTTACAGGGACGTCATGGGCAAGCATTATCCGGCCATGGCATGCGTGCAGGTCACCGCGCTGATGGAAGACAAAGCCAAAATCGAAATAGAAACAACTTGCGTGGCTGCGTCCTAGGCGACGCCAACTCTGATCAAGGGTGATGGACCGGCGTAGCAGGGGCGCCCTCACCGAAAAAGTCGATCCTGGTCAGGAACGTATAGTCGGCTTCGTAGTTCATCATTAGTACCAGCACCATTAACGCAATTGGCGGTACGAGAATCGCAACCTTCAACGCCCTTCGTTCCCAGGCCATATGCATGAATATGCTCACGATGAATCCTGCCTTCAGGAACA
>CAZVLT010000104.1:2147-7733 GCA_964628105.1 uncultured Woeseiaceae bacterium | reverse complement strand
AAACCACCCAGGTTGGACCGGTCGTATCGGACGTGCAGTGGCACAAGATCCAGGGCCTCATCCAGAAAGGCATCGACGAAGGCGCAACGCTTGCAGTGGGTGGCACCGGCCGCCCCGACGGTCTCGACAAAGGCTACTACGTGAAACCTACGGTGTTCGCGAATGTCAATAATGAAATGACCATCGCTAGAGAGGAAATTTTCGGCCCCGTGTTGTCGATTATTCCATACGACGATGAAGACGAAGCAATTCGCATCGCAAACGACACGCCATACGGGTTGTCCAGTTATGTTTCCTCAAGTGATCTTGATCGGGCTCGCAGCGTTGCGTCACGCCTGCGTACCGGCATGGTCCACATCAACAATGCAGACCTGAATGCAATGGCACCGTTCGGTGGCTATAAACAGTCCGGCAACGGCCGAGAATGGGGTGTCCACGGAATGGATGAATATCTCGAGGTTAAGTCGGTTTACGGCTACGAGAAGAGAACGAAATAATGACACGATTTTTTGTACTGCTGGCGTGTGCCGGCACCGTGCTGCTGGGCGCATGTAGCGACGGCTCGGCGCTACCGACAGCAACCGGCAAAGCTGGAATTCTGGCTATCAACGCCATCGAAGCATCGCCCGACATCAATTTTCTCATTGAGGAACGGGCGATCGGCACGATTCCCTACAAGGCCATGTCCATTTTGCAGGAGTATGACGACCTCGATTACACGTTCAATTTCGACGTATTTTTTTCGGGAGGCACGACCACCACAAGGATCGCGAGCCAGCACATAGACTTCGTCGCGGACCAGACCTACACGTTACTTATTGGCGGTACGCTGGCGAACCCGATAGTAACGATGTGGGAAGCAGTTGCACCAAGCTTTGATGCGAACGCAACCGTCCTCCAGGTGACTTTTGCTCACACGTCAAGTGTATTGGGCATGGTTGATTACTACTTTGCGGCGCCCGGCGTGGCCCCCGTCCTGGGTGAAGAAGTCGCAACGCTGTCAATCGGCGAAAATACGCAACCCGCAATGTTCGAAGCGGGTGACTACGTGATGACGATTACGGCTAGCGGTGACCCAGGCAACGTCTTGTACACATCCGTTACGGTCTCGTTCGTTGCTCAGACTGTTCTCACAATCCTGCCATTTGATGGCGATTTCGATGACACCGCGCCCGTCGTCGTTCGTGCCCTCGGTGCGGGGGGAGCTGCCGTGACGATGGCGGATAACAGTTTTCCGTCGACGGTTGAATTCGTTCATGCCTCGATAGACCTTGGCCTGTCTGATATCTATGATGACGATGTCTTGACGTCACTGATCGTTTCGGATCACGCGTTTCAGGAAAAGTCGGCGGATATTCTCGTCGTGACTGGCGACAACACGTTTCGTTACACGCCTGCCGGCAGCACGGCGATGGTGACGCTTGAAGGAACGCTGAATGCTCTCATAGGACGCCGCTACCGACTCATCACGTGGGGCCCGAGCGGAAGCTTCCAATTCGGCACATATGAACCGGACCGTCGTCCGCTCGATTCTACGGTCAAAGTATTGATGTTTCAGGCATCCTCTAACTTCGGATCAATCGACATTTATATCGTCGATGCAGATACAACGATTGACGGCGCATTTCCATTCCGCCTGGGGGTAACAACCGCGAGTCTGATTGCGCCGGCTAACTTTGTTCCGGGCAGTTATGACATCTACGTGACAGCATTCGGCGAAACGGCGATCCTGGCGGGACCTGTTCGTCTCGACGTCGCGTTTGGCGACGTGGTGGATATGCTGATAACCGACACGGTAGACCCCGCGCTGCTGGACATCGTTTTGCTGCCCTGACTATGAGGCAGTCGCAGCCTCTATGTAGGCGGCGCAATCATTTTCTGCGTCTTCAGCGGAAATTGATTTTGCGCCGTACATCGCCTGATCCGCAATGCTTAGCAGATGCCAAAGCTCGTTACCGTGTTTCGGCATGAGTGCTATACCGACGCTTGCGGTGCACTTGATCTCCTGACCCTGAATAATGTAGGCCTCTGAAGCCGTCAGTACCAGTCGCTCGGCAATTTGCTTCACGACATCGACACCGACATCTGGCAACACGATGCCAAATTCATCGCCGCCAAGACGCCCGAGAACATCGTCCGGGCGCAGGCAAAACTCCAGTCGGTGACCGAATGCTTTCAGCAATGCGTCACCCGCCTGATGCCCGAAACGATCATTGATTGACTTGAACTGATTCAAGTCCAGATACAAAACGGCACCGATGCTACTCCTGCTGACGCAATCCGAGCCTTCCTGTTCGAAGCCGCGGCGATTCAAGACGCTGGTCAAAGGATCACGTAATGCATCCGCCAACATCTTGTCCTCATTGCGTTTACGTTGCGTAATGTCGACCAGGGTTACTGAGAAGTCGTCACCAACCGGCTCGCCCACGATGCGCAACCAGGCACCATCCTGTACGGACTCAGCGGCAACTTCATAACTGATTTGCGACACCGCCTTGTTTTCAGCGTCAAAATGCTGCAACAACTTCTTGGGGTTCAGGTAATCGAGTTTGTCTACGGGCATGCCAACCAACGTGCCCCGGCCGCCACCCGCGAAAGACTCGGCAGCACGGTTGGCGAAGACACAGCGAAATTTTCTATCGGGGTCATTTTCGTCACGCGCAAATCGCAATATACCGTTTGACGATGTTTCGATCAGCGTACGAATCAGGTGTTCGCTGTCCGCCAGCCGACTCAGAGCCATTCTCCGCTCGGTAACATCGCGACATACGACAACCATGCCCAGGTTTTGTCCTCTCTTACCGGTCAGTGGACCGACGTGAACCTCGTAAATGCTGTTCGTGTCCATCTTCCACGTCTGCGTGAGGTCCTGCCCTTTGGCCTGATCGAGTATCGCGCGAGCTGCCGGAAAATCTTGCCACAATTTGCGGCCGATCAACTCATGTTCGTCGCCTTTTAACAGCTTCTGGGCGGCCTTGTTCGCACAAATAATGCACTGGTCGTTGTCAATTACGACAATCGGATCACGTACATGATCAAACAAAGTCTGATAGGCAAGCGGGCTGAACTCGTGCACGCGCAGTGTCAGGCTGACATAGGCAACGAGTGGCAACAGCAGTGCGAGAGTCGTCGAGGTGAACGGGAAATCCCGTGGTCCAATTCCAAAAAAGGTATTCGCAATGCTGACCAGCAAAGGCACCAGCGCGCAGCTCAACAACAATGCGATGGTCTTGCGATGTGCGGGTGCAATCGTCGGCAGCCGCCCAATCAACGCCAGCGTTGAATACCCGAACAGTCCGTAGGTAAAAGGCGCGTAAACGCGGTTGAACCAATAGTGATCTGTGACGTCACTGAATCTCAGGCCGGCTGCGGTGTCGGTCACCATCCAGATATAGTGGTGCATCGAGTTCGTGAGAGCGAGCGCCGTCGTCGCCATCGGTATGATCGCCAGGGCGAGGATCAGCAAGTAACTCGGCGGCCCGACGGTAATTTCGCGGTACAGGATGTAGAAAACGATCGGCAGAAAACCGGTCGAGAAAAATGTCAGGACACGACCAATACCATATATGTTTGGATCGCTGGCGGCGAAGGAAAAAGAGGACCCTGCAAGCATTCCTGCGACCAGCAACAGCGAGAAGCAGACCATATTGTTTGCTTGCCGATCAGTCTGGCGCGCGACATGCACAGCAAGCACCGCGTAAGCCACGGCACCGACTCCTAAAAAGGGGGTCACTAGCGGTTCCAATGTTCCCAGCATCAGCTTCTGCCGGTCGAAATCGGGGGGATTTTCGGGCACATGCGGCCATGCTAGCGAGGTCTGGGGCAACATAATGCGACCTGTTCCGCATTACCGATGCCGGATTACGAGGTCGGGCTGTTAGAGACCCTTGGCCGTATTGGCGATTAGCGTGTCCACCACCGCCCTGAGGCTCTCCTCGACACTCGCGCCCGCTTCGCGTTCACGCTCGAACTTCCGCAATTGCTGGTGAGCACTTGTGCCGCGAGAAAGAATCGTGCGAATACCGCCCAGCTCTTTTTCGCAACCGAGCGCCACTGCATCTTCAGCGACGAGCGAGAGCATTTCATCGATCAGCTCTTCGAAAGGTACGACGGACCCCTTTGCGAAATCGATCATGCCTTCGTCGAAACTGTAACGCATCGCGCGCCACCGATTTTCGCGGATAAGCATAGATGTATAGATACGCCAGCGTTGATTGCGAGTGCGCAGGCGATACAGCATGCGCATGATGCAAACAAGAAGTGACGTCAAAGCGATGGTGTCGTCCAGGCGCGTGCAGACATCCATGATGCGTGTTTCAAGCGTCGGAAATTTCCCGCTCGGTCTCAGATCCCACCAGATACGTGTCGAGTCTTCGATGAGACCCGCATCGATTAGTACATGCACATGTCGCTGATACTCGGCATAGCTCGCGAATCGCTCGGGTAGCCCGGTGCGTGGCAACGCGTCGAATATCGTTAATCGATAGCTCTTCAGGCCCGTATCGCGGCCACACCAGAACGGTGATGAACAAGACATTGCGAGCAAATGTGGCAAAAAGTAGGCCAGCTGGTTCATGAGATCGATGCGCAAATCGTCATCTTCGATGCCAACATGTACATGCATGCCGCAGATGACGAGGCGGCGGGCAGCACCCTGCATCTCGTGCGTCAATTCGTCGTAGCGATCCTTTTCAGTGTGCTTTTGCTCCGTCCAGTCTGAGAACGGATGTGTTGAAGCGGCAATCGGCGCCAGACCGTGGTTGTCTGCGACCTCGATAATATTCTTGCGCAGGCACGCCAGATCCTCACGCGCTTCCTGCACGTTCTTACAGACTTTGGTGCCAATCTCAATTTGCGAGCGCAGCAACTCCGAGGTGACTTGCGAGCCACATTTGGCTTCGGCCTCGGCCATCAGTGTTGCGGGTGGGTCGATGACGAGGCCGCGTGTCTCCTTGTCGACCAGCAGGTATTCTTCTTCTACACCCAGTGTGAAAGCCGGTTCGTCTCTTTTCATCCCCTGCCCCGTCTCAGGCTAGCTGCCTACGCAGTGTCGCGCTGACTCGCCAGCCCGATACGCTCCGGAATCGAAGCAATAATCTTGTGCATGATTTTCGCGATTTCCGCAACGCCCGCATCATCGTCGATGAGATCCTGACGAATCTCAATGCCGACGTGTGGTAAGCCGAATTCTTCAGCATGATGATCGACCGTGAAACTGTGCGGCCCTTTGCCCGAGTATGGTTCGTTGTCACCAACCTCGTATCCGGCAGCGCAAAAATCTTCTATGAATATGTCTCGCAGCCGCGTATCGGTGTCCCACAAGATGCCCATATTCCATGGCCGGGATATGCCATCCATGACCGGCGTAAAACTGTGCACAGAAATAAAAATGGGTGGCAGTCCGGCATTGCGCAATCGCTGTACCTGCTCGTCGATCGCCCGATGGTACGGCCAGTACAAGGTTTCGGCACGCAAGTCTTTGTCGGCCTGACGCAGATTGCGATTACCCGGAACCAGGATGCCGTCGCCGTATTGCAGAAACGCAGTCGCGTCCATGAGTTGGCGATTGCAGTCAACAACGAGTCG
>CAZVLT010000104.1:0-2047 GCA_964628105.1 uncultured Woeseiaceae bacterium | reverse complement strand
ATTGCAGAAACGCAGTCGCGTCCATGAGTTGGCGATTGCAGTCAACAACGAGTCGCGAATACTGGGCAACGACAGCGGTGACACCCAGGCTCGCGGCGAGTTGTTCGGTCAATATGCCTGCGCCAATATCGATGGCCAGGTGGCAACGGCGGGCAAACGGATCGAGTCCCATATCGCCGAGGGACTTCGGAAAACGGCAGCTGGCGTGATCGCAAACCAGCAAGGTCGGCGCATCGGCGAGAGGGTTGAGTACCTTAAACGGCCCCGGCTCGTCGGGCGACAATAGCTTTACAGCGCTGGTGGTATTGCCTGTGCCTGGGGATCCTGCGGCCATGCCTCACCGGAATCTGAATGAAGTCCGATCAGTGTACCGTATCGATGACATTACGCCAGAAGCTGTGAGGCGTTCTCGTCCCAGGGATGAAACGACTGCACGGACGCCGGCCTGGCAATGTAGTAACCCTGGGCGAATTCGATGCCCAAAGAACCGAGTTTCTCGAGGACCTGCTTGGATTCAACACGCTCGGCTATCGTTTCTATGCCCATGGCGTGACCAACTGAGCTGATAGCCTTGACCATGCTTTCGTCGACACTGTCATCGACAACGTTGCGAATGAACTGTCCGTCGATTTTGAGATAGTCGACCGGCAAATTCTTGAGATAGGTAAACGATGAGAGTCCACTACCAAAATCATCCAGCGAGAACTTGCAGCCGAGAGCCTTTAAAGCCTTCATGAAGTGCACAACGCGCGCCAGGTTCGAGATTGCTGCGGTCTCTGTAATCTCGAAGCAAACCGCCCCGTCGGGCAATTTTTGCTTCTTCAGTTCGTCGACCACGAAGTCGAGGAAACGGTCTTCGCTCAACGACGTTCCGGACAAATTGATAGCGAGCGTATAACGCGCTTTTTCATTATCGCTGCGGTCTGCAAGTCCTGACAATGCCTCGTGTATCACCCAGCGATCGAGCGTGGACATCAGGTTGTAACGTTCGGCCGCGGGAATAAATTGATCCGGCCCGATTAACTTCCCGTTCTCGTCCCGCATGCGCAGCAGTATTTCATAGTGACCGCGGCTATTGGTGTTGTCCTTGCCGATGCCGATTATCGGTTGGAAGAAAAGTTCGAAGCGATCTTCTTCAACTGCGCTCGTAATACGCGATACCCACTTCATTTCTTCATGCCGCATGGATGCGTCGCTGTCCTCGTACAGGTGGACCTGGTTGCGACCCATGTCTTTGGCGGAATAGCAGGCGACGTCTGCAGAACTCATCACGCTCGCAACATCAGCATTCTCGCTTGTAACCATCACGATTCCGATCGAACATCGCACCGTGGTGAACGAGTCTTGCCACTCGAAACGATAGCCCTCGATCGAACCGCGAATATCTTCGGCGACTTCGATGGCACGCTCTTCGCTGCAGCGCTCGAGCAGGATTCCAAATTCATCGCCACCGAGACGAGCGAGCATATCGGTTGAGCGAATTCTTGCCTGGATCTGTTCGCATAGTTGGATTAGCAACGCATCGCCAGCCGTGTGACCGAATGTGTCATTCACTACTTTGAACTGATCAAGGTCGAGATACAGCAATGCATGCGTTTCTTCGGAATTACTGCGCGTCTTGTCGAGCACACCGCTGACGTAATTTTCGAACTCGCGACGATTGATAAGCCCAGTCAAGGTATCGTGCGACGCCTGGTAGCTGAGTTGGCGGAAAAGCCGTGACTCCCTGCTCACGTCATGAAACACCATGACCGAGCCGACAACGTTGCCAATACGATCACGAATCGGCGCCGCCGAATCCTGAATCGGCACTTCATCGCCATTCTTGGTAATCAAAACTGAATTCTCGGCCAGGGTGATGACGCGGCCTTCCTTCAGACAACGTACAACCGGGTTCTCGACCGTTGCACGTGTGTGTTCGTTGACGATAGTCATGAGCTCGACGACCGGCGTGCCGCGGGCACTGCGCATGTCCCAACCCGTAAGGTCCTGCGCCACCGGATTGATGTAGTCGACGTTGCCGTCGGCATCCGCAGTAATGACTCCG
>CAZVLT010000103.1:5805-7756 GCA_964628105.1 uncultured Woeseiaceae bacterium | reverse complement strand
AGGAGATGACCGGGAAATTGTTTCGCAGGAATGACATGCGCAGTCGCCAACGGGGTTTCTCCCTGGTCGAGGTGTTAACTACGCTGGTCGTCATGTCGGTCGGCATGCTGGGCATTGCAGGGCTGTACGTGCAGAGCATGCAGGCGGGCCACTCCTCTATGTTTCGCCACCATGCAGTAACACTGGCGGGCGACGTTGCGGATCGCATTCGCGCGAATCCGACAGCGGGCATCGCCTACACAGCGGCAAACGTTGCGAACATCGACTGTGCTGCTGGTGGCCCGGACTGCGACACCGGGCAAATGGCCGCCCACGACATCGGCCTGTGGAAGTCCCAGGCTGCCGACACATTGCCCGCCGGGAAAGTCACGATCGTTTTCGATGCTGCAGTTGTACCGCCGACTTACCTGATTGCGGTGAGCTGGAATGAAATTGGCGAACAGCTAAGTTACGAAATCAAGATCTCTGTATTGGGATATTAAAACCATGCAGATGAACCAGGCTACATCCAGATCGCGCCGTCAGCAGACCGGAATGACCCTCGTCGAACTGATGGTCGCCCTTGCGATCGGTTCGTTTCTGTTGCTTGGCACGGTGCAAATTTATAACCAGAATCGCCAGAATTTCATTGTCAATGAATCCATCGCACGTGTTCAGGAGACTGCACAATTCGCGATGGACACCATTGAGGCTGACCTGCGCATGGCCAGTAACTGGGGCCGCAACAGCCGCGGCCTGGCAGTCGAAGGTCGCTCGATTGCAGGTAACCCGAATCCAGCCGGCCTGCCAGCACCTGTTGATTGTGGCGCAGATTGGGCGCTGGACCTGGCACATCCGATCGACGGCGACAACAATACCTACGCCCTTCCCTGCGCCACCAGGGGCGGTGTGCAGGCAAATTCAGATGTCATCACCGTACGCCGTGCGAGCGTACAGGCCGTCGCCCCCGAGGCCGGCCGCCTGCAAATTCAGACCACGAGAATTCAGGGTGAGCTGTTCGCCGACGGGACCATTCCGGCTGCCTTCTCGCCTGCCGATTCAGAGACGCATAACCTCATGGTCACCAGCTACTACGTATCGCGAACGTCCGAGTTGATCAAGGGAGTACCGACTTTGCGGCGCCACAGGTTGATCGGAGGCGGTGCCGGCGGTCCGAGAATCGTTGACGAGGAAGTGCAACCTGGTGTTGAAAACATTCAACTGCAGCTCGGTATCGATGTCGACGCGGACAACACCGTGGATCGATACGTCAATCCCGGCGATCCGATCTACGACCCTTCAGCCGCTGGCTACATCCCCGGGGCTCGCGCCCTGACTGCACGAATATGGATGGTCATTCGCGGCATCGATATTGAACAGGGCGTGGAAGACACGCGCCATTACAAACCTGGTGATGTTGACCTGGGCGTACAGGACGACAACTACCGTCGCATGCAGATCTCAAAAACCATACTCCTGCGTAACACACGAACGTGAGCAAGAGAGAAACAATGGATACAGGTTATCAATCAATAAGACTTCGCGGGAATCAACACGGTGCCGTACTGACAGTGGGCTTGCTGCTACTCGTCGTGATCACATTACTCGCGGTGTCCGGTATGAACACGGCAATGACGGAGCTGGCGCTGGCGAGAAACGATCAAAACATCGAGAGCGCATTTCAGGCGGCAGAAACCGGCCTGGAGCAAGCCCTCGCACAAAGTAGCTTTAGCACGCTGACAAGCACCACACTAACGCAAACTATTTCGCCGCATGATTCGGTCACGGCGTCAGTCGAGTTCGAGGGCACGACAATTGTTCCGGATCGCTCGTTCAGCCTGGGCGCGGGTAGCGGCATGTCCGCCTATCATTTCCTCGCCACGGCACGGTCCGCGTCGCGCCGCTCACCGGGCAGCGATACCGATCGGGATTCAACGGCGATTCATACACAGGCTTTTTACATCGTCGGCCC
>CAZVLT010000103.1:0-5705 GCA_964628105.1 uncultured Woeseiaceae bacterium | reverse complement strand
GGCGGACATAAAAACGATCACGCTTGCCAGTGAAATCGCACTGAACAATTTTCGCGTGCCTGCGTCTGCCAGCGGCGTCGCGTCATTTAAGGCCTGCGAGTCATGCAAGACCAGGACTGTCAACGTAACAACGAGCACGCGTTACGAGATCAACAAACAGTCCGTCACGCTGCAGAACTTTCGGAAGTCTCTCTCCACAGTCGTCAACAGAAAGCGTGCGACCGTCATTGTCATGCACCATCTCGAGTCGGACGTGATTACGTCCATATCGGTTGACCTGTAGATCATGAGGCTTGCTGCAATGAAACTCACATGGTTGTGCCTGGGAGTTGCGATCGCGATTATTGGCGGTACTCCTGCCTGGGCCGACGATACTGAGCTACTGCTGGTAACCCCGGGTACGGCTGCAAACACTTTCAACGCCAATATCCTGTTGATACTTGATTCGTCCGGCAGCATGAATACGCAGGAAGAGACCAACAAGCCTTACGACAGCGACGTTGCCTACCCCGGTGCATGCGACCCAAACCTCATGTACTGGTCGAGAACCGGCGTCTTGCCCGCATGTTCGGCCGGCGACGCGCAAGCAGTCAAAAAGACCTCGTTTGCCTGTAAGAAAGCGCAGCGCCAGATCCTGGGCATCGGTATATATAAGGGCGTCATGGTGCAGTATCGCGCGGATTCCACGGGCGCCCGTCGCTGGCGCACCCTCGCGCGGAAGTTCACGAGAGAGCCAGTAGAGTGCCAGGACGACTCAGGTTTTCACGGCTCAGGAAATTTGACGTATGCCCAGGCGGGCACGGATTTGCGTCCGTATACAAACAACCCGAACAAGGAAGTAGCCTGGGGCAGTTTCCCGGCATCCGAAAGTTACACGGTATTTGATGGGAATTATCTGAACTGGCGCGCAACACCTGAAAAAATAATTCTGTCACGAATTGACATGGTCAAAGCCGCCACCAAGATCGCGATGGAATCCATCAATAGCTCCAATATTGGCATCATGCGCTTCAACGATTTCGATGGTGGCGCGGTTATTCAGGGCATGATCGACCTGGATAGCAACCGCACAGCACTGGCGTCTGTCATCGACGGCATTACGGTGGGTGGCCGCACACCTCTCTCCGAGGCGCTATACGAATCCGCACTTTACTGGCTGGGTGAGCCCGCTCACTATGGCGAACGAATCAACGATCACCCGACGGATCGCGACGCACTTGTGTCGACATCGCCAGAGGTCTACAAGGCACCCGAGAGTCCAGTCTGCACCCGGAACTACAATGTCCTGCTTACCGACGGCGAACCCTTCGACGATCTTGACACACCAACCCTGGCGCCAACGCTTCCGAATTTCGCAGCAAGGCTCGGGCGCACGACCTGCACGGGAACAAACCAGGGAGACTGCCTGGACGATATTGCGGAGTACCTGTCGCTTCCCGACCTGCTGGCGGACCAGAAGGGAGACCAGTTCGTCACGACGCATACAATCGGCTTTACGATCGACCTGCCTATCCTGAAGGAAACTGCCGGGATTTCGGGTGGTGACTATTACCAGGCTGACGACGTCGAAAATCTCACGTTGGCGCTACTGTCAATTTTTGGCGAGGCAAATTTACAGGAATTGGCATTCACGTCACCGGCCGTGGCGGTGAGCGCCTTCAACCGCACGCAAAATCTAAATGACCTGTACATGACGGTCTTCCAGCCGCAGGCCAATATTCACTGGCCCGGCAATTTGAAAAAATATCGACTGAAGGATCGTGTCATAACGGATGCCGATGGCAATCCCGCCGTGAATCCACTGACCGGTTTCTTCGCCGACACGGCAAGAAACTTCTGGACGGTTGGCGCCGCCGACGGTAACAAAGTCGGCGTTGGCGGGGCGGCCAGTCAATTGCCGGCTCCTGCTGCACGAAAGCTGTACACCAACAATGGCAATGCAGAATTGACATCCGGCACCAATGCCATCTCGGCAGCTAACGTCGACGCCTACAGGCTAGCTGATTTCGGTCTTTCAGGCGCTACAGGCGAGCCAACGATTACTGAAATGATAGCCTGGTTGCGAGGTGCCGATATCCTTGATGCGGACGATGACCCGCTGACCACACAGCGTAACGTAATGGGCGATCCATTACATTCGCAACCCGCCACAATGGTTTACGGCGGCTCGCCCGGCAATGAAGATATTGTGGTTTACGTGGCGACCAATGACGGTTACCTGCATGCAATCGATGCCGCAACAGGCAAGGAACTTTGGGCATTCATGCCGAAGGAGCTGTTACCCCGCTCGGCGGCATTGATGTTCAATCCAAACTCGAGCTTCAAGAGCTACGGTATCGACGGCGACATAACCCCGGTATTCGTGGACCGGGATAGTAACGGCCTCATCGACGGCACAGACTTCGCCTATATCCTGTTCGGTCTGCGGCGGGGCGGAAGTTCCTACTACGCGCTTGATGTAACAGACAAGAACGCGCCAAAGATATTATGGAACGTTGCCTACCCCGGCATGGGCCAGAGCTGGTCGCGCCCCGCGGTGACCAGGGTGAGGCTCAAAGATAATTCACTCAACCCGGATGGCGCCGTGGTTATTCTTGGTGCCGGCTACGATCCAGTGCATGACACACGCGCATTTCCAGCCGCCGAAGATAATTCAGGTGCAGGAATATTCATGCTGGATCTGCAATCCGGCGACGAATTGTGGCGGGCTGGTCGTGAACTGTCTTCCAACCTGGTCCTGCCGAACATGACACGCGCGTTTCCGTCGCAGGTACGCGTCATCGATCTTGACGGTGACCGTTTCGCAGATCGAATGTACGCAGCGGACGTCGGCGGGCAGTTATGGCGCTTCGATATATTTGGCGGAGAGCCCGCTTCGTCTCTCGTCACGGGAGGCGTGATTGCACAACTGGGCGCTGAGGGCATCACCCGCCCGACGCCAGCTGAAACACGGCGCACCTATAACTCCCCCGATGTGGCAATCTTTGTCGACACCGCTCAGAACCGGCGTTTTCTCTCGGTGAATATAGGCACGGGCTACCGCGCCCACCCGCTGGATACCAGCGCAGCCGACGTTTTCTACTCATTTCGCGACCCGGATGTTGCCGGCCGGCTGTCACAGGTCGAGTTCAATTCCTACAATATCGCCACGAACGCAGACTTTGTTGAAGTCCGCGGAGCGACTCAGGCCGTCGTGACGGCCAGCGATCGTGGCTGGAAATTTTCGTTACCCGCGGATCAAATGGTGTTATCCAATTCGGCTGTCTTCAACGGCGAATTGTTTTTTGTAACGTTCTCGCCAGACTCGGTATCCGCCCAGGACTGCACGGTCAGAGTCGGCAAGAACTTCCTGTATCGCGTGAGTATTCTGAACGGCGATCCGATTGTCGATAATATCGACGCGGTTTCTGACCTGATTGCCGACGCCCGGCGAGTAACCGAACTGCAGCAGCGCGGTATTGCACCGTCACCTCAATTCTTGTTCCCGAGTCCGGACGACGTCGACTGTCAGGGCGCAGCATGTTCGCCAATGCCGCTGGGGTGTGTAGGCGTCGAGTGTTTCGATCCGGGTTTCGAGAATCGTCCCGTCCGTACTCTTTGGACGCAAGATGGAATTGAGTAAGGCATCAAAATGCGCAGGTACACGCGAGGCTTTACCCTGATGGAATTGATAATCGTCGTGGTCATCGTGGGCATACTGACGGCCATCGCCTACCCCAATTACCAACAATTCGTCGCACGTGCGAAACGCAACGAAGCCAAAGCCGCATTACTCAAGATCGCAACTAACCAGGAAAAGTATTATTTGCAGAACAGCAACTTTACCCTGGACATGACACGGCTTTCGTTCTCAACCGATCCGTTTGTTACGGACTCGGGTACTTACTCGGTTACGGTTACCGCGGCGGATGCCAGCAATTTTCTGGCGGTCGCAACCTATCAAAACGCCGACAGCGAAGCTGGCAAATGCCTCACCTTCAAAATCGACGGGCGCGGCACAAAATCATCCGCTCCCGACACGGACTGCTGGGCCCGGTCGCGATGATCGCGTTTATGCCCTCTGGGTACTCCCGTCAAGCGGGATCGAGATCCTACAGCGGTTTTTCGTCCGCGAAGAACAACGCGTCAATAATCAATAGTGCCGCACCGACGGAAATTCCCGCGTCCGCAATATTGAAAGACGGAAATGCCCAGCTTCCAAACCAGACCTGAATGAAGTCGGTCACATGGCCGTACATCAATCGATCGATCAGGTTTCCGACAGCTCCGCCCAGGACAAGCGCAAGGCCCGCCGCCAACAGGGACTGTCCTTCTCCCCTGATACGCCATATCCAAACAACGATAACGGCGCTGACGCCGGTCGAGAGCACCACAAAAAACCACCGTTGCCATCCGCCTGCGTTCGCCAGAAAGCTAAATGCCGCACCGAGGTTTTTCTGGTGCGTCAGATTAATAAACGAATTGATCGGAACCTTGTCGTAGAGCGGCACCCATTCGATGATTGCCCATTTCGACAACTGATCCGCGATCACAACAACGAGTGCAACGACCATCCAGACGACGAATCGCGCCCTGGTCGTTCTTGCGTCCACCGCTTCAGTCAAAGTACAGCCCCGTCACGCCGCAGTCGCGGCAAGTATCGTACGTGCATTTTCCGCATCACAGTGCATTTGCGCAACCAATTCATCAACCGAGTCAAATTTTTCTTCATCGCGAAGACGCGCAATGAAGTCTACGTGGATGTACTTGCCGTATATGTCGCGGTCGAAATCAAACAGGTGAACCTCCAACAGTGGCTTGGTCAGATCGAAAGTCGGTCGGGTTCCCACACTTGCGACGCCATCCACGTGTCCTTCAGGCAGTCCACCGACCCGCACAGCGAATATGCCCAGCACCGCACTTTGGCGCCGCCTGAGATCGACATTTGCGGTCGGATAATCCAGCGACTTGCCAACCCGCCTCCCCTCGATAATTTTTCCCGACATTCGATAGGGTCGGCCGAGCAAAGCGGTTGCACGCGCTAGATCTCCCTCGGCCAGGGCGCGGCGAATCATCGTGCTGCTCACGCGGACACCATCGACAACTACGCTGTGCACCTGATCTACCTCAAACCGCAATGCGACACTGGCTCGCAGCAAGTCCGTGACGCTTCCCTCGCGCTTGCGTGCAAAATGAAAATCGTCACCTACAATGATGCGACGTACGTTCAGGCCGTGAACAAGAATCTGGCGAATAAATGCATCGGCAGGCGTGCCACGCATCGCAGGCCCGAAGCGCGGGCAATAGAAAATATCGATTCCATATTCTGCCAGGGCTTCGAATTTTTCACGGAATCGCATGAGGCGTGCCGGCGGGCTTTGCGCTGAGAAAAATTCTCTGGGCTAAGGCTCAAAACTCATTACGACGGCAGGTACGTCTCTCGCCCGGGCTTCCCTGACAACACGATTGAGTAATTGCTGATGCCCAAGATGCAATCCATCGAAACTGCCGATGGTCACAACGCTGCCGCGAGACAAACTGTCGAAGGGCATATCTGCGAGGTGCCTGACCAGCCTCATGCTATTCGGCCCGAAGTCTGAATTGTGACGCGCGCATGCCGGTTATCAGCAACACTGTGAAATACACGCCGGCGCCGACAACCACGGTTGCTGCCAGCCATAGAATGCGTTGCGAATTCGCAGCATCAATCCACCATGCCAGCGAAC
>CAZVLT010000102.1:0-7865 GCA_964628105.1 uncultured Woeseiaceae bacterium | reverse complement strand
TGGTGCCGGGAGCGGGAATCGAACCCGCACTTCCGTGAAGAAACCGGATTTTGAATCCGGCGCGTCTACCAGTTCCGCCACCCCGGCATGCTTCGGTGGGCGAGTTCGAAGCCTGATCCAGGCGCGAACGGCGCACAGTATATTCGGCGTTGGCGTAGTCCGCCACAGGCAATTGGCCGCCTGCGCCCGGTGCTGCCAGAAAGGGGCCAAATAATGCGACCCTTTTCAGCGCAAGAGCATCTAACATGGCAGATATGAGTAAGTTTGCCGATATTCAGATCGACCCGGGAATTATCAAGCGGGCGGCACGTGGTGACGTTCGTGCGCACGAGATTATTTACCGTGCATTTTCGGCGCCGGTGTACTCGATTTGCCTGCGGTTTACGAAAGCGCCAGCGAACGCCGAGGACCTGGTACAGGAGACGTTTATCGAGATCATGCGTTCGATAGCCAGGTTTCGCGGCGAGGCAGCGCTTGGCAGCTGGATTCGGCGTATCGCAGTAACGAAGTCGCTTATGTTTCTGCGCTCGGCCTGGACGAAACGCGGCCAGCCGCTGGCCGATGGCTGGGATGACACGACGGCCGGCGAACCGGTGAGTCATGGAATATCGAGCCACCCGGATGACGCGATGGATCTCGATGCCGCGCTGGCGAATTTGTCCGATGTCAGCCGCACCGTTGTCTGGTTGCATGACGTCGAAGGATTTACGCACAAGGAAATTGCCGGGTTGATGGGCAAGACCGAAAGCTTTTCAAAGTCGCAGTTGTCGAGAGCGTACCAACGACTTCGCCCAATGCTTGGCGTAGAGACCGATACCCAGCCCGATGGCGCCGCCATTGGCAGTTTTTGAATTTGGAGTTGCTGAAATGAGCAGTGACATGAAGGACGAAGAGATGATTTGTGCATTAACAGCAGACGAATACGGCGCATTGCAACGGGGGTTACGCAAGCTACCCGAGACAATGCCGCCGCGTGCTGTCTGGAACAGAATCCGTGAGCAGGCCGAAGCTGAAGGCCTGCTGCAACAGCCGTTCACGCGCAAGCGTTCGACCTGGTACGCAGGTACCGGACTCGCCGCCGCAGCATTGCTGGCTGCCGTGCTGATACAGCCGACGGTTGACCTTGGTGGCGTGGTCGTGCCGCAGGAAACGCTGACCAACACCGTTGAGCTTTCGAATCTGCAGACACTGATGGTGCAGTCGCGCCAGCTCGAAAGTGATCTGCGTGCCTTGCCAGCCGAGCCGCGTGTGGCGCGTGCAGGTACGGTCGCAACGATCTCCGATATTGAAAATCGTATCGCCGCAATTGATTACCAACTGAATGATACCGAGGTGTACATAGCGCCCGGGGATCGAGAAATTTTCTGGCGTGAACGCGTCAGGTTGATGAACTTGCTGCTGCAGTTGCGCTATGCGCAGGCGCAACGAGCGGCATTTTAACCAGGAGTAGTTCCCGATGAAGATGTGGAAAGTAGTTTTGCCTGTTGCAGCGATCTTGCTGTTTGCCGGCCAGGCGGTTGCGCAAGCAGAGGACGATGAGAATCGCCGCGAGTATGAAACTCGTGAAGTGGAGTACAGCGAGAGGCTGAAAGCAGCTGAGGCGCGGATGGCAGAAGCCGCCCGCCAGATCGCCGAGCTCGCCTCAGAGCGCCTGCCGCGTGTGTTCGAAATTGAACGTCGATTCGAGTTCTCGAACAAACCGCGGATTGGTGTCACGATAGACGGTGACGATAAAGACGGCCCTGTTGAGGGAGTCAAGATCGAAGGCGTTACACCGGGCAGTGCGGCAGATGATGCTGGTTTGCGTGCGGGAGACATAATTACAGCGGTGAATGACGAATCGCTGAGCGCCGCTACGAGCGCCGATGCGAACAAGCGTCTGCTGGATTTCATGCAAGGTGTCGAAGAAGGTGATGAGCTGACGGTTGAGTACTTGCGTAACGGCAACGTGGGTTCCGTAGAGGTCGCACCCAGAGTCATGGAAATGCACGCGTTTTCATGGACGCCAGGTGACCACGACATTCATATTCCGGGAGTTTCCATCGCGCCACACACCGTCGAGAGATTCAAGATGCAGTTCGGCTTTCCGTGGGCCGGTAGTAGCTGGGGCAGCATGGAGCTGATCGAGCTCAACGAGGGACTTGGCAGGTATTTCGGCACGGATACGGGCCTACTGGTCGTCAGCGCGCCGAAGTCCGACGCACTCGAATTGCAGGACGGCGACGTCATTCAAAGTATTGATGGACGTGAACCCAAGGATATTCGTCATGCGATGCGAATCCTAAGTTCCTACAAGAGTGGTGAAAAACTGAAACTCGGTATTATGCGCGACAAGAAAAAACGCACACTCAATGTCGAGATCCCGGAGAATCACTTGGGGCTGCTGCTTGAGGAATTCCTGCGGCCTGTTCGGCCAGCCAAGGCGCCAACTCCGCCACAAGCCATCAAGGCCCCGCCCGAGGTCGCCACGACCTAGACGAGACCCTGAGCCGGATACCCTGAGCCAGAAACTCGGGGGCGACTCACATGGGCGCGCATGGCTTTGCTACCATGCGCGCCCATGCTTATTTCGGACTTCAACTACGAGCTCCCCGACAATCTGATCGCACAATTTCCCACCGCGGACAGGCGCGGTAGCCGGCTGCTCGAGGTTACCGACAGCATCGTCGACAGAGGCTTTGCGCAGCTACCGGCGCTACTCAAACCAGGGGACCTGCTGGTATTCAATGACACGCGGGTAATCAGGGCTCGTCTTGCCGCCAAAAAAGAGACCGGCGGTCGCGCCGAAATTCTGATCGAAAGAATACAAGGCGCTCGCTCGGCGCTCGCCCACGTTCGTGCCAGCAAAGCGCCAAAACCCGGTGGCCGCCTGATGTTGGCCGACAGTGTCGTGGCGGAGGTGATAAGTCGCGACGGCGAACTGTTTTCGCTCGTATTTTCGACCGACGTGCTGCCATTTCTCGAACAGAATGGCGAGGTGCCACTTCCGCCTTATCTGAATCGCGCAGCCGAAGATGCCGATATTGACCGCTACCAGACCGTGTACGCCAGGGATCCAGGTGCTGTCGCGGCGCCCACCGCGGGCCTGCATTTCGACAACACCATGTTGGAGGAGACGCGCGCCGCAGGTGTACGCCACGCCTGGGTAACGCTGCATGTAGGTGCCGGCACTTTTCAGGTCTTGCGCAATGAGCATATCGAGGAGAATCGGCTACACACAGAGCGTGTTCATGTCAGTGAGCAATGCTGCACAGCAGTACGCGAGACGAGAGCCGCCGGCGGGCGCGTTATCGCGGTCGGTACAACGTCCGTTCGAGCGCTCGAATGTGCGTCCGCGGAGGGCTCGTTGCAACGTTTCGATGGTGAGACCGAAATATTCATTCTGCCTGGCTACGAATTTCGCAGCGTCGACGCGATGCTCACAAATTTTCATTTACCGCAGTCGTCCCTCCTCATGTTGGTCGCCGCGTTCGCAGGTAAGGAGCGGATTTTCAATGCTTACGCTCACGCCGTGCGTGAGAAGTACCGCTTCTTCAGTTACGGTGACGCCATGTTTCTTACACCGGACCCACGCGCATGAAATTCGACGTCTCCAGTCAGTGCGGCGCCGCTCGCTGTGGATCCTTGACGCTTCGGCGCGGTGAGATTCAGACGCCCGTGTTTATGCCGGTGGGAACCTACGGCACTGTCAAGTGCGTAACTCCGGAGGAAGTTGCTGCGAACGGTGGGGAGATTATTCTCGGCAATACGTTTCATCTCATGTTGCGTCCGGGTACCGAAGTTATTCGTGCGCATGGCGGCCTGCACGATTTTATGAACTGGCACGGGCCGATCCTGACGGACTCCGGCGGCTTCCAGGTGTTTTCGCTTGCGGCGAGGCGCAAGCTGTCGGAGGAGGGTGTGCGCTTCCAGTCGCCGATCAATGGCGACGAGGTGTTCCTCACTCCCGAGAAGTCGATGGAAGTGCAGCATGATCTCGACGCGGACATAACCATGATATTTGACGAGTGCACTCCGTATCCCGCGACCGAGGAGGAAGCTGGCGAGTCCATGCAGCTTTCGTTGCGTTGGGCAGCGCGCAGCCGTCGTCGCTTCGATGAATTGAAACACGACGAGCCGGATCGCGGCGAGGCGCTGTTCGGGATCGTCCAGGGGGGCATGTACCCGCGCCTGCGCGAGGATTCCCGAGAGGGCCTGACTGACATAGGTTTCGACGGCTACGCAATCGGAGGCCTGGCCGTCGGCGAGCCGGAGCATGAGCGACTGGCGGTCCTCGATGCGCTCATGCCGAACATGCCCGATAACGCGCCGCGATACCTGATGGGCGTCGGGACGCCCGTTGATATCGTCGACGCGGTGCTGCGCGGCGTGGACATGTTTGACTGCGTGATCCCGACCCGACACGCCCGTAACGGCCAGCTCTTCACGTCGCGTGGCAACGTCAAATTCCGCCACGCCGGACACCGTGACGACACATCGGCGCCGGATCCTGGCTGTGAATGCTATACCTGCCAGAATTATTCACTCGCTTATCTCAGACACCTGGTGAAATGTGGTGAGATGCTCGGCCCGCGCCTCGCGACAATTCATAATCTTCATTATTATCACAAACTTATGAAGGATATTCGCACCGCAATTCAGGCGCAAAGGTTGCCGGATTTGGTCACCGAAGTGCGCGCGATATACGCTGCGTAGCGCACGATTGCGCGCTCAGGGTTGCGATCATCGAAGTCACCCACACGTCGTTGGCTTGTGCCATAATACCGCGCTGAATTTCGGGACCCGTCCCGCAGACTCTCTACGACAGAAGCAAAAAATCTATGGATTTCTTTATTCAAAATGCCTACGCACAAGGTGGGCAACCTCAGGGCGACTCGACCAGTTTCATCATCATGATGGTACTGATGTTCGGCGCTTTCTATTTCTTGCTGATTCGTCCACAACAGAAGAAGCAAAAAGCGCATACGGAACTCGTGGCAAGCCTCTCGGTAGGCAATGAAATTCTGACGTCCGGCGGCATTCTCGGCAAGATCACCGGTGTTAGCGAGCACTATGCTGTCGTCAGGATCAGTGATAACACCGAGATCAAGATTCAGAAAGCCAGCGTGTCGATGGTCGTACCGAAAGGTACCTACGACGAAGCCTGACGGTGAACAAATACCCTGCCTGGCTCAATTCCCTGGTAGTCGGCATCCTCGCGGCAGGCTGTTTGCTCGCATTGCCGAATATGTACGGCACCGCCGACGCGGTGCAGGTCGCCTCGAGTGACGGCATAGCCTTCGAACTTGACGCGCTGGACGAATATCGGCGAGTTGTCGAGGACGCCGGCGTTACACCTGAAGCAGCGTACCTTTTAGATGGCCGAATCGTGTTGCGGTTCGACTCCGTGACCGATCAGCAAATAGCCGGCACCAGCCTTAGGGAACGATACTCCCGCCTGGCCAATGTAGCATTGACGAAAGCGCCGAAGTTGCCCGGCTGGGTGCGTGACCTCGGCCTGAGCCCTATGAGCCTTGGCCTCGATCTGCGGGGCGGTGTTTACGTCCTGCTCGAAGTCGCGATGGACGATGCAATTAATACGCGCATTTCACATTACGAGCAGGACTTCGATGATCGCCTGCGCGAAGCAAGAATTCGCCACCGTGTCGATGTAAGTGGTCAGGCAATCAATATTCGCCTCGCCAATGCTGACGATCTGGCCACGGCGCACGACATTATTCGCGGCGCCGATACCGATGTCGCAATTTTGGACGGAGCCGACGGCAAATCATTGACGGTTCGCATGACCGAGGCGCAAATCCAGGCGCGTCAGGATTTTGCCGTTGAGCAAAACCTCACCACACTGCGTAATCGTGTCAATCAGCTTGGCGTTGCGGAGCCATTGGTGCAGCGACAGGGCGTCGATAGAATCGTTGTGCAGCTGCCAGGTGTGCAGGATCCCAATCAGCTGAACAAGATTCTCACGGCTACAGCGACGCTGGAGTTTCGCCTGGTCGATCAGTCTGGCGATGAGCCAGGCTCGCGACGCTACTTCGGCAGAGGTAGCGAACAGTCACAAGTGCTCAAACGCCGTGTCATTGCGTCGGGCGACCAGATCATAGATGCACGTGCCGGTTATTCAGAAGGTTCGCCGATCGTCTCCATCAAGCTCGATTCTGCGGGCGGCGAGAGCATGCTACGGACGACGATGGAGAATTTGAATAAGCCCATGTCGTCAGTATTCATAGAAAAACGCAAGGAAACGGTGATGCGAAATGGCGTCGCCGAGGAGCGCGTTATTACGACCGAGGAAATTATCAACACCGCGACCATTCGGGGCGTGTTCAAGAACAATTTCCAGATTAGCGGCCTGACCTTGATCGAAGCGCGTGACCTGGCACTTCTGCTGCGCGCTGGCGCGCTTGCAGCTCCTGTTTACAAGATTGATGAACGCACGATCGGCCCGAGCCTTGGCCAGGACAACATCGATCGCGGTTTCAAAGCCATCAAGATCGGTTTCCTCGCTGTGATTGTTTTTATGGCGTTGTATTACCGCGCGTTCGGACTGATTGCGAACGTGGCGTTGTTCTCCAATCTCGTGTTCATCGTGGCGATGCTGTCGTTCCTGCAAGCGTCTCTGACCCTGCCGGGCATCGCAGGAATTGTCCTTACCGTCGGCATGGCTGTCGATGCCAATGTGCTCATATTCGAGCGCATAAGAGAAGAGATCGCAGCCGGCGCGGCGCCGCAGTCCGCGATTCATGCGGGATATGAGAAAGCGCTGTCATCGATTGCAGATGCGAACATCACAACGTTGATTGCGGCAGTCGTTCTGTTCGGAGTTGGTACCGGACCGATCAAAGGCTTCGCGATTACATTAATGCTCGGCATCATCACCTCGATGTTCACAGCGATCATCGGTACCCGCGCCATCGTTAATTTTGCCTTCGGCGGGCGCAAGCTCGCGTCGGTGCCGGTCTAGGAAATCGAACCATGCGCTTGATTAAAGGAAAAACCCACATCGATTTCCTGGGGCCGACGCGGCGCAAGATTGCGCTTACGTTATCCATGTTATTCGTCATCATATCGCTGGTGTCGCTTGCGACCCGCGGTCTCGAATTCGGTATCGACTTCACGGGCGGTATCTTGCTGGAAATCGGCTACCCACAGGACGCGAACCTCGAGGAGATTCGGGGTAACCTGCGCGCTGCAGGCTTCGCCGACGCCCAGGTACAGCTCTTCGGCAGAGATACGGACGTGCTGGTGCGCTTGCCACCGCAACCGGGCAGTAGTACCGATGACATTCGCGAGCGCTTGCAGCAGACCCTGCAGACAGGTAGTGAGTCCATCGACCTGCGCCGGGTTGAATTCGTCAGTCCGCAGGTCGGTAGCGAACTTGCGGAGCGCGGCGCGCTCGCCATGGTGGTCGCGCTTCTGATGATCTTCCTGTACGTAATGGTCCGCTTCCAATGGAAGTTCTCCGCTGGCGCCGTTGCGGCATTGGCGCATGACGCGATCGTTACGGTCGGATTCTTCTCGATATTCGGATGGCCATTTGATCTGACGGTGGTAGCCGCTGTGCTGGCCGTGATCGGTTATTCGTTGAACGATACCGTCGTCGCGTTTGACAGGATTCGCGAAAATTTCTTCGCGCTTCGCGGCGTGTCGGCGGAAGAGTCGATGAATACCTCGATAAACGAGATGCTTGCGCGAACCATTATTACAGGTGTCACCACATTACTCGTGTTGGTCGCGCTGTTGGTATTGGGTGGCGAGTCTATTGCGCCATTCGCCATCGCGTTGATCATCGGCATCATCGTTGGAACGTATTCGTCGATCTACACGGCGAGTGCGACCGCCCTGGCGCTCGGCGTTAATGCGCAGGA
>CAZVLT010000101.1:1378-7913 GCA_964628105.1 uncultured Woeseiaceae bacterium | reverse complement strand
TACATTGTCAATCCATCGGCGACGGTCGCCGGTCTTAGCAAGTACCTGTGGGAACTCGAGCAACCCGCCTCGGCGGCTGCGAACGGAATATTTATTGGCGCAATAAACCGTATCGGAACCGAGGAACCGTGGGCCAAAAAAATGGGTGAGTTTTACGGTTCCAGTTACATCGTCAATCCTCGAGGAGAAATCGAGGCACAGGCGAGCTATGGCGACGACGAACTACTCGTGCATGAAATCGATCTCGACATGGTTCGCGAAGTGCGTAACACCTGGCAATTTTTCCGCGATCGCAGGCCTGACAGTTACGGCGCCCTGACCAGCGAATAACCAGGAAGGGATACTCGATGTCCGACTCATTAGCGGTCAGCCAGTTACGTACCGTCGGCGAACACATAGAACTCGACGTCGGTGACGATATTGCTCGCAGCCCCCGCTACAACGAGGACATTGCTCCGACGCGAGCCGCACAACGAACATGGACGAAATGGAACGTTGCCTCGCTCTGGGTCGGCATGGCGATCTGCGTACCGACCTACACGCTGGGTGGCGTACTGACCGCCTATTTCGGGTTGTCTGTTTCTGAGGCGCTGTGGACGATACTGATCGCAAATTTCATAGTGCTGATTCCACTGACACTCAACGCGTTCCCCGGCACACGCTATGGCATTCCCTGCCCCGTTGTGTTGCGCGCGTCGTTCGGCATCATTGGATCGAACGTTCCGTCACTCATTCGTGCAATCGTCGCCTGCGGATGGTTCGGTATCCAAACGCTGTTCGGCGGCATCGCCATACACTTGTTGTTCTCAGCGTTTTCAGACACCTGGGCCGCACTCGGGGGAACCGGAGAAGTCATCGGTTTCTTCATTTTTTGGGTTGCGAATATCACCGTTGTCATTCGCGGTTCCGAGTCGATCAAACATCTTGAGACACTGGCGGCCCCGCTATTACTCATCGTCGCCTTTGGCCTGATGTTCTGGGCGCTCCCGAAAATAGAGATGAGCGAGGTATTTTCGGTTCCGGCAAATCGCCCGGCGGACGCATCGTTCTGGCCGTATTTCATGGCCGCATTAACTGCGATGGTTGGATTTTGGGCAACCCTTTCGCTCAACATTCCCGATTTCAGCCGCTTCGCGAAGTCACAACGCGCGCAAATTACCGGACAAATCATCGGCTTACCGTTGACGATGTTGATGTTCTCCGGACTGGGCGTGATCCTGACAGCCGCATCGTTTGAACTCGTCGGCGAGACCATTTCTGATCCCGTCAACCTGATTGGGAAAATCGACAGCCCGGTTTGGGTTGTCCTGTCGATGCTTATGATCATTCTCGCCACCATTTCGACCAACACGGCAGCCAACGTAGTCTCGCCGACCAATGTTTTTCAAAATGTCGCACCAAAGTACATCAACGAAAACAAGGGCGTCATTCTCACCGGCCTTATCGGCATCTTGATCATGGCCTGGGAGCTGCTGAAGAAGCTTGGCTGGCTTGAATCGGACGTAAGCCTCGAAAGTTTGTACTCAAACTGGTTGCTCGGTTACTCGAGCCTGCTGGGACCGATAGCCGGAATCATGATTGTCGACTATTTCGCCATCAAGGGTCAGAAGTATGACTTGCTGGCGCTTTACCAGGACAACGCCGGCTATCCGGCCTGGAACAGGGCCGGCTTGACCGCATTCCTGATTCCGGTCGGCCTGACGATGATCGCGATTACGACCGGCGAACTCAGCTGGTTCTATACTTATGGTTGGTTCACGGGGTCTATACTGGGGGGTCTGATTTACTATTTCGTTGCAAGGAACGAAATCGGGAGTTCACCATGACTGTGCTCATTCAAGGCGGTACCGTCGTTAACGCGGACCGGTCATTCCGTGCCGATGTACTTTGCCAGAACGGCACCATCGCCGCCGTCGGCGAGGGCCTCGACGCACCGAAAGGCGCTACAATTGTAGACGCCGGCGGTCAATACGTTATGCCGGGTGGTATCGACCCACATACGCACATGCAGCTGCCGTTCATGGGTACCATCGCCAGCGAAGACTTCGAAACAGGCACCGCTGCGGGTCTCGCGGGCGGCACAACGATGATCATCGACTTCGTCATCCCGAATCCGCAGCAAAACATCATGGAGGCCTACAAGCAATGGCGCGAGTGGGCCGAGAAATCGGTTGCGGACTATTCGTTCCACGTTGCCATAACGTGGTGGGATGATTCGGTGCATGCCGACATGGAAACGCTGGTCAAGAAACACGGCGTCAACAGTTTTAAGCACTTCATGGCCTACAAGAACGCCATCATGTGCGACGACGAGACACTGATTAACAGTTTCAGGCGGGCTCGCGAACTTGGTGCGATTGTGACCGTGCATGCGGAAAACGGCGACCTGGTATTCCAGTTGCAGAAAGAAACGTTCGAGAAAGGCATTTCTGGTCCCGAAGGCCATCCAATATCGCGCCCGCCCGAAGTCGAGGGCGAAGCCGCGAACCGTGCGATTCGTATTGCCGAAGTCCTCAAAGTACCGCTCTATGTCGTGCACAACTCGTGCCGTCAGTCACTTGGGGCGATTACGCGCGCGCGCACCGAGGGTCAGCGTGTCTTCGGTGAAGTCCTCGCCGGGCACCTGCTGATTGACGACTCCGTCTATCGCAACGAGGATTTCGAGTTCGCTGCGGCGCATGTCATGAGTCCCCCCTTTCGATCAAAGGAAAATCAGGACGCGCTTTGGCGGGGACTGCAGTCGGGAAACTTGCAGACCACGGCATCCGACCATTGCTGTTTCTGCGCCGACCAAAAAGCGGCAGGCAAGGATGATTTTCGCTTGATTCCTAACGGCACGGCCGGCATCGAGAATCGGCTTGAAGTTCTGTGGCACCACGGTGTTAGCACGGGCCGGCTGACGATGAATGAGTTTGTGCGTGTTACCTCGACCAACGCAGCGCAGATATTCAATATCTATCCAAGGAAAGGCAGCATCTCTGCGGGTGCCGACGCCGACATCGTCGTGTGGGACCCGGAGGCAAGCAAGACAATATCGACCAAGACTGACCACCAAAACGTCGACTTCAATATTTTCGAAGGTATGACCGTGAAGGGTTGCGCATCGCACACGATCAGCCAGGGCAAAGTCGTCTACGCGAACGGCGAACTCGATGTCGAACGCGGTGCCGGACGTTACATCGATCGACCGACATTCGCGCCCTACTACGACGCGCTGAATATTCAGGCGCAACAGGCGGAGCCCGTCGCCGTCAAACGCTAGGCGCAGGCAAAGTCAATGGCGAAACAGAAGCCCTCTCCTGATATCCGTTCCAGTCGACTCGGCAAGTCCGAAATCGACCGGAATTTCAGTGACTTACATCCGCCATTATCGCGCTCCGAGGCGCTCATCGAAGCGGACCGTTGCTACTTTTGCTACGACGCGCCATGCACCACGGCCTGTCCGACGGGCATCGACATTCCCGGCTTTATTCAGAAAATTCGCAGCGACAACATTCGCGGCTCCGCGCACACCATACTCAGAGAAAACATCATGGGCGGCATGTGCGCGCGAGTTTGCCCGACCGAGATTTTGTGCGAAGAGGCCTGCGTCAGAAACACGCACGAGGAAAAGCCGGTCAATATCGGTCTGTTGCAGCGCTACGCCACGGACCCCGTGCTCGAGCAGAACACGGCATTATTCGAACGCGCCGATAGCAGCGGCAAGACTGTTGCGGTCGTTGGCGGCGGTCCTGCCGGATTGTCATGTGCGCATCGCCTGGCGATGTTGGGCCACGATGTCGTCGTCTACAACCGTGATAGCAAACTCGGCGGACTAAACGAGTACGGCATAGCCGCGTACAAAACTATTGACGATTTCGCACAGCGAGAGGTGAATTACATTCTGTCGATCGGCGGAATAGAAATAAAGAACAGTGTCACGCTCGACACGGATTTCACATTAGCCGAATTACGTGACCAGTACGATGCCGTGTTCCTTGGCATCGGGCTCGGGTCGGTCAATCAACTCGGCATCGACAACGAAGACCTGGCAGGTGTTGAAGACGCGATTGATTACATTGCTGATCTTCGCCAGGCAAGTGACAAGAGTGCGTTACCTGTTGGCCGAAATGTTGTCGTCATCGGTGGCGGCATGACCGCAATCGATATCGCCGTGCAAAGCAAGCGACTCGGCGCCGAGCAGGTCGTCATCGCGTACAGGCGCGGCCCCGAACAGATGGGCGCGAGCGAATTCGAACAACAACTTGCGCAGACGGACGGCGTGACCATTCGGCATTGGGCGCAGCCGGTCGGTCTGCAGGGTGACAAAAGCGTTGTCAGCATCAAACTGGAAAACACGTCAATCGGGGCTGACGGCAAGTTATCGGCGACCGGCGAGACTTTCGTGCTGGATGCCGATGTTGTTTTCAAGGCCATCGGTCAAAAGCTCGTGGACCATGAGCTGGACGGCATGCACTTACAGGGCGGCAGGATTGTCGTCGACGAATCGCTTGCGACGTCGCTAGCCAACGTATGGGCCGGCGGTGATTGTGTTGTCGGTGGCGACGATTTGACCGTATCGGCCGTGCAGCACGGCAAGGTTGCGGCGATCGCAATCAACGAAAAACTGCGGTAGCGAAGGGGAGACTATGCAATGGCAGACCTGACTTCTGAATTTTTAGGCATTCGTTCCCCGAATCCGTTCTGGCTTGCGTCGGCACCGCCGACCGATAAAGCGTACAACGTCAATCGCGCGTTTGAAGCTGGCTGGGGTGGCGCCGTCTGGAAGACGCTCGGCGAAGACCCGCCGATCGTCAACGTTAACGGACCACGTTATGGCGCGCTGCACAGCAACGAACGACGCGTCATCGGCTTCAACAATATCGAGTTGATTACCGACCGGCCGTTGCAGTCCAATCTCGACGAGATGCGTCAGATCAAGCGCGATTGGCCGGATCGCGCGGTGGTCGCGTCGGTCATGTTCTCGATGAATGAAGAAACCTGGTCGAAATACGTACCCATGATCGAGGACACGGGCGCGGACGCTTTCGAGCTTAATTTCGGCTGCCCGCACGGCATGTCCGAGCGCGGCATGGGGGCCGCCGTCGGTCAGGTGCCCGAATACATCCAGATGGTCACTGAATGGTGCAAGGACGCCGCTTCGATTCCTGTCATCGTTAAACTGACGCCGAACGTCACCAATATCGTGCCGCCGGCCAAGGCGGCGCAGGACGGCGGCGCCGATGCCGTGTCGCTTATCAATACGATAAATTCGATCATGCGCGTGAACTACGACACGCTAACGATGTACCCAACGACTGATGGCATGGGTACTCACGGCGGCTATTGCGGTGAGGCCGTCAAACCGATCGCCCTAAATATGGTGGCGGAAATTTCACGCAACGCGGAAACGGCTGATATCCCGATATCGGGAATCGGTGGCATCACGAACTGGCGCGACGCTGTCGACTTTCTGGCACTCGGTGCGGACAACGTACAGGTATGTACCGCGGCGATGGTGTATGGCTTCAAGATTATTGACGATCTGACCGACGGTCTGAGCACATTTCTCGATGACAAAGGCATGAGTTCAGTCGCCGATGTCGTTGGCCGGGCCGTGCCCAGCGTCACGGACTGGCAGTACCTGAACCTCAACTATGTCGAGAAGGCTGTCATCGATCAGGATCTGTGCATCAAGTGTGGCCGCTGTCACATTGTATGCGAAGACACCTCGCACCAGGCAATTACACATACTGTTAACGGCAAGCGGCACTTCGAAGTCATCGACGAAGAGTGTATCGGCTGCAATCTTTGCGTTAGTGTTTGCCCGGTCGACAGCTGCATCACGATGATACCCGTCACTGACGGAATCGACGCAAGAACCGGCGAAAAAATCGTGACAGAAAGCGCCAATTGGACGACACATCCGAACAACCCGATGCGCAAAGAAGGATAAGAGATGACGGACGAGGAGCTTCTGGACGCCGCCCGTACGGTCAGGGAACTGGCGTATTGCCCGTACTCCGACTTTCGCGTCGGCGCGGCCATCATCGACGAGCACGGCAATGTTCATGTCGGCTGTAACGTCGAAAATGCAGCCTACCCGCAGGGCAGCTGTGCCGAAGCCGGCGCTATTGCCGCCATGATCGCCGCGGGCGCTCAACGCATCGTCACTATCGCTGTCACGGGTGGTGGCTCGGGCAAGACCCGGGCTTGCACGCCGTGCGGCGGCTGCCGGCAACGCATCCACGAGTTTTCGGATGCCGAAACACGAATTATCTTCAAAGACGACGACAACGAATGGCACCGGTATTCGATGGAAGACTTGCTGCCGTCGTCATTTCATCTATAAGAGAAGCATCACCTCGTCGCGCGTCGGTAATGATGGTTGGGCGCCCATCCTGGTCGTTGCAGCAGCACCGGCTGCGCACGCGAATCGCAGGGCATCCTCCGGTGGTTGACCTTCGACCAACGCAACAGTCAGAGCGGCAGTAAACGTATCGCCAGCCGCTGTGGCATCAACGGCATCGACTTTCGGCGGAACGACTTTGGCGAT
>CAZVLT010000101.1:0-1278 GCA_964628105.1 uncultured Woeseiaceae bacterium | reverse complement strand
ATCTGGTTCTCGCCCGATTTCGAGACGCATATCAATGCCACACCGGTCGGCACATCGACGACAACTTCGCAGTCGCTGAGATCGACGCCACCGTCTCGCAATAGGGTCAGTGCTTCCTCTGCCGCAGAGTCATCGCCCACCCGCGCAACGAGACAGACGTCGGCGCCCAATTTCTTTGCAGCCAGTGCCTGGTTCGCCCCCTTGCCTCCCGGATAGTGGTTCAACTCTGCTCCGGTGATCGTCTCGCCAGGCGCCGGCAACCGATCCGCGGCGGCGACGATATCGAGGTTGACCGAACCGATGACGACGATCGATGACATCGTCAGTCCCCAAATCTCGCGAGCCGCTCGGCCAGCAAGTCATAAAAGCCTGGCGCATCGACTGAGTAAACCCAATGAACATTGACTGGACGATCGGTGACATGCCAGAAATCGACAGCCGTGTGTCCCAGCGTGAGTTCCGACTGGGTTTCAACCGACACATTGCAGTCCTTGCCCTCGAACAAATCTGGCTCCAGTAACCACGCGATCGTGCAGGGATCATGCAGTGGCGCACCCCTGGATGCATATTTCTTGGTGTCGAAGCGGTCGAAATAACTGAGCATGCCTGCAGTCGCCAGCGCAACAGGATTGTCCAGCGCTTTGATACGCTCAACACGATCCACAGTGGACAACACCTGGTGTGTGACATCGAGGCCCATCTGCGTAATCGGCCTGCCGCATTTCAATACGATGTCGGCTGCCTCCGGATCGACGAGGATGTTGAATTCGGCCGACGGCGTGCGATTGCCGCCCTCACGCATCGCGCCCCCCATCAGGACAATCTGCTCGACCTTTGGCAGGATCTTCGGCTCTTTTTGCATGGCCATAGCGATATTGGTCAGCGGCCCGGTTGGTACCAGTGTTATCGATGCATCATCCGCCGCGAGTAGCGTACTAACGATGTAGTCAACCGCGTGCCCGGATTGCAGCGGCGTTTTGGGCTCGAAGACTTCAATACCGTCAATGCCTGTTGCGCCATGAATCATCTCGGCCGTTCTTAATTGCCGCGACATCGGATCGGCGCAACCGGCATAGACCGGCACATCATGCTTGCCCGCAATGTCACACATCATTCGTGCATTGCGTTGCGTAAGATCAAGCGGAACGTTTCCACCCACGGTAGTTATAGCGAGCAGGTCGAGTTCCGCGGGTGAGGCGAACGCAAGAAATAAAGCTACGGCATCGTCCTGCCCGGGATCGCAGTCGACAATGATCTTGCGAGTCACCAGGGCCCTGC
>CAZVLT010000100.1:4148-7976 GCA_964628105.1 uncultured Woeseiaceae bacterium | reverse complement strand
TGCGGATATAACAACCGATTAGCACTTGGCGGGAGCTGCCGAAGTTGTCACAATTCTGCAACTTCAGGATTCAGCGGGGCTGACGGCGGGTGAAAGAGAGCGAATTCGATACGGCAAAGGCGTCATTTGAGCGCGCCATGACGTTTTTCCGTGGTGGCGACACCGAGATGGCGGAGCAAATCTGCCGAGGCTCACTGAACGCGTTCCCCCGGGACGCCAATCTGCTTTGTTTACTTGGTGCATCGCTGGTTAAGCAAAACAAGGCGAAAGAGGCGGAGCACACGCTGTCGAGGGCAGTCCGCCTGTACAGCAATTTTGCCAGGGCGCACGAGGGTCTCGCCGAGGCGCTAATACTGCAGGGCAAGCCTAAAGAGGCACTCGAATCTTTGCGGCGTGCCGCCAAACTGGAACCCGGCAGCGCGTCAATCAGCCTGAAAAAGGCGAAGATTCTCGAAAGTCTTGGACGTATCGAAGAAGCGGGTAAGAATTTCGAGGAGTCGATGAAGCTCACACCCTATCGTGAGGAGCTGGTGCGAGGCTTGAATCTGCAAATGATGGGTAATTCGCGTGAGGCGGAACGCATCTACCGCGAAGTCCTGGTCAAGGATCCGTCGAATGTCGATGCGCTAAGGCTTATGGCCGGAATTGCGATGCTGGCCAAACAGTACGGGGACGCACAAGTCTTGCTGAAGCGCGCTTTAGACCTGGCGCCAGATTTTTATCAGGGCCTGATGGATCTTGGCCAGGCGTGCCAGGAGCTGGACCAGCAGGACGATGCGATCGAAGCCTACGAAAGGGCAATTCGCCTGCGACCCGAACGGCCGATGGCTCACTCAGGTGTTGGCGCGAGCCATGCGATGGCCGGTCGCCACGACAAGGCGATTGAGCATTTCAGGAACGCACTCAAATACGCCCCAACGCACCCGGGGGCACTCTGCGGTCTGGGGCATGTTCTCAAGACCATCGGTAATCAGGAAGAAGCAATTGAGACCTATCGCGAGTGCACGAAGCACACGCCGGACCACGGCGAGGCATGGTGGAGTCTTGCCAACCTGAAGACGTTCCGCTTTGAGCCGCAAGAAGTCGAAGCGATGGAGAAGCTGGCGAGCGATGACCGGCTGGGCGCTGAATCGCGCACCAACATACAGTTCGCGCTCGGCAAAGCGCATGAGGACAGCAAGAACTATGAGCGGGCGTTCGACTATTACAAGGCGGGCAACGAGAATCGGCGCGAGCGAGAAAAGTATGATCCTGTGCAGACAATGGACCTGCACGACCAGTTCATCGAGGTATTTAACAAGAAGTTTCTTGACAGCCACCGCGGTGCAGGTCACTCGAGCAACGCACCGATTTTCATCGTTGGGTTGCCGCGCTCGGGATCGACGCTGATCGAACAAATTCTGGCCAGCCATCCGGAGGTTGAAGGCACGCACGAACTTCCCGAACTGAGCCGCGTTGCGCGCTCCGTTGGACTAAACCGCGAGGATCGAAAATCCTATCCGCGTGCTGTAACGGACCTGACGGATCGGCAGTTCGAAGAACTCGGGGCTCGGTACCTGAGTTTTGCAGAGCACCACCGGGAAATGGGCGCGCCGCGTTTCACAGACAAATTACCGAACAACTTTGTGCACATTGGTCTCGCGAGCCTGATATTGCCGAACGCCAAAATCATCGACGCGCGCCGACATCCGCTCGACAGTTGCCTTGGCAGCTACAAGCAGCTCTTCGCACGCGGGCAGCCGTTTACTTACGATTTGTTCGATCTCGGCGAGTTCTACCTTGAGTATCGGCGAATCATGGAGCATTGGAACGACGTACTCCCCGGCAACGTGCTGAGCGTCCAATACGAAGATACGGTCACGGACCTCGAGTCTCAGGTGCGACGCATTCTTGAGTACTGCGAGTTACCTTGGGATGATGCGTGTCTGAAATTCTATGAAACGGAACGCGCGGTCAAGACCGCGAGTTCGGAGCAAGTACGCTCCCCGATATATAAGGGTGCGATGCATCGCTGGCGTAACTACGAGCAGCAACTTGAGCCGTTAATCGAACCACTCAAGCCACTGTTGAAAAACCTTCCCGAAGATTGGCAGCCGGATTCGATTCGATCATAGACGTCGGCCGATCTGGTCCGGTGGCATGTAGTCGAAAATGAAAGTGATGCGGTCTTCCGATCCCGAATTGATAACGCTGTGCGTCTTTTGGTTGTTGATTTCGTAGGCCTCACCGACCTTCAGGCGATATGGTCGTCCATCTATCGTGAAACGCACGCGGGAATTGGTCGTGATGGGAACATGAATTCGATGGCTGCGTCGAAATGTTGCATGGCTATCAAAATGCGGGTTAATTCGTCCACCCGCTAAGAGTTTGGCTGCCATCGCACGAATAATCATTCCGCCTTTTGGATAGTCGCGCTCAATAAGCTCGTGCATCACGGGTATCGCGGCATCAGCAAGCAGGTCCCAGCCACTGTGCTTGCTGACCTCAAGTTCCTCCTTCGAGCCGTCGCAAAATATCAGCACTATCGACTGCGTCTGTTTGTGGACCTCGTAGGCATTTTGACGCTGCGTATTATCCAGCCAGGCATCGTCATCCCGAGCGAGGACAGCGTCGATCAGGGCGGACGCGTCAATGGCGCCCAGCGACCTCAAGGGTGTTTCGATGTTCATGGGGTCGATTTGTTGTATCCGGGCAAAAAATAATAGTAAACTCTTACGGATAGCTGTGCCACAGTGCGATGAGATCCGCGTTGTTGAAAAAGAAACAGTGTGGCGCGGACGCAACAAGAGATAGCCGGGGGTGTGAAATGCATGCAGTAGCAAGCAACAGAGCTAACGAACTTCCCATCAAGAGCGCGATTGCGATTGCCGTATCGATGGCCGTCGGCGGTCATGCCGAGCAGGCACAGGCTCAGGACGACGATACCGCCTCATTCGGTATTGAGGAAATTGTCGTAACGGCCCGCAAAATTGAACAGAATCTGCAGGATGTTTCCGCAAGTATCCAGGCCATTAGCGGTGAGTCCCTGAAGCGCCAGGGCATCCTGAATATGGAAGACGCCATCCGCGTCCTTCCGAGCGTCAGCCACATTGGCGGCACCGCCGGTGCGAACAAGATCGTCTTCCGCGGCGTGTCCGACAACCCGGCTTCATTCATTGCCGCATCATCTGCAGCGCTCTACATGGATGAGCAGCCCCTGACACAGTTCTCCATCAACCCCGAACCGCGCATGATAGATATCGAGCGCGTTGAGGCACTCGCGGGTCCGCAGGGCACGCTTTATGGTGACAGTTCGCAATCCGGTACGCTGCGCATCATCACGAACAAGCCTGACCCGACAGCGTTTTACTCCAATGTAAGCGCGATGGCGCGCGCCGGCGACATGTCATCGGCCAGCCACGAGATCTCGGGTGTCCTGAATCTGCCTCTGGTCGAAGACAAGTTTGCCATTCGACTAGTCGGGTTTTCCGCTCGCGACGGCGGCTTTGTTGACAATGTCTTGGGTTCGTCGCCACAGCGTGGCACCAAGACCAATGCCAACGTGGTGCAGGATGATATCAACAAGGTCGACCATATTGGCGGACGAATCTCGGCGAAATGGTTTGTCAACGATGACTGGTCCGTTACCGCGATGTATATCAACCAGTCGACAGAAGCAAACGCCCGAAACGATTACGATCCGACAGTCGGTGATCTCCAGACAACCAAATTCTTCGAAGACACACGCGATGACAAGTGGTCTCAGTTTGCAATAACGCTGGACGGCAGGTTCGGCGATATGGAGTTTATTTCGGTCACCAGTTATTTCGACCGCGACATTGACTACGT
>CAZVLT010000100.1:0-4048 GCA_964628105.1 uncultured Woeseiaceae bacterium | reverse complement strand
ACCCAATAACCAGGATGCCGTCGGCTTCAATACGCTGGTGCAGGAGAATGAGCGCTTCACGCAGGAGTTCAGACTTACGAGCACCGGCGAGAGATATCGCATGGTGCTTGGCGCGTTTTACGAATACAAGACGGAACACTGGGAATACCGCGCGGTTACGGAAGAGTTCCTGACCTCGCTGTCCTTTTACTACTGGACGTATTTATACACGGCCACCGGGGTTGATCCTTCATGGTGGCTGTCGGTCGACGATACCGACTGGGACCAATGGGCCGTCTTCGGTAATTTCAGCTATGACTTCAGCGATGACTTCACGACCGAGCTGGGCTTGCGCTACTTCGATCAGGAAATGGATCGAACGTACTTCGTTGACAAGCCGTTTATTGTAGTGCCGGGCGTATGGCCTGATGTTACCAATCCGCAAGGTGGGAACAGTGACGTAGTGACGAAGCTGACGCTGACTTATCGGATCGATGACGAGAAGTTATTGTACGCGTTGTATTCCGAAGGTTTCCGCGCGGGCGGAGCGAACCGTAATCGCGTACCGGAACAATTTACGGTTTTGCCGCTTGCCTACGAGCCCGACAAGCTAGTTAATTTGGAGGCGGGCATCAAGTCCCGCTGGATGGATGGACGGGTGCAAGTCAATGCGACTGTGTTCTTCGGTGAGTGGGAGAATTACCAGATCGAAACCATCGATCCAAGCGGCCAGGCGTGTGTGCCACCCGCAACTAAATTTACCGATCCTTGCGGTCAGCCGTTCCAGGTTATGGTCGCCAACGTCGGCGACGCCGAGCAAACGGGGATAGAGCTGGACCTGAGAGCAGCGCCCTCGGACCAGCTGGACCTTGGGTTGAATCTAACCTGGGTGGACGCGAAGACCTCGCAAGAATTTGAGGTTACGACCATCGTTCCGAAAGGTACAAAACTGCCGAATGTGCCGGAGCTCAAGTACAACTTATGGGCGGAGTACACATGGCCGGCTGCGGGTTCGGACATGTATGTCCGGGGCTCATACAGCTGGCAGGATGAGTCACGCAACCAGCTTGAGGAGTTTGTCGGCGAATTCAAGGTTTCCAACCTCGCAACGTTCATTCAACCATCGTTCGGTATTGCGGATTTGAGAGTCGGTATCCGCAACGATGAATGGACGCTGGAAGGATTCGTCAGCAATCTGACGGATGAACGTGCGGTACTCTTCGACGATCCATACTTCATGGATTCCTTCTGGGGTTCTCGTCGAGTCATTACGAATCGACCTCGCGAGTTCGGCGTGAGATTCTCCTACAGCTGGTACTAGGCCGACGCATCGAGGTCCGCCGCCACCAGCAAGCCACGTCCGACCAAAAGGCGGACGGGCGGTAGCAGCTGCTTTGTCAGCTCACGGGCATCTGCGCCGACGCTGGTGCTGAATGCCTCGATGGATTTCCCCAGTGTCTTTTTTCCGTCGAGCTGATTCAGGAAAGCCAGAATCGGCAGGTCGACCTCAGCCGCCGCCGGGAGACCCCCTTCCCGGCGCAATGTGGCAGTCAGCGGCTGCCAGCCATCGCCAGCCCGACTAAATTGTTGCTCCAGCCGCACGCGTGGCGAAATCGCCAACGCAGCCTTAGCCAGGCTGTCGTCGTCCTTACAAAGATCGAGGAAATCGCAGGCTGCAATGCTGTCCACGATGGCGTCACCAGCGTCATCCCCGAGGTCCCCTGAAATACTGTGCATATGTACCCAGTTGTCATCGCTGCGCCTGCGCAGGACGATGATGCCGGGGTCGACGGCCTGGACGGCATTCTGCTCGAAATACTGCAGCCACTCATCGTATGCAGCATCGCCCTGCGTACCCTCTCCGATCAGGTCACTGGTCCTCTGTGACACATACTGCACCGGCGTCAACGCGGCGCTACGCAGTATCCACGCATCGCATTGCGTATCACGAACCCACTCCGTTACTCGATCGCTCCAGAGTTCGCCTACGACCTCGACCCACTCGCAAAGCATTTGCAAATGGCCGCCCTCAACGAGGTGATCGCTTGCCTGACGGACGATCTCTCGACAAAACTGGTCGAGTTCCATTTCGTTGTCGCGGTAGACGAATTGCTGACCGGGCCCGATTACGAACGGCGGGTTGCATATGATGAGATCGAATCGCTGTCCCGCTACCGGTTCGAACAGGCTGCCTTCAATGCAATCGACATTGCTGATGCCATTCAACATCGCGTTGAACGCCGTGTACTGAATCGCAGCGGCGCTGATGTCCGACGCAACGACTCTCGCGCTGTGCCGCGCGGCGAACAGGGCGTGAATTCCACAGCCGCAACCGAGATCCAGGCATCGGTCAACATCGCCACGCATCGTAACTCGGCGCAAGATATCGGCTGAATGCGTACTGGCGGGAAGAACGAAGTCAGCAGCCTCAGGTGTGCCAAGCTTGCGAAAAGCGTCTGACGCAAACAGCAGGTCATCGACAGGAACAATCACGATGTTCGCGTACAATCGATCATCGGCCGTTGCGAGCAGCCCGAATTTCACGCAGTTGTCGACAAACTGATCGGAAATTGTTTCACGCGCTGCGGTGGCATCCACCGATTGGCCCAGCAGGAACAAGCGTAGATAGGTGTTGAGCGGCGTAATCGCACGAGTAAGGTGCATCGCGAGCGGCATTTCGCTCGGCGTCGGTGGATTGGACGATCCCAACAGCTCTCGAAGTCCTTCGGATTGATAACCGGCCTGATCGAGGCGCTTTCGAAATCCCTGCATCCACTGCAATTCAGGTAGTTTTTTCATGTCCGGTCTGTTCCAGTTTCGATAACGGTTTGAAGCATATACCTCGACGTGACTGCTACTGCAAGTCGGGCGCGTGAGCAATGATTGACAGCAGAGGCCCGATGACCGGACACTATTGCCAGGTTTCCAGAGTGAGTTGGCTTTGAACACGTTTCGATCTGCCCTGCGCGGTAAAGACTTCGTTATAACGGCGGAGCCAGTGCTGCGTCCTGATACGACAGCCGCCGAGTTGCGTCAGGTGGTGAGTTGTTTGCGCGACTCTGTCGACGCTGTACAAATCGGAAATGACCGTTACGCCGATGGCCCGATCGCGAGCTTGGCGGCGGCGAGCATTATTCTGGACGCCGGCGCCGACGTGGTACTGCGCATGTCGTCTCGCGACCGCAACAGGCTTGCGTTGCAGGGTGACCTGATCGGGGCAGCGGCGCTCGGCGTGCGCAACGTGTTGCTCGAGCGCGGACGAAAACTGCCTGACTCCCTGAGGGGTAAGGTCAAGAGTGTTTTTGATACAACCAGCAACAAACTTCTCGCGATCGCGAAGCTTGTTGGAGAAAGTGCCGATGATCTGGCGGAATCTGGATTCACCCTCGGATCGTCGGCTACGATTGTCGAACCCGACAAGAACTGGCAGGGGAATCGACTCATCGAAAAAATCGATGCCGGTGCGACGTTTCTGCAATCACAACCATGTCTTAATTCCGGGCTTGTTGCCAAGTATATGGCGAGTGTCGTGTCGCTCAAACTGACGCACAGGGCCTCCATTCTCGTCGAGGTCCCGCTACTGGACTCCGGAGTTGCGGCCAATGCCCTGAAATTGGCGGACGCCGGAGCACCGCTTCCGCGGCAGTTGGTCAAACGCATTGCAGACGCTTCCGATCCGGTTGCTGAGGGCGAATCCGTTTGTGCCGAAGTCGTGTCCGAGGTTGCGAAAATTGCCGGCGTCAGTGGTATCAATATCCTGTTCAATGGCGACGTCGGACGGGTGCTGTCAGTCCTGGGGAAATGCGAATGGCCAGACGGCCAGGCCATGGATCGCGTTTCGAATATCCATGGAAAAATTGACTGAAAAGACCGTTTGGCCACTTGTCAGGTCGAACACTGTAATCGTCGATGGTGATGAACCAACCGCGACGAGTTGATCGCTGATCGCGCACAGGCCGCGGCCGAAACCCTGGCGGGCGATAGCGGAATCGTCGACGCCGGCGAATTCGATCAACTCAGGATCGTATTTTGGGTACGCAAACTCCTGCTCGCGGCCGTCGCGGATTAC
>CAZVLT010000099.1:3312-8122 GCA_964628105.1 uncultured Woeseiaceae bacterium | reverse complement strand
CGGCTAGAGGAAGCTTGTACCGTAGTCCATCGGCTCAAGTTCAAAGTGCGCCGCAAGACTCTGGCCAATATCGGCAAAGGTTTCGCGAAGCCCGAGTGAACCGGGTGTGATTCCCGCGCCGTAGGCCAGGACGGGAATGTGTTCACGCGTGTGATCACTGCCCTCCGCGGTCGGGTCGCAGCCGTGATCGGCGCATAAGACCAACAAATCATCGTCTTGCAACTCCTTCATGAGTTCCGGCAGGCGCTGGTCGAAGTACTCCAGCGCCGAGGCATAACCGTCAACATCTCTGCGATGGCCGTACAGCATGTCGAAGTCCACGAAGTTCGTGAATACGATCGACCGATCTCCCGCGTCCTGCATCGCCGCGAGCGTCGCATCGAATAAGTCCGCGTTACCGGTTGCCTTCACCTTCTTCGTAATACCTTTGTGCGCATAGATGTCCGAAATTTTGCCGATACTGATCACGTCACCACCACTCTCAACAAGTTTGTCGAGCACCGTCGGTGCGTGTGGCGGCGTGGTCAGGTCGCGGCGGTTTCCGGTGCGAACGTAAGTATCCGGTCCGTCGCCGACGAAAGGTCGTGCAATAACCCTGCCGATGTTGTATTGATCGACGAGCTCGCGTGCGATGTCACAAAGATCGTATAAACGCTGTAAACCAAATGCCTCCTCGTGACATGCGATCTGGAAAACGCTGTCCGCCGAGGCATAGACGATCGGCTTGCCGCTCGCGACATGTTCGTCACCCAGTTCGGCGATGATGGTTGTCCCTGATGCATGGCAATTACCGAGCACGCCCGGAAGTTCAGCGCGCTCACGCAACTCATCAAGTAACTGCGGCGGGAATGTCTCGTCTTTGGCGGTGAAGTAGCCCCAGTCGAACAACACTGGCACGCCGGCGATTTCCCAATGACCGCTAGGCGTGTCTTTGCCTGTACTGAGTTCGGCCGCGTGGCCGTAGGCGCCGATAATCTCGGTATCAGTTGTCACACCGGCGGGAAATGCGCCGGTACTTTCCTTGCTGGCGTGAAACAGGCCCAGCTGCGCCAGGTTTGGCAGCTTTAGCGGACCCGCGTCCGAATCGGCGCGTACGCGCGCGATATTACCCAACGTGTCCGAACCGACGTCACCAAACTTGTCGGCGTCCGCGGTGGCACCGATTCCGAATGAATCCAAAACGAGAATAATTGCACGGGCCATGCTCTCGATAATACCAAATCCAGCCTCACAGACCGATATCTTCCTTAACCTTCTGCTCCGCCTTTTTCATATCGGATTGAAGATTTTCGAGCTCTTGGCGCAGAGGGCTGGTCAGCATCGCAGACTCCGTCTTCCAGTCAATCACGGGCACCGTCGCCGCTATTGTGACGGGCGAGGTTGTAGCGGCCCCGCCTGCCGGTTCCGCTTGCTGTGATTGAGAATTAACTATCGCGATGACCACGGCGGCCGCGGCAATGCCGGTAAGGCTACTGGCCCACCAGAAACTCGCAGGTCTCGGCCGGATGAGCGCCGGGGTTTCCAAACCCGGCTCCGTCCTCGGCGACACGCCTCGCAGTGATGCCGCGATTCGCTGATCGAGTTCATCCGACACATTTATCTCGATGCGTTCGGCATCCGCACGTAATTGTTTCGCTAACTTATCCATAAGCTTTACTCTCGTTCGCACTGCTGTTCAGTTCGGCATCCAGGGCGCGACGACCGCGGAGCAGATTCACCTTCGTCCAGGACGCCGACCGATCAAGCGCTTTGGAAATATCGTTCACCGACATGTCCTCCGCGTAACGCAACCACATCGCGGCGAACACATCGTCATTCAACAGTCGACGAGCACATATCCAGAGATTTTCCGTTTCCGATGCCGCAATACACTGCTGTAACGGATCACTCTCTTCGTCGCTGAGATCACCAAGTTCAACCACGTTTTGCGATCGAATTTTCTGCGCGTTGCGAATGGCGATGCGATACAACCAGGTACTGAAGCGCCAGCGTGGGTCATACGAGTGCAGGTAACGGTAAGCATTGATGAGGGTGTCCTGCAGTGCATCCTCCGCGTCCGCATAGCTGGCACAACGTGTGAGCAGGAATCGTAACAGACGATCCCGGTAACTGAGAACGAGGTCCGTGAATGCATCCGCAGACCCCGCTTTCGCGGCATCGATAAGTTGCAGCTCCTTAGTCACTGAGTGTCGCGACAAGAAAAGCGGGATCGACCGCAATCGATATGCTCAATTCGTTGCCATCAACCTCAACTCTTGTACCCTGTAGAACCGCGAGCGCCTCGGCGTCCAGCTCATCACTAAACGAGGCTAGACCGATCAGTCCGCGCACGACACTGGCCATAGATTGCGCCATGTCTGACTCCGTCGTCACAAGCTTCGCCTCGATTGCGAGTTTATTCTCTGCTGCCGCAACCAGGATCGCAATTTGCTTCGCGTTGCGCAGAATATTTGAGTCCCAATCCGAGTCGCCATCTTCATTCATCAGCTCCGAATTCATGCCTGCCTGCAGCAACGTTTTCTCGGCAGTGAGCACGATCAGCGCCCCGTTATGACTTCCGGCGCCCGCGATCTTGCCGTTACTCGCCAACAGCTGCTGCATTTGCGCCTCGTTGGAGGTCACAACCAGTTTGTTCGCGATCGCCATGCTGACCCAGGCTTCGTCCTCGAGCGAGTCGATATCAATACTGATATCGCCGCTTTCGTAACTCATCCCCTCGTGATTGTCGTCGCCGTCCTGTAAGTGGTAATAACTCTTGCCGGACGACGTCAACGGCCGCAAATCGCCACTGACCGCAACATACGCAAGCACTTTATCTTTGGTCTCCTGACTGATATTGCCCTCAATCACTATGACCGGGCCCTGATCCGCTAGCGAGTACGCCGTAAGCCGGTCCACTTCGGAATCGAGATCGATACCGACATCTTCCCTGATGTCGTCAAAAACCTCGTCACCAAGCCACGCATAAAGGCCCTGACCGGCGCCTTCAGATCGCATCGCCCCAAGGTCTACGTGGAAATACCAGGCGGCTGAACCCGGAACGTCAGACGCATCTGCGTGGACAACCGCCGGCATTGCCAGAAGCAATATCACGGCAAGAAACTTCAATGTGCGCATCGGAAAACCCTCAAAATTGAATTCATAACCTCTTATAGGCGCTCCGCGTCGATTTGGTTACATTTTTGCCCACATCAGGCGATTATTTTTCGCTCGTCATCCAGCTAACCAAATAGGTCAGGACAAAACCCGCGGCAAAACCCGGGATTGCCTCATAGAGGCCGTAAAAGTCGTCCTTGAGCCAGGCCAGCCAGGCGACATTGACCAGGAAGCCACCCAGGACGCCGGACAATACACCGGCCCAGGTGATGCGTTTGTAATAGAGAATGCCGACCAGGGCCGGGCCGAAAGCCGAGCCCAGCCCCGACCAGGACGCCAGCACGAAGTCGAATATGACTCGCGGCTCCTGGATAGCAAAAACAACGGCAATAGCACCGATAATAACGGTCACGAGTTTGCCGTAGTTGGATAACGCTGCATCGCTCTTCACCGTGCCGATGATTTTCTGGTAGGTATCGCGAACGACAGCCGAAGATGCGAGCAACAACAGCGAATCCACGGTCGACATGATGGCCGACAGCACGACAACCAGCAGCATGCCGGAGATGATTTCCGGGAACAGGTTATTCGACAGGACCGGGAAGATCGTTTCGGCGTCCTCCAGTCCAGGGAACAATGCCCGGCCAGCAACACCCGCTGTTACCGCACCGGCCGTAAATATTATCAATACGGCGACCGACATGATGCGCGCCTTCTTGATCTCGTTATCATCACGCGCTGACATGAAGCGAACCAAAAGTTGTGGCACGCCGAGAAACGGCAAGCCGATGGCGATGAAACTGACAATTACGATCCAGGCCGGTCTGCCACCATCGGCGACGGCAAACATGTCCAGCAGCGCCGGATCCTGCAGAGACAATGCGCTCCTGACCTCGCCCCAGCCCCCTGAGGCGATGATCGCGGCCGCGGGAACGGCGATCAGTCCAAGCAACATCAGTACACCCTGAACAACGTCGGTGTAGGACACGGCCTTGTAGCCACCGATAAAGGTATAACCAATGATGAAAATCGACCCGACGATCACGCCGGTCTGGTAGTCCATCCCCAGGAAGCTGCTGAACGCTTTGCCCGACGCTACCATCTGCGCCGTGACGTAGGTCGTCACCATAATCACAATGATCACGACAGCAACACCACGAATCAGATTCATCTTGTCGGCGAACTTCGCAACCATGACGTCCGGGACCGTAATTGCGTCTGTCTCATCGCTCAACCGTTTGAGACGCCGCGAAACCAGCCACCAAGCCAGGGCGATTCCAGAAATCTCTCCAACGACGACCCAATAGGCCTGAACGCCGATGGCGTACCCCATTCCGGAAAGGCCAAGCAGAAGCCAGCCGCTTTCGCCGGTAGCGTTGGTGCTGAAAGCAACCACCCAAAACGGCAGTTTTTTGCCAGCGAGATAAAACCCCGACAACGTGTGCGTTTCCCGGCGGCTCCAGATGGCCAGCGAAGCGAGAATGCCAAGATAAACAATGAGTACGACAATGGTGGTGGACATATTGCTTCCTTCAGGGGCGAATGGAATAACCGCCATCCACGGTTAGCTCGGCACCCGTCACCCAACGCGACTCATCTGACGCGAGGTACAAAGCAGCGGACGCTACATCGGCAGGTTCTCCGATGCCTAAGGGGTGCTTCTCAGAAACGCTCGCACGGTTCTCCGGCGTATTGACCAGCATGGCGGTGCGAA
>CAZVLT010000099.1:0-3212 GCA_964628105.1 uncultured Woeseiaceae bacterium | reverse complement strand
TCGAGTCTTGCAGCCATACTCAGGCGTCGCGCGTGATGCGTCCGGCTATGATGCCTGCTATGAGAAGGAAAATAGCAATACCGAGAAGGTATTCCGGATACGTTCGCGTTATGCCGCAGTAGTAGACGCCAGCAATCGAAACCACTTGAAACACGTTGATAAAATTGCTCTTGCGTCGCGTCGCCTTCGGAAATCGAATTCGCGAAATCATGAGAAGGGCCAACACGAACATCAGCACCGGCAGATAGAGGTGTAGCGGCAGGGAATCTGCCAGTTCTTCATGATAGATCAAAACCAATACCAGGGAAGACAGCATACCGCCGCCGGCAGCCGTAATCGGAATACCGGTAAACCAGCCGCCACTTGGTCGATCGGACGCCAGGTTGAAACGAGCGAGGCGCATGGCGCCGGCAAGTACGAAGACAGATATGGCAGTCAGCAAGATCCAGAATTGTCCCGAGTCGTACTCAACGCCACCCAACTGCAGGCCCGCGTTGAGTACCAGAACGGCTGGCGCAACACCGAACGACACAAGATCAGCCATGGAATCGAATTCCGCGCCAAAACTGGACGTTGCATTAAGCAACCGGGCAGACAGCCCGTCCAACGCATCAAGCAGGCCACACCAAACGATGATCCAGGCGGCCAGTCTCAGGTCCCCCAGTTGCGTCGTAATTATCGACGATACGCCCAGCAGCAGGCTCAGCGCCGTAAAGCTGTTCGGTATTGAGTAGCGAAGAACACCCACGAATTAACCCCCCCACCTGCTCATGCTGCGCACCATGGCCCCGCTGCCGCTCACTCCGATGGGTCCGCGCGGGATGTTAAGTTGCATGCGCACGCCATCCCGATCAATTTCGATGATAACGTCCTCGCCCGGATTTCCCTGCATCGTCAGCTCACGCACGTCCAACATCGAAAATGTCCGCTCGCCATTGTAGCTGACAATATTGTCCCCAGCCTGTAATCCAGCCGAACTGCCGGGCGAACCATCAAGCACATTCATTATTCGCACAGTGGTTGGTTCGTCCTGGGCTGTCAAAAATCGTTCGTATTCCGAATCGCCGATTTCTGCGCGCAGTATCGACTGAGCATTCATTGCGCTATTGAACATGTCCACCGCCTCGCCGTCGCGTTGCGCCAGGTAGGCGGTCTCCATGGCTTTGTATTGCGCTTCCGACTCTCGCTTTAGAAGACGCCGTGCCTCATCTTCGGAAAAGCCGCCACTGACAAGATCGGCGACGCGTCGATCCTGATACATTCGCATCGCCGCCGCATAGTCTCTACGCGTGCCACCACTACTCAACTGTTCACCCCGAATTTCTGAGACTTGTATGGGACGCTCAGGCTGCGCCCGGTCACGAGTGCTTTCCAGCCGTTCCAGGTCTTCGATCAAGAGCAGCAACTGGCCCTCGAGCACCAGTCTTGCTTCCCGCTCATCAACTATTACCTGCTCCAATCGCAGCAGACGCTCGGAAATTGGCACAGTCTCATCAAGAGCCGTGTTGCCCGCATAGCCTTGAGCCTCTTTCGCCGGCTCAAAGCCGCTTACCCACGCCCCGGCAGCGAAAGCGGCGACCAGGCTGGCCGTCATAGTGATAGTGATCCTGGACACGGCAAGCTCCCCGAAATAATCTCTGACTGGTTTTCAAAGTATCACAGACCCTGCCACCCGGTGCCCCTTAATATTCGCAGGAACTGAACAGCCGAGTACTGTCTAAGACGAGAATATTCTTTGGGGGAATAACATGCACAAGTACCTGCTGCCACTCGCCGTAGCTGCTGTCGCGTTCGCTGGCCCGGCGGCCCTGGCAAAAGACGATCAGGTTGCCGACCCGCAAGCAACATGGGACCTCACCGAGCTATATCCCAGCGTGGAAGCCTGGAACAAGGCTCGCGAGGAAGTGACAGCCGATTTCGAGGAGATCGACTCCCGACGCGGCACGCTTGGAGAAAGCGCCGAGTCACTGTACGCAACGTACCGGCTCGTTTCCGACACCCTGAAGAAAGCCGGTCGCGTCTCTGTCTACGCGTCGCTGAATCGTGATGAAGATCTGCGAGATTCGGAAACGCAGGAACGCGCGCAGCTCGCGCAGATTATGTTCTCGCGATTCGGCGAAGTGACTGCGTGGATCCAACCGGAGATCATTGAGGTCGGCAGGGAGGTCATCGAATCGTACATCGATGAAGATGAGCGACTGGTGCCGTTCGCCTTTCAGCTCGACGACAGCCTGCGAAATGCACCACACACATTGAGCGCTGAGACAGAACAGACGCTGTCCTATTTTTCGCAGACGTTCGGCGCACCCAATCGAACCTACAGCTTGCTGGCAAACTCAGACATTCCGTGGCCAACCATCACACTCGCCGATGGCGAAGAGGTCGTCGTCGATTCGCAGGGTTATGGCCGTACACGCGGCAGTTCGAATCGAGATGATCGCAAGCTGGTCTTCGACACATTCTGGGGGAAATGGGCCGAGTACCGCAGCTCTGTTGGCATGGTGATGAACTCGCATTTGCAAACGCAGGTTGCACTTGCCAAGGCCCGCAACTATGACAGCGTGCTCGATCGCGAACTGTTTCAGGACAACCTGCCGCCGAGCGTCTATCGCACCCTGGTCAAGGAAGTGAATAAGGCGCTGCCGACTTTGCATCGTTATTTCAGACTTCGCACGCGCATGCTCGGCCTCGAACAGATGCACTACTACGACATCTATCCGTCGCTGGTTTCCCTGGACCGCACATTCGATCTTGAGAGCAGCAAGAAAATTACACTTGAAGCGATGGCCATACTCGGCGACGACTGGGTGAGTACCCAGAAAAAGGCCATGGATGAGCGCTGGATGCACGTGTATCCGCAACGCGGCAAGCAATCTGGTGCGTATATGTCGGGATTCGCCTATGACGTGCACCCGTACCTGCTGCTAAACCATAACGATGACTATTCATCGCTTTCAACACTTGCCCATGAGTGGGGTCACGCGATGCACACGCTCTATTCAAAGCGGGAACAGCCATTCGAAACGGCCGGCTACGCGACGTTTATCGCCGAAATCCCTTCCACGTCGCTCGAGTTGATACTGCTAGACCATATGTTGAAGAACGCCGAGTCGATCGACGAGAAACTATTCTACCTCGGAGAGGGTCTGGAGAACCTGCGCGGCACGTTTTTCCGACAAACCATGTTCGCCGAATTTGAACTGGCTTTGTAC
>CAZVLT010000098.1:5445-8123 GCA_964628105.1 uncultured Woeseiaceae bacterium | reverse complement strand
TCGCGCAGCATCTCGGTGACGGTCAGCACGAGATCGGTCGCCGTGGCGCCTTCCCTGATCTTGCTCGTCAATTTGAATCCGACGACGTTCGGAATCAGCATCGTGATTGGCTGACCGAGCATCGCGGCTTCGGCTTCGATACCGCCAACACCCCAGCCGAGCACACCCAGGGCGTTAATCATCGTCGTGTGTGAATCGGTGCCGACCAGCGTGTCGGGGTAGGCTGAACGTGTACCGTTCTTGTCGGTATCAAAGACGACGCGGCTCAGGTACTCAAGGTTCACCTGGTGGACGATGCCGGTGTTGGGCGGAACAACGCGGAAGTTCTCAAATGCCGACTGTCCCCAACGCAGGAACGAGTAGCGTTCCTTGTTGCGCTGGAATTCTATTTTGTTGTTGAGGTCGAGTGCGTTGGCAGCACCGTAATTATCGACCTGAACCGAGTGGTCGATGACGAGTTCAGCCGGCGCCTGCGGGTTGATGCTGTCCGCGGAGCCACCAAGCTTGACGACGGCATCGCGCATCGCGGCGAGATCGACTACGGCGGGTACGCCGGTGAAATCCTGCAGGATGACGCGACCCGGCGTGAACGAAATTTCAGTGCTCGGGGCTGCTTTTGGATCCCAATTTGCGAGTGCCAGGATGTCCTCACGAGTGACGTCGCGACCGTCCTCATGACGCAGCAGGTTTTCCAGCAGGATCTTTAGGGAGTAGGGCAGACGCTCTACATGGCCTTCTGTCACGGCATCGAGGCGGTAAATCTCAAACTCGTTACCACCGACTGTAAACGCTGAGCGCGCGCCGAAGCTGTCCGTCATCGTATTTTCTCCGGGATTGGTTGTCCTCGACGGCCAGGCGACCGCGGGGGCCGCATTATAACGAAACGCCTGCTCCTGCGCTTACCCTATTTGATGTATGACGGCGCCGCCCAGGCAGCGGTTTGCATCGTAAAAAACAACGAATTGTCCTGGCGCGACGGCTTTCTGGCGTGCATCGAAGCGTACCTCCAGTCTGTTGTCGCCCAATGTCGTAACCCGGCAGTCCTGATCTGCCTGCCGATACCGAACCTTGGCCTTGCAGCGCAGCCCCTCATCCAGGCCGTTGGGTGCGTTACCCATCCAGCTGATATCAGTCGCAATCAGCCAGTCGCTGAACAGCATCTCGTGTTCGCCTTGCGCGACGATCAGTGCGTTGTCGTCGAGGTCCTTGCCGACGACATACCAGGGATCCTCGCCACGGTCGCTCCTGCCGCCAATGCCGAGGCCCTGGCGCTGGCCCAGTGTGTAGTACATCAGGCCCTGATGAGTTCCCATCTCCTCGCCGCCGGGTGTACGCATTGGCCCTGGATTCGCCGGCAGGTAAGTACTCAGGAATTCCCGAAAAGGCCGTTCACCGATGAAGCAGATGCCGGTGCTGTCTTTTTTGCCGTGAACACTAATTCCGGCTTCACGCGCAATCCGGCGAACCTCGTTTTTCTGCAAGTCGCCCAACGGAAAAATGGTTTCCGCGAGCGCATCGCTACTTACGGCGTGCAGGAAGTAACTCTGGTCTTTGCCGAGGTCGGCGCCCTTGAACAGTGCACCTTGCCCGTCGACGATTTCTGACTGCGCATAGTGGCCGGTCGCAAGAATGTCACCGCCCAACCGCTTGGCGTAGTCTCGAAACACACCGAACTTGATTTCGCGATTGCACAGAACATCGGGATTCGGCGTTCGGCCGGCACGATACTCATCGAGAAAATACTCGAAGACCTGATCGCGGTACTGCTTTGAGAAGTTCGCGTGGTGCAGGGGCATGTCGAGCTGCTCGCAGACGTTTCGAGCATCCTGCAGGTCGTCCGCTGCAGTGCAGTATCCGTCATCGTCTTCCCAGTTGGTCATGTGCAATGCATGCACATCGGCGCCAGCCTGCTGTAACAAAACGGCAGCCACAGCCGAATCCACACCCCCGGACAGTCCGAGGATGACTCTGCGGTTTTCTACCTGGTTTTCGAGAGAGAGCGCCATAGGCGGGCTCATGGTATCACCGTAGGAGCGCCCCTTGGGCGCAAGGCCCACTCCTACGAACTAAATGCCGAGTTGGCGGAATTCCATTTCTACTTCGCTGGCCGACCAGATTTCGTCAAACATCGATTCGTAGAGTTTTGCCACGGCAGGTTCAAAAGTATCCGCGATACCTTCCCAGCGGATTGCCTGCAATCGATAGACCAGGGCCGTTTTGTCCGCGATGCAGAACGCTTCGCCATGCGTACGCAAATCCTCGCGTACATGCCGAAATTCAATATAGGTATTCAGACGGCGGCCAAGGTGCACGAAATTATTGCCGTTTTTGATCGCGCGCAACGGGTCCGCTATCAATACGCGAATTCGTGCGTAAGTTTTTGACAAGACGAGTCGTTTGATAACCTCCAGGAATTCCGGATCGTCGTAAATGCCGGGCTCCAGGTCATGCGTAAAGATGGAAACCTTTCGTGAGGCTTCACGCGATACGTCGATCACCGCCTGACGCATCTCTTCCTCGGTCGAGATTACCCAACGTTTACCTTTTTCCCGGGATTCTTCCATAGACCGGACATAGTACCGGGATAGGCGGCGTGCTCAGTGCCAACTACGTCACGTTTTCGGTGACGATTCGTCGATCAGGACCATTCGCATGCCGCGCCGAATGTGCGCCTCAGG
>CAZVLT010000098.1:2230-5345 GCA_964628105.1 uncultured Woeseiaceae bacterium | reverse complement strand
ATCATAGGCGATGCGCGTCATGCCGTGAAGCCGGAGCTGATCCAGCGACGCGAGGTTGCGGATGACCCCCTTGGCGACATCGTCCTCGACATGCTCGGGCGTCATATCCGCCTTGGTTTGAGTTACGAAACGGCCAAGAATACCGGACAGGTCGTCCGAGTCTTCACCTGACATCCCCAGCAATTTTCGGGTTCGGCGCGTTGCTGCCGGCGACAGGTATCCGGGGAGGGCTTCGGTTACCTCGAGGTCCGGGTCTTCGTAGAACGCGTCGTCACCTTCGATCGTGCCCGATATTGGTGGCATCAAATCGGACACCTGCGGGGCACGAAACCCGATCGAGTAGGTGATGCAGGCGCGGGTTGCCGTTCCCCAATGCGCAACTCCGGGTGGCAGGTACAAAACGTCGCCGGCTGATGCGTCGTGGGACGCGTCGCCATCAAACTCAACCAGCAGTGCCAGGTCAGGACTTGCGTCAATGTCGCTGGCGATACTTGCTGTCGTGTATTGCCAGTTGCGGATACCAATTCCCTGGCACAGGAATACATCGTAGTTGTCCCGATGGGGTCCGACGCCACCACCGGGCGCCGCGAAGCTGACCATCAAATCATCTATGCGCCAATCGGGAATGAAAGGCACCTGTTCGAATAATGCGCGCATCGCAGGCAGGTGCTTTTCCACATCGTGCACCAGCAACGTCCAGTCGCGCTTTGGCAGCGCTTGCAGGAAATCCGCATCGAATGGCCCGCTCTCGGCCCGGTAGCGCGTTCCAGTACCGCTGCGATCAACGAACACAATACGAGACTCAACGTCTTCGAGGGTGGCAAGCCAGGCAAGTTCGTTGCGCGTCACAGCAGGACGTACCCGGTCGAGAGCCTGTGGCATGAATAGCGGTTTTTTCTGCCAGCATTTTTTCAGAAACTCTTCGGCCGACAGGTTTCCCGGAAGTTTCAGCATGCAAACCTGCTCAGATATCGCGTGCCTGTTGTGCCGCGAGACCGATATAAGTCGCGGGCGTGAGTTTCAGCAGACGTTTCTTCTCAGATTCGGGGATATCAAGCGTCTTGATGAACTTGTGCAGTACTTCCTTGGTCACAATTTGCCCGCGCGTAAGCGCTTTGAGCTTTTCGTAGGGCTCGGGTACGCCGTAACGCCGCATGATAGATTGCACGGCCTCGGCGAGTACCTCCCAGGCTTTTGATACATCGGCCTGAATCGCGGCATGGTTGACCTGCAACTTACCGATGCCCTGCAACAGGGACTGCAATGCGATAACGATGTGTGCCGCCGCAACTCCAAAGTTACGTTGTACTGTTGAATCCGAGAGGTCACGTTGCCAGCGGGAGATCGGCAGCTTTTCTGCGAAATGTCCAAGCATCGCATTCGCCATGCCGAAGTTGCCCTCGGCGTTTTCGAAATCTATCGGATTGACCTTGTGCGGCATGGTCGAGGAACCAACTTCGTTCTCGGCAATCTTTTGATTGAGGTAGCCCAGGGACACGTAGCCCCAGGTGTCGCGGCAAAAGTCGATGAGTATCGTGTTGTAACGCATCAATGCCTGCGCGTACTCCGCCGTCCAGTCATGTGGTTCGATTTGCGTCGTGTACGGGTTGCAATGTACACCCAGAGATTCGACAAAGCGCTGGCTGATCGCAGGCCAATCGGCGTCCGGATAGGCGATTGCGTGCGCGTTGAAGTTGCCGACCGCGCCATTGAACTTGCCAAGAATCTCAATCTTGGCAAATTGCTCTTGTACTCTGCGAAGTCGGGCAACGACGTTCGCAAATTCCTTGCCGAGCGTCGTCGGGCTCGCTGTCTGGCCATGCGTGCGTGACAACATCGATACATCGGCGTGCTCAATGGCCAGTGTCGACAGTTTGTTACGCAGATCGCGCATCTGCGGGATCAAAACGTCGGAACGCGCCGTGCGCAACATCAGCGCGTACGCGAGGTTGTTGATGTCTTCAGACGTGCACCCGAAGTGAAGAAAGTCCTTAAGAGCTTGTGTCTCGGGGCCGTCTCCCAGTTTTTCGCGGATGAAATACTCAACGGCCTTAACGTCGTGGTTTGTGCTTGCCTCGATTTTCTTCACGCGTTCCGCATCATCGAGCGAAAAGCCATCGACCACGTGATTCAGGACATCCTTCATGACCGACGACAGCGGCGCTAGTTCGGTGATATCGGCTTCGTCCGCGAGCGACTGCAGCCAGCGAACTTCGACCAGTACGCGGAAGCGGATCAGGCCATATTCGCTGAAGATATCGCGCAGGCCCCTGACCTTATCGGAATAGCGGCCGTCGGCCGGGGAGAGGGCTCTCAGGGTAGAGCCTTTCATGTGCCAGAGCCATTCATGAGCAATAAACCAGTGTAGACTTGCGCGCGCAAAGCGCGAATCATACACCAACTAATCATCACCAGACGGTGCAAAAACGCCGTACGGAGCACGACGAGCAATGAGTGACAAGGGATACCGCATCGAAAAGGACAGCATGGGCGAACTGCAGGTTCCGGACGATGCGCTCTGGGGCGCGCAGACGCAGCGCGCGGTCGATAATTTTCCGATTTCGAGGCTCACGATGCCGCGCCAGTTCATCGCGGCGCTGGGTCTCGTGAAGTGGGCCGCGGCGGGCGCCAACTCTGAATTGGGTCTGCTCAAAAGCGATATTGCGATTGCTATCCAGCAGGCGGCGCAATCGGTAGCCGACGGCGACCACGACGCGCAGTTTCCGATCGACGTTTTTCAGACCGGGTCGGGTACCAGTTCGAACATGAACGCCAATGAGGTTATCGCTCACCTGGCGACAGCCGCAACGGGCTCCGACGTGCATCCGAATGATCACGTGAACATGTGCCAGAGCAGTAATGACGTGATTCCGACCTGTGTGCACGTCAGTGCAGCGATCGCGATACAAACCAAGTTGCTGCCCGCGTTGCGGCATTTGTCCGAGATTCTCGAGGCCAAGGTCGGCGAGACGCGCGACATCGTGAAGACGGGACGCACGCATCTCATGGACGCTATGCCGGTAACGCTCGGACAGGAACTCGACGGCTGGCGAGCACAGGTCGAGCACGCATCCGAGCGCCTCGCCGACACGATGAAGCGCCTCGTCGCCCTCGC
>CAZVLT010000098.1:0-2130 GCA_964628105.1 uncultured Woeseiaceae bacterium | reverse complement strand
GAGATCGCATTGCCGGCATTGCAGCCAGGTTCAAGCATCATGCCGGGCAAAGTGAACCCGGTCATTCCCGAAGCCGTGGCAATGGTGTGCGCTCAGGTCATGGGCAACGACGCCACGGTCGCCATAGCGGGGCAGTCAGGTAATTTCCAACTCAACGTGATGCTGCCGATTGTCGCGTACAACCTGCTGCAAAGCATTAACTTGCTGGCCAATGCCAGCATCTGCCTCGCCGACAAGGCGATCGCAGGATTCTCGGTGAATATCGACAATATCAATCACGCGTTGGACCGCAACCCGATTCTCGTGACGGCGCTGAATCCCGTAATCGGCTACGAGAAGGGCGCAGCTGTGGCAAAAAAAGCGTACCAGGAAGGGCGTCCGGTCAAAGAGGTCGCTCGTGAGATGACCGACCTGACCGATGAGGAACTGGATCGCTTGCTGGATCCTGCCGCGCTGACTGAGGGCGGTATTAAACATTAGCGGCGCGTCGAAATCGGTCGGCGATGTTAGCTTTACGTCTGCAGATATTCGCCAGCGCCTCGCGGCTACGGAGCTTCCGCATAACCCGACGGACGTTGTGATGCCGCCGGGCAGTTCGCGCTGGCCAGAGCCGATGCGCGAACAGCTCAGTGCGCAGTTGAAACCCGCCGCCGTTCTTGTGCCTATTTTCGAACGCGCCTCGGACTTGTCGATTCTCCTCACACAGCGGTCTGCAGAACTGAAACATCATGCGGGGCAGGTGAGCTTTCCGGGTGGCCGCATGGAAGAGCATGACGAGAATGTGAAAGCGGCGGCGTTGCGAGAAACGCATGAAGAGGTTGGCATAGCGCCACACGACGTAGCAGTCATCGGCTACCTGCGCACGATGCCGACGATCACAGGCTATGCCGTTACGCCTGTGGTGGGTTTGATTTCGGGTGACATTGAACTTGTGATCGATCACTCGGAAGTTGACTACACGTTCGAGGTGCCGTTGAATTTTTTTCTGGACGGGGGCAATGAAATTCGCACGACACGAGAGTTTCACGGTCGCGAAATACCCATGATTGAATTCGATTGGGAAGGAGAGCGAATCTGGGGTGCGACAGCTTATATGTTACTTGAGTTTAGAAAAATACTGATAAATAAGTAAGTTATGGAAAGTATAGAGAATCTACTTGAAGTTATGTGGCGGCTGCGCGACGCTGAAAATGGCTGTCCGTGGGACGTCGAGCAGGATTTCTCCAGCATCGCTCCGTATACGATTGAAGAGGCCTATGAAGTGGCGGATGCTATCGAGCGCGGCAATATGCAGGACTTGCGTGACGAGTTGGGAGACTTGCTGCTGCAGGTTGTCTTTCATGCGCAGATGGCCAGGGAGGCCGGCCACTTCGATTTCAACGATGTGGCGGGGGGCATCAGCGACAAGATGATTCGACGTCACCCGCATGTTTTCGGCAGCGACGCAGAGCGCGCGGCCGGCGTACAGGACGGCAGTTGGGAGCAGATCAAGGAAGGGGAACGCCTGGATGACGTCGACGATAGTGCTCTCGCCGGCATCGCAAGAGCGTTGCCAGCGTTGAAACGTGCCGAAAAACTCGGCAAACGTGCAGGGCGGGTTGGCTTTGATTGGCCTGACAGGGAAGGTGTGAGGGATAAAATTCACGAGGAGCTTGACGAACTTGACGAGGCGGTCGGCAGCCGTAATTCAGCGAGCGTAGAGGAGGAATTCGGTGATCTGCTGTTTGCCGTGGTGAATCTCGCGCGGCATCTCGGTATCGACCCGGAAAAAGCGCTCACTGGCGCAAATTACAAATTCGAGCGGCGTTTTCGGGATATGGAGCAAGCTGTGACCGCGGACGGCAAGCGCTTCAGGGACTTCAACGTCGAATCGCTCGATCGTCACTGGCGAGCGGCCAAGAAACGAGTGGGCTAGGCGCGGTAGCCCAAACTTAATTAAGGGGACAACAAATGCTCCACTTCGCCATAGCGGCAGGCCTGATCCTTGGGCTGGCAGTCGGACTCGCGGCCGCAGCGACGGGCAACGAGTGGCTACTGGCGGTTGCCGAGGGATCGGCGCCATTCGGTACCGTGTTCATCAATGCGATCAGGATGGTCGTGATTCCGCTGATCGTCACCATTATTTTCGTC
>CAZVLT010000097.1:1239-8234 GCA_964628105.1 uncultured Woeseiaceae bacterium | reverse complement strand
AACGGCATGTAATTCGCCAGTCGCTCTTCCACTTCCGCACAAGCCCGATCATAGAGTTCCATTGAGCCAGCCTCTTCCCATGTCTCGCGATTCAGCCGATCAATAACAGGTCCGGTCATGTAGAGCTCGTGCGGCCAATGCTCAATCGTATGCGGCGCTGTGATCAGGTGATCCTCCTTCATCAAGTGCTCCACGAGACCCATCGTTGGCAAGTCATCCAATGGCTCAATCTCTCTCACAAAGTGCAGCGCCTGTCCGCAAATCTCGTTGTCGAATACCAGCTTGGGCAGGCTGAACGTCAGTACGAAGTCAAGCATGCCCGGCCCCGACACGGAATTGACGCCGGCGATCGCAGCAAGCAACGCGCTGCTGAACGATTCCCCGCCCGCCTGGGCATCGAGCAACTTGCCGTCGCTCAAGGCCATGTAAGCTTGCGTTGGCAAATCGAGCGTCTTCGCGATTTGTACATACGCCGTATTCAGGTGCTGGGCCTCAATCGCGGCCATCGGGGAGCTCGCAGCTTTCATGTGAAATGTTGCCGGCGCACCACCGAATATCACCGGCGTACCCGGCCTGACTATTTGTGCCATCGTCAGCCCGGTCAACACATCGACACAATGAAACACCAGTGCACCGACCAGCGTCACCGGCGCGATCAGTCCCATCAACGTAACGGGCACGATTTCCACCGGGATGCCCACCTCCGTGCAATCCAGCAGGTTTTGGCAGGAATCTTCCCCGTAGCGGAAATTGCCGGTCGCCGTGATGGTGAAAATCGACATTGGTTTTTCGATCAGCTCGGCACGGTCACTACGAAACATCTGCAACATATCTGCCATGCGCGGTACGCCGTGCTCACTAAACGCACCGGATACGACCGGTTTTTTCGACGTCGTCAGCGTCATGTACAGGCGCCAGGCATCGGAAACCTGCGATTCGATATCTTGATTGGTCGAAAATGCCGTTGCAAGGTAGGCGATGTGCTCCAGCCCGTCGCAAAGCCGTGCGTACTCGATGAAGTCGGTCGAGTTCGCGAGCCGCGTCTCGCCGCTGCGATGATCGAGAATTTTCAGCCCGCTCGAGCCCGGCACGTAATGCACATTGTTGCCGCCGATCTCCGCGTGCGGCTGCCCGTCGCGATTGTAAAGAGTGAACGATTTGGGCGCGCTCGCTACGGCGGCGTCAACGTCGTCCGGCGAGAACAGGATTCGCTTGCCGCTCGCGTCCGTTTTCAGGCCATGATCGAGCAGGCGTTGCCGCAATATCTCGCCACGAATCTCCATCCCCGTCTCAGCCATGATGCGCTTGGCCTCATCGAGAATTTTTTTGATGAGATCGTCTGAGACGACACTAAGTGTTGGTCGCATGTGCTAACTCCAGTTTGCGTTTGTCAACATACGCAACGAGCGCCTCATCAATTGCGGGGTCGAGCGCGGGCTGTTCGTATTCCTGGAGGAGTTGCTTCCAGATCGCGTTGGCACGTGCGCCCGCATCGATGCTGCCCGCTTCCTCCCAGGCTTCGAAATTCTGGCGATTTGACATGATTGGTGAGTAAAACGCCGTCTCGTAGCGCGCCAGAGTGTGGCTGGTGCCGAAGTGATGACCGCCGGGTCCGACTTCCGCGATGGCGTCCAGCGCCAGTTCATCGTCGGTCACGTCGATCGGGCGCAAGTACTCCGCCATCATCTGCAACATTTCTGCGTCCAGGATGAGTTTTTCAAACGACGCGGTCAGCCCACCCTCCAGCCAGCCTGCAGCATGGTTGACGAAATTCGCGCCACCCATGATCGCGCCCCAAAGCGACATCTCACTCTCGAACACGGCCTGCGCGTCAATGCAGTTTGAAACGGTTGTATTGCTCGAGCGATACGGCAGCCCGAGCTTCCTCGCGATCTGACCACTCGCCTGTGCCGCCTTCGTGTACTCGGGTGTGCCCAGGGCCGGCGAGCCGGTGCGCATGTCAACGTTCGATGCGAAGCTGCCGTACATGACCGGGGCACCGGGCCTGACTACCTGCGTATACGCTACAACGGCGAGAACCTCCGCCGTCTGTTGCACCAGCGTCCCGGCGAGTGTTGCCGGGCTCATCGAGCCTGCCAGTGTAAACGGCGTGACGCAGCAAACCTGGCCGGCGCCGCTGAGTTCCTGAATCGCTTCCGTCATCGGTATATCGAGCTGCATCGGCGAGTTCGTATTAATGATACCGAGCAATGCAGGGCTTGCCAGCAGGTCAGCCCTGTCAGTCTCAAGCGCAATGCACGCCATCTCAATAGAATCCCTGCTGCGGGCTCCACCGAGCGCGTAAGACTGGCAATTCTTGTCGGTTAGACGAATCTGCGCGAGGTACAAGTCCAGGTGCCGTGTTTCCGCGGGCAGGTCCATCGCTTCGAAAGCGCCGCCGCCTTCCTGGTGAACGATGTTCAGACTCTGCACCAGGCGCAGGAAGTCGCACATCTCGGCGTACGTGCCAGGCCGGCGGCCCTTGTCGAGGTCACTGCAGAACGCCGGTCCGCCAACCGACGCGAAGAAAATATGATTCCCACCAACATGCAAATTATGCGCGGGGTTGCGCGCCCTGAGACCGAACTCCGAGGGCGCAAGCCCAAGCATTTGAGTAATCAGCTGTCGATCGAAGCGCACCATTCTGGTCTCTTCGTCGACGTCCGCACCCGCGTTTTTGAGCGCTTTTCGGCTGGCTGGCTCCAGGAATCGCATTCCCTGCGATTCGAGAATCGTCAGTGCCCCATCGATGATTCTTTCGAGTTGCTCCGCATTCAGGACTTCGGTTGGACCATACGGATTCACAACGTCGCGCCATGGCAATTGCGTAATCGCGTTTGCAATACGTTTTGTGCGATGTCCGCGGCGCGTCATCAGTCGAGTCCGGCGAGAAACTCGTGGCGCCATTTCTCAGCTTTTTCTACCTGGTTAAAGGAATAGATATGATGGCCGCGAATATCGTAGTGCGGATCCGCCAGTTGCGGCGCCAGGTTGATCAATAGATTGTCGGGACTATAGGCTTTGGACATGAGCAGGCGCAGCACGATGTTGCTGTGATTTTTGAGGTACAGCAGTGAAGCCCCGACGCCAATTCGCAGCGACGTCGTCATGAGCGTGCCCCTGTCCGACGCACCGGGCAGACCCAGCCAGATCGGCAGCGTCACGCCGTGTTCGCGCATACCACGAATCCAGCGACCGATGATATCTGCGTCAAAACACATTTGCGTCACGATGTAGTCAGAGAACTCCTGTTTCTTCAACAGTTGCTCCATCAACACAGCATCACTCACCGAAGGATGCCCCTCGGGATGTGCAGCAACGCCGATTTCCTTGAAATTGTGATCGAACTCCGCAATATCGCGCAGCAACTCCAGTGCCGTCGAATACTTGCCGGCCGGTTTCACCGAATCGCCGCCGGGTACGAAAAGACTGACAATCGGCATGTCGTCGAGGCGCGCCATAATCTCCCGCAGATGAGCCTCGTCTTTCACCATTTTCGCCGCGATGTGCGGCACGATCTTGAAGCCGCGTTGTGCGAGCCGCTCGGATATATCCAACGTCGCGTCCACGCCCTTGCTGGGAGAACACGTAATAGCGATGTACGACTCCGGCTCCAGGACGTCCAGCTTCGATTCAATCGTTGGCGTCGGAAAAATCTCCATATAGGCCTGCCGCACAGACTCTGCCAGCGCATGCCGTTGCGCTTCTGACGCGATTTTCTTCATGCTTTTCATCGTACTACCTTCGACGCCTGCGTTTTTTCCTGCTCTGCACTGTCGCTCCGTCTGCGCTCGGGAAGGGCATGGCCGCAATGAAATGTTCCTGGAATCTTTCTTCCACCGCTGTCTCGATTTTTTCGACCTGTCGCACCTGCGACTCCACGAGTTTTCTCGACTGCCTGTCCAGCAGTGCGATGCGAGCGCCGGTACCGGCTGCATTGCCGGCGGACGAAACCTGCTTCAGGTCACATTCCGGGATCAGTCCAAGCACCATGGCGTATTTACCATCAATATGTGCGCCGAATGCGCCGGCGAGGCGAATGCGATCCACTTTTTCGACGCCAAATCGCTCCATGAGCAGGCGTGCTCCCGCATACAATGCGGCTTTCGCCAGTTGAATCGCACGCACATCATTTTGCAGGATGCGAATATCGGGCTGGCCTTCGTGCAGGGTGTAGGCAAATGTGCGCCCGTCCGCAGCCACTCGTGGTGACCTGGCAGCAGACTCGGAGTTAATCTTGCCGTCCTGATCGACGATGCCAGCAAGGTACATTTCCGCTACGGCCTCAATAATACCCGAGCCGCAAATCCCCGTGACGCCGCTGCCGCTGGTCTGTTCCGCAAAGTCCGGATCGTCGGACCAAAGATCACATCCGATAACCTTGAACCGGGCTTCCAGTGAATCTCTATCGATGCGCACGCGTTCGATCGCGCCGGGCGCTGCACGCTGCCCGGAACTGATTTGCGCGCCTTCGAACGCCGGGCCCGTCGGACTCGAGGCGGCAAGCAAGCGTTGACGATTGCCGAGAAGAATCTCCGCGTTGGTGCCAACATCGACAATAAGCGACACCTCGTCGCGTTCATACGGAGCTTCGGCCAACATCACTCCCGCGGCATCCGCACCAACGTGTCCTGCGATGCAGGGTAACGCGTACACGTATCCGCCGGGATTGATTTTGATGTCGATATCCGCTGCGAGCATGTCGACACTGGCATCCGTCGCCAGCGCGAACGGAGCCGTGCCCAACTCGACCGGACTCATGCCGAGCACGAGGTGCTGCATGATCGGATTTCCGACGACCGTGATCTCCATGACATCGTTGATCTCAACGTCGGCCATCCCGGCAACTTCGACAATCAGTTCGTTGATTGCGCGGCGAACGGCAACCATCAGGTCTTTTTCACCGCCCGGATTCATCATGATGTAAGAAACGCGGCTCATGAGGTCTTCGCCGAAACGAATCTGCGGATTCATGCGGCCTGCGCTGGCCAATACGGCTCCACTCGTCAGGTCGCAGAGATGTGCGGCGATGGTCGTTGAGCCGACGTCAACTGCAACACCGAGTAAATTCTCCTTGAAGCCGGGCCAGACGGCGACGATTCGCTCGCCATTCCTCACGGCGACCGTGACCTGCCGTTTACCTTTGCTCAGTGCACCTTGCAGCTCCTGAACGACTCGAAGCTCACAGGTGAGTTCCTGCAACTGCCAATCGGACTCGAGGGCAAGCAACGTGCGCTGCAGATCGCCCTTGGCCTCGTGCAAATCCGGTTCCGACACTTCGATGAAATGGGCACGAACGACCGGATCGATCGTGATGTCGTGATCTTCGTTCGGCTTGCGTACCACCTGCTGGTGCACCTGGGAACTCGCGGGTACGTCGATGACAACATCGGCTAAAAGTTGAGCCTGGCAACTGAGTCTTCGGCCCTCTGCCAGGCCCCGTCTGAGGCGATACTGCTCCTCGGCCTCACCGAGTGGCGATACGTTGCTCGCCTTCGAATTGATGCCGTGCTTGGCAAACTCACCTTCGGCGATTTCAATCTGGCAGCGACCACACAGGGCGCGCCCGCCGCAGACCGTGTCGATGTCGACGCCGAGGCTACGCGCGGCATCGAGTATCGGCATCGAGCGCGGAAATCGGCCGCGTTTTCCGGAAGGTACAAAGACGACCATGGCATCGTTATTTTCTTGCGCGCTCACGTCGTCCGAAAACCCCTCAGCCTTGCCCGGAGCGCCGGCGACGCCCAATACGCCGTCCGCGCGACTTGTTGCCTTCTGCGTCCGAATCGCGATTTACTGCGATCCAGCTCCTGCATTCCGCGTCGTGTCCCATAACGACATTTGCGGCCCGAACGGACTGCATGATTTCCGCGTGCAACGGATTGGTAATGGCAGACGTCATGCCGCTGGCAATCGCCATGCTGATGAACGCAGTGTTCAGACCGTTGCGGTTCGGCAAGCCGAAACTCAAGTTAGAAGCGCCGCACGTCGTATTGACCTTGAGTTCGCTGCGCAAGCGCTGCACCAGTTCCATAACCTGGCGCCCGGCCGTATTGATGGCACCGATGGGCATCACCAGCGGATCGACAACGACATCGCTTGCCGGAATACCGTGATCCTGCGCCCGCTCAACAATTTTCTTCGCGACGTCAAATCGAACGTTGATGTCCTGCGAGATGCCGCTGTCATCGTTCGATATCGCGATGACGGCACACCCGTACTTCTTCACGAGTGGCAGCACCGCCTCAAGGCGATCTTCTTCACCCGTAACGGAGTTCAACAGCGCCTTGCCCTCGTACGCATCGAGACCTGCCTCAAGTGCTGCCAGTATTGACGAGTCAATGCATAGCGGCACATCAGTAATCGATTGCACGAGGCGAATGCTCTCGGCGAGAATCGCAGGCTCATCGGCCAGCGGGATGCCGGCATTGATGTCGAGTATGTGCGCGCCCGCCGCAACCTGTGCGAGCGCGTCAGCCTCGACACGGCTAAAGTCACCCGACTTCATCTCCTCAGCGAGGAGTTTGCGACCCGTCGGATTAATGCGCTCACCGACGACCGCAAAAGGTTGTTCGAACCCGATGACGACTTCTTTCGTCTTCGAACTGATTACTGTGTCTGTCATGGCGCCTGTCCTTACCCTTTTGCCCGCTTATTCGCCTCTTCGATTGACCCGCCCGCCTTCACCACGGCCTCGAGAAACTCGTCATCGAATTCACTTTCGAGTGCGTTGACGCGCTCATCGACTTGCGCCTGCAAATCGCCATTAACGTCTTCGGACTCGCGCCGCCAGTCCGCGAGATAGGCGTCGCTGGAGCCACGACCGGCACGCATCGCCGCACGGTCAATGGCCTTGGCAAAGCGTGGCGCGAGTTCTCTTTTTATATTGTTCGTGCGTCCAGCTCGGCCGACGACCTGCGCCGGTATGTCGCGCCAGTAAATACAAATCAATTTCGCCATTGGACGATCTGTTCCCTGAAGTCATGTTCCACTCG
>CAZVLT010000097.1:0-1139 GCA_964628105.1 uncultured Woeseiaceae bacterium | reverse complement strand
CTCAAAACGGTCACCTTGTTCTTCGATCTGCGCCCGCACTGCTCCCGGAATCTTTTCCGGGCGATTATGCAATTCCGCCGGGAGACACTGAATCTTCATGTGCGTCCAGCCATTGAGCCGCTGCAACTCGACGATCTCTTTCGCGAGTGCGCCGCAGGCTATTACCAGGACCGTGTTTTTCATTGGGCGGCGCGCTGTTCGTGTACCAGCTTTTTGGCGACCTCCACGGCCGTCGCGGCATCGCGGCAGTACGCGTTCGCGCCGACCGCCTTGCCAAACTCCTCGTTCAACGGCGCACCGCCAACCATCACTATGTAGTCGTCGCGAATGCCCTGCTCGACGAGTGCGTCAACAACGACCTTCATGTAAGGCATCGTCGTTGTTAGAAGCGCGGACATACCAAGAATGTTCGGACGGTGCGTCTTCAGCGCCTCGAGATACGTGTCTACATCCGTGTTGATACCAAGATTGATGACTTCGAATCCGGCACCTTCCATCATCATGCAAACGAGGTTCTTGCCGATGTCGTGAATGTCACCTTTGACGGTCCCTATCACCATCTTTCCGACAGGTTCCGCGCCAGTCGCCGTGAGGATGGGTTGCAGTATCGCCATGCCGGCTTTCATCGAATTCGCTGCCAGCAGAACCTCCGGGACGAACAGAATTCCATCACGAAAATCAATGCCCACGATATTCATGCCGCCGACGAGGGCCTCATCCAGTACCTTCTTGGCCTCCCAGCCACGCTCCAGGAGTATGTTCGTGCCCTCCGCTATTTCGTCAGCAAGACCGTCATAAAGATCGTCGAACATCTGCTCGACGAGCTCGCTGTCGGACAGATCCGCCAAAACAATATCGTCGTCTTCGTTTTGTTCCTGCGACATAGATGAATTCCACGAGCGGATGATTCAGAGGGTCTGAATCGTTGAATTGACTGGAAATTTTACCGGATCAGGCCGCGTTCGCGCCAGACAGCATTCCACAATGTGAAACAGGTTTCTTGTCCGGACGTCTGACCGACGGATTGACAGCCAAGAAATGGTGGGCCCCCGGGGACTCGAACCCCGGACCAAGAGATTAAGAGTCTCCTGCTCTACCAACTGAGCTAGAGGCCCCACCTGGTTGCGCGTAGAGCGCGC
>CAZVLT010000096.1:0-8273 GCA_964628105.1 uncultured Woeseiaceae bacterium | reverse complement strand
CCACACGACGTGACTACTGGCTCGCAAATCGCGATGATTGTCACAGGTGGTGATATCGATGCCGGGACCAAGCTTAGCGAAAACGATATTTGCGATCTCGAACGCAAAGCCTTCCTGGCGCTGGCCAAAACGAACGAAACAAGGGCACGAATCGAGCACATGCTCGAACATGGCGGCCCGCTGCGCAACTAAGGTTTTCTCGTGATCTACAACGCACCCGTCAAAGACATGATGTTCCTGGTAAACGACTGGATTGGTCTGGACAAGCTCGCCGCTCTACCTGGCTACGAGGGCGTCGATGCAGAATTGCTGGAGGCAATTCTCGAGGAGGCCGGAAAATTTTGCAGCACCGAATTACTAACGATTAATCGCCAGGGCGATGAGCACGGCGCAAAATTCGAAAACGGTATCGTTACGACACCTCCGGGTTTCAAGGAGGCCTACAAAAAGTTCATAGAGAACGGCTGGACCAGTATTGACGCTGAAGCCGATCATGGCGGGCAGGGACTACCGAAACTATTTCAAAACCTCATCGATGAAATGCTCAGCGCCACAAACCTCTCGTTCAAGTTGTACTCGGAGCTGAGCCACGGGGTGTATCACCTTCTGGCCACAACCGCATCGAACGAGATTCGTGATCGCTTCCTGGCGAAACTCGTTACGGGCGTATGGTCGGGATCAATGTGCCTGACTGAGCCACATTGCGGCACCGACCTTGGACTCCTCACCACTAAGGCGTCGGCAAACAAAGACGGTAGTTACTCGGTGAGCGGCTCGAAAATTTTCATTACCTCTGGCGACAGCGATCTCACCGAGAATATTCTGCATTTGGTCCTCGCGAGAATCGACGGCGCCGCGGAGGGCTCGCACGGAATCAGCCTGTTCCTGGTGCCGCGGTTTCTTGTCAATGACGATGGCTCACTCGGTGAGCGCAACCCTGTTTATACGGCCTCGATCGAGCACAAGATGGGCATTCGTGGCTCGGCAACATGCGCCCTGAATTTCGAGGGCGCCACCGGCTACCTGATCGGTGAGCCAAACTATGGTCTTGCGGCGATGTTCAGGATGATGAACATCGAACGATTGACTATCGGCGTGCAGGGCCTCGGCTTCGCGGACATCGCCTACCAAAATGCGGTTAACTACGCGCGCGAGCGCCTGCAAAGCAGGGCGCCTGCGCCTCGACCCGATGACAGCAAGTCCGCGGACCCAATCATTTACCAACCCGAGATCAAGCGCCAACTGCTGGCAATGCGTTCGCAATTGGAAGGTGTACGCGCTCTCGTGGTGTACGCCGGATTTCATGTTGATGTCATGGAGAAATCAACGGATGCGGACGCACAGGCAGATGCAGCCGATACGGTCGCCCTGCTAACTCCCGTGATTAAGTCATTCGGGACCGATCTCGGTATGGAGTGCACGCTGTCCGCGCAGCAGGTTTACGGCGGCCACGGTTATGTCAGCGAACACGGCATGGAACAACTTGTTCGCGATTGCCGAATCACGCTTATTTATGAAGGCACCAACGAGGTGCAGGCAGCCGACCTCGTAATGCGGAAACTAAGCGGCAGAACGGGCGAATTTGTGGGTCGCTTTTTCGAGACGTGGCGACAAATGCTCAGTGATAACAGCGCTCATGACGACTTGAGCGTCTACGTTGCTCCGACCACCGAGGCATTGGACAAGCTGGTCGAGGCAACCACCTGGATCCAGGAAAAGACGCAGTCCGATCCCGGCATGGCAAGCGGCGCCGCTGCGGACTATCTGCGGCTGTTTGCGCTAAGCATAATTGCTTGCATCTGGGTAGACATCATCGCGTCGCTGCGCGAGCGCCAAGGTGATTTCTTCGCAGCAAAACGCAAGACCGCCCTGTTCTACATGCAGCAGGTTCTACCAGAGACCGCGTCCCTTCATGCCGTCATAACGAAAGGCAGCGCGTCGCTAACCGAGTTTGACGTCGACGACTATTAAGTAGCCGATTGGACTAATCGTCCCGCGGTGGAATCTTTATCTGCGGCGGAAACCACGGTGCCTTGCAAACTTCAGCCGGCCTGATGCCGTCCGGCGTTTCAATATCGATTTCTGTGCCGATCGTGGATTGCTCAACAGGAACGTTCGCCCAGCCGATGTTCTTTTCGAGCCGCGGCGAGAACACACAGCGTGTCACATGACCGATTTTCTCGCCATTCCTGAGTACATCCCAAAAATGTTCATTTGATCCGGGCAGGGGTTCACCGGATATCTCGACACCAATAAGTCGACGCTGCGCCCCATCTGCCTTGATCTTTTTAAGCGCCTTTTTGCCAATGAAATCATCGGGTTGATCCAGGCTGACAAATTTGTCCATGCCAATCACAAACGGATTGTCATTTAGCGTCATGTCAGACACGTAGGACAACAGGCCGCCTTCGATGCTGCGAATCGTGTTTGGCGCAGCCGGAGCGATTCCAAAGCGTTTTCCCGCCTCCATAATGCGTTCCCACAACTGATCGCCGTATTGTGAATCACGCAGGTAGAGCTCATAGCCGAGTTCGCCGCTCCAGCCAGTTCGAGAGACAACCAATGGAATTCCATCAAGTGCCGTTTCTTTCAGCCAGTAATGCTTGAGCTCCATCGCCCAGTCGCCAAACAGATCTCGTGCGACCTGCGGTGCCTTCGGTCCCTGCAATTGCAATGGCGACACATCCGGCTCGAAAACTTTAACATCCATGCCACTGTTTACCGCCGCGCCGGACGCCCACATCAGCACATCACCGTCACCCGGAGACAGCCAATACTGATTTTCTGACAGGTGTAACAAAATCGCATCGTTCACAATGCCGCCGTCCTGGTCGGTCAGCGCCATGTACTGGCACTGACCGACCTCGCATTTGGATATGTCGCGTGGCGTCAGGAACTGGATGAAGCCAAATGCGTCGGGACCGCTTACTTCGATCTGACGTTGACAGGTGACGTCCCAAAGCGTGACGTCATTGACGAGGCTCCAGTATTCCTCAACCTCACTCGAGTAGACGGTCGGCATGAACACATGGTTGTAGACGCTGAACGCCTTCGCACCATAACGAAGCGTCGCATCGAAGTACGGTGACTTGTGTACACGCGGCCCGAACGAAATCAGTGGTGCACTGCTATTTGTCCGTTCGCTCATGCATCACTTGATTGAGACATAACAGAGAGAAAGCGCACTGGCAATTCCACAAGTTCCTCCGGGCCATGCGGTGCGTCCGAGTCGAAAAACAGGGAATCGCCCGGCGTCAGAGTGTACGTGGCATTCAGGTGTCGATACACCATTCGTCCCTGCAAGATATAAATAAACTCGACACCAGAGTGTTGAAAAATCGGAAACACCTCAGCCTCTGACTCAAGTGTAATCAGGTAGGGCTCCACGGAAACATCACTGTGAACACTATGACCAAGCAGCTGATACTGGTGTCCTGCCCTTGTGCCTCGTCGTTCAATCGCCAACCCGTGGCCCGCCTTAACGAACGTCGCATCACGCTGTTCTTCAAACTCACGAAAAAGAGCGGTGACCGGTACGTTCAACGCGGTCGAAAGCGCGCGCAAGGTCGCAAGCGACGGTGACGTATTGCCGTTCTCTATTTTTGACAGCATGCCGGCCGACAAATCTGTACGCGTACCCAGATCGGTGATCGTAATCCCAAGCTGCTGCCGATAACGTTTTACCTGGCGACCGATAGCCTTCTCAAGGGCGTTTTCGGCAGGCTGCAAGTGTGCTGGGTCTTGGGATAGATTATTCATGACAGGAAAAATACTTTAACAGCAGTTCAAGTCCGTGTACACTGCAATACCGCGCTTAGCCGGACAAATGTGGAAAAAGTATGTGCGGAATCGTTGGCATCTACCTGAAGAACGAGGACCTCAATCCTGAGCTCGGCCAGCTCCTGGCGGCGATGCTCGTTGAAATGAGCGATCGCGGTCCGGACAGCGCAGGTATCGCCTTGTACCGTGATCCGGTCAGCGAATCGTGTTGCAAACTCACCCTGCATAACGCTGGCCACTGCGATTGGGAATCGTTGCGAGCGGCAATGGCGGCGCACCTGAAAGCCGATGTGAAACTGGATGTTCGTACCAGCCACGCGGTGGTTATCGCTGCGGCGCCCGTCGCATCGGTACAAGACTGGCTTGGCGCGCAATACCCGGATCTGCGCATTATGAGCGCAGGTTCCGCCATCGAGATATACAAGGAAAAGGGAGCGCCGCGTGATTTTGTTCAACAATTCAGGCTGCATGAGCTGAATGGCTCGCACGCACTCGGTCATACTCGAATGGCGACCGAAAGCGCCGTTACCACCGAACACTCACATCCCTTCTCGACGGGCATGGATCTCTGCCTCGTACACAACGGTTCGTTGTCGAATCACAACTGGCTGCGACGCATGTTGCGTGACGCAGGCGTAGATATTCAGACGGACAACGACAGCGAAGCCGCCGCCGGTTATCTCATGTGGCGACTCCGCGAAGGTGACTCACTCGAAGAGGCACTGAACCGGGCGTTACAAGACCTGGACGGTTTCTATACGTTCGCAGTCGGCACAAAAGACGGTTTCGCCGTGCTGCGTGATCCTATCGCGTGCAAGCCGGCCATCATGGCCGAGACCGATGACTGGGTTGCCATGGCCTCCGAGTTTCGTGCAATAGCGCAATTGCCCGGCGTGGAGAACGCCAGGATTTGGGAGCCATTACCCGCAACCGTCTATACCTGGGGCCACTGATGAGCGCATTCGACCTGAATACTGACTCGGTTCGGGATCTCAATCAGTCCTTGCATGATTCATCGTCCGGTCAAATGGCCGTACACAATCCCGGTGGGCGACATTGCATCGCGTGTGGGATTGACGCCGAGCTTGAGGTTTCGATTGACGGTCATGTTGGCTACTACTGTGCCGGCATGAACAAGATGGCTCAGGTCACCATTACTGGCAATGCGGGTCCGGGAGTTGCCGAAAACATCATGTCCGGGTTGGTTCGCGTCAAGGGTAATGCGTCGCAGTACGCTGGTGCTTCCGGGCACGGTGGCACGTTGATCATAGAGGGCGACGCCAGCTCACGTTGTGGCATCTCAATGAAGGGTGTCGACATCGTCATTGCCGGAAGTGTTGGTCACATGAGCGCCTTCATGGCGCAGAAAGGCCGTCTTGTGATTTGTGGCGACGCCGGCGATTTTCTCGGCGATTCCATCTACGAGGCCCGTATTTATGTTCGCGGCAGTGTGGGCAAGTTGGGCGCCGACTGCATTGAGAAAAAAATGCAGGCAGAGCATATCGAAGAGCTTGCGAAATTGCTGGAATCGGCCGGCGTCAATGCCACAGCGAGCGAATTTCGGCGCTATGGCTCAGCGCGTAAGCTATACAACTTCAGCATAGATCATGCCGATGACTACTGATAAAAAGACGCTTCGCCCGTCGGCCACATTTCCGCAACAGGTACTCGATGAGATTCATCGCGCTGCAGACCAGGGAATTTACGAGATTCGAGGCTTCGGCGCGAAGCGTAGTCTGCCAACGTTTGATGACCTCGTATTTCTCGGCGCGTCGATGTCACGCTACCCTCTTGAAGGCTACCGCGAGAAATGCGCGACCGATGTTGTGTTGGGAACGCGATACGCGAAAAAACCGATCGAGCTGAAGATACCCATCACAATCGCCGGTATGAGTTTCGGCGCCCTGGGCGCAAACGCGAAAGAGTCCCTGGGTCGCGCCGCGACAGAAATTGGCACGAGTACAACGACCGGCGATGGCGGCATGACTGAAGAGGAACGCCGATCGTCCAAGACGCTTGTTTACCAGGTACTGCCCTCCCGCTACGGGCTGAATCCCGACGACGTACGACGCGCCGATGCCCTGGAAGTCGTCGTTGGACAAGGCGCCAAACCTGGCGGCGGCGGAATGCTTCTCGGCCATAAGATCACACAGCGCGTCGCAACGATGCGTGACCTGCCCGAGGACATCGACCAACGCAGCGCATGCCGCCATCCCGACTGGACCGGACCCGATGACCTGACAATCAAAATTCAGGAATTACGTGAGATCACCGACTGGCAGATACCGATTTACATCAAGATAGGCGCGACGCGTGTCAGTTACGATGTCGCGCTGGCGGTCAAATCGGGCGCCGATGTCATCGTCGTTGATGGCATGCAAGGCGGTACGGCAGCAACGCAGGACGTGTTTATCGAGCACGTCGGTATTCCCACATTGCCGGCTGTGCGCCTGGCCGTAGAAGCATTGCAGGAACTTGGCATGCATCGCAAAGTTCAACTCATCGTCTCCGGCGGTATACGCAGTGGCGCAGACACAGCAAAAGCGCTGGCGCTTGGTGCTGATGCTGTGTCGATCGGTAGCGCTGCAATGGTTGCGCTGGGCTGCAATCGCAATGTATTTACGGAGGACTATGACGCGCTGGGGACGGCGCCGGGATACTGCCACCACTGCCACACGGGTCGCTGTCCGGTCGGTATCACCACGCAGGACCCGGAGCTGGAGGCTCGACTCCAGCCAGAGCAGGGTGCACGATGGGTTAGAAACTACCTGAGCACAATGGTGCTCGAATTGCAGACGTTGGCTCGCGCCTGTGGCAAGTCTCACGTATCAAACCTGGAGCCGGAGGACCTGACCGCGCTGACGATTGAGGCGGCGGCCATGGCGAAGATACCGTTGGCTGGAACGGACTGGATTCCAGGCAACATCAAATAATAATTATCGCGCTTTGTGCGAGAAGGGGACGCTCTCATGGCCAAAGATCTTGCTGCCGCGGCCAAGGCTCAGGACATCAAATACTTTTTGATCAGCTTCGTCGATTTGCTGGGGCAGTTGCGCGCCAAGCTCGTACCCGCCCGTGCCATTCGTGGCATGCAGAAAGACGGGGCTGGCTTTGCCGGGTTCGCCGCATGGCTCGACATGACGCCTGCGCACCCGGACATGTTTGCAATTCCCGATCCCGATAGCCTGATTCAACTTCCCTGGAAACCGGACGTTGGCTGGCTTGCCGGGGATTTGTGGATGGATGGCAAGCCCGTGGAAGCGTCGCCGCGAGTCGCACTGAAGCGCCAGCTTGAGGCCGCTACAGAGAAAGGCTACCACGTGAAAACGGGGGTCGAGTGCGAATTCTTCCTCACCAATGCCGCCGGTGACGGTCTTTCCGACGAAATGGATAAGGAGGGAAAACCCTGCTACGACCAGTCCGCGTTAATGCGTCGCTACGACGTTATCAAGGAAATATGCGATGCAATGCTTTCCCTCGGCTGGAATCCGTACCAGAATGATCATGAAGACGCCAACGGCCAGTTCGAAATGAACTGGGACTACTCGGATTGCCTCACCACCGCAGATCGCCATACTTTTTTCAAATTCATGGCGAAATCCATCGCGGAGAATCACGGCTACCGTGCGACCTTCATGCCAAAGCCCTTCGGGCATCTGAGCGGTAACGGTTGCCACGCACACGTCTCCGTCTGGGACGAAGCCGGCAAAAAAAACCTGTTCCTCAACGAACGGGATGAGATGGGACTGTCGGAACTTGCCTACCAATTCATCGGCGGTGTCCTGCATAACGCCGATTCGATGGCTGCAATGTTCATTCCCTCGGTTAACAGCTACAAACGAATCGATGCCGCGGTGACATCGTCAGGTGCAACCTGGTCGCCGAATGCAATCACCTACTCCGGTAACAACCGTACGCACATGATTCGTATTCCCGACCCTGGCCGATTCGAGATTCGCCTGATGGACGGTGCAACAAATCCGTACCTGTTGCAGGCGGCCGTTGTTGCCGCTGGACTGGACGGCGCCACGAATAATCGCGATCCTGGTGAACGCGTTGATCTCAACATGTACACCGAGCAACACAAGCTAAAGGACCTTCGAAAACTGCCGGCAAATTTACTTGATGCGATTCGTTTGCTCGATGGCAGTGAGGTCGCGAGATCTGCATTCGGCGATGAGTTCGTCGACAGCTACGTAAAATTGAAGAACGAGGAGTGGCAGCGCTTCATGCGGGAAATTACGCCCTGGGAGCGCGACCACACGCTCGATTGCTGATGAGCGAATACCTGCCTCAGTCTTCCTCTTCAGCCTGATGCAGGATCTCTTCTTCGTAACCCTGTGACACCGTGTGTGCCGAGGTAAGCGCTGTCATTGCAAGGAACACACGCACATGGCCAGCAACTAGACCTAACGACGTCCGGCGCTGGGTCGTGAACGGACCCGATTGGTTCGTTTTGACGTGTTATTAGGTATAGGACAGGTGACAGGAGA
>CAZVLT010000095.1:0-8328 GCA_964628105.1 uncultured Woeseiaceae bacterium | reverse complement strand
ATCAAGCGGGTCATGCGTAACGATACGGGATGATCCATCGCCGTCCGTAATGCCGGATACCCGGACTTGTCCCACTCCAGTTTGGCAACTTTGGCGTGATCACGCAGCGTCTCGGCCGTTGGGTCTTCGTAAACGATATGAAACCCTTGCTGTATTACATGGGCTTCTATCAGTTCACGCACACGTTCCGGGGTTTGATCCGGAACGAGCCTCAGGTCCAGTGACACCGTCGCATTAGAGAGAATGATATTGCGACCCTTCGTCCCTACTCCGCCGGCAACAATGCCGCGAGTATTCACGGCAGGCAGCGCGATCAGTTCTTCAAGCCTGGTTCCGTTTCCTTCCGGAGTATGAACCCCGAGTTCATCCTGCAACATCTGCGTAACATCCGGCATTGCAGCGATCGCGGCTCGTTCAAGCTCGCTTAGCGGTGCGACGTCATCGTAGTACCCGTCGATCAGGATACGTCCTGTTTCGTCGCGCATGCTGGTGAGGAGGTGCGCAAGCTGCATGATCGGGTTCGGCGCCCAGTTGCCATAGTGCCCGGAGTGCAGCGGCCTGGTCGCGCCATAGGTCGTAATATCCACAGCTATATCGCCGCGAACGCCGAAGACCAGCTGTGTCTGGCGCGATTGATGTAGTGGTCCATCGCAGAAGAGCAACAGATCAGCATCCAGGAGATCGCTGTGTTCATCGATGAGGCGAGCAACGCCTGGAGACCCTTGTTCCTCCTCGCCGTCCAGCAGAAGTTTCAGGTTGACGCTCAGATCAATGTTATTTGCGGCCAACGCATCAAGTGCATGGATAAGCGCGATGATCGGCATCTTGTCGTCGCCGGCTGAACGCGCGTACAGGCGCCACTCGGGATCGAAGCTACCATCGACCTGGTCGACGTCGACGGCCTGACCACCGTCCTGCAGCGGCGCATCCAGCAATGTCGGCGAGAACGGCGGGTAGACCCAGTTCTCTTCCTGGACCGGCTGGCCATCGAAATGTGCGTAAATCAGTATGGTCTCCGCCGCACCCGGGTTCGCAAGCTCGGCATAGATATAAGGGGCACCTCCTGCGTTTAGACGCTTTGTGGAAAAACCCCGGGTCTCCAGCAGTTCGATTATGTGATCCGCGTTTCGCTCCATGTCTGCCAAGTTAACGGCGACATTGGGTATCGAGAGGAGTCGGACAAAATCCTTGATGATGCGAGTTTCTTTGTCGCTCCGATAATCATCGATCGCCTCGATCACGGCAGTTACGTCGGTCTCGGTCAAACCCTGTGCCGGGGAACCCATGCAAACAAAGGCAGCCGCGACGACAACAACAATTCTACGAAGACATGGATTCGTTGCTGTTCCGATCATCATTGTTCTCCCTCATCCCGAGCATCAGCAGATCATTAGCTAACGATCACCTAGTGGTCAGGATACATTAGCCAGTTCAACCGAACCTCCTGCTTGTACAAACACAATCAGGAGCTTGCTATGAATACCCTCTTTTTCTTGGGAGTTACGTTCGGTTCTTATTACCTCATGGCCATCATTCAAACATTGTTGCATCGTGCATTCGGCCACAAGGACCGCATTCACCCGGTATATTCCGCACATGCATTGGGGCATCACGCGAAATACGACGGTGCCGAAATGCAGGGAGACAGTTACATCGATAGCGAAGTACACGTCATGTACTATTTTGCTTTTCCGATTGCGGCCGTCGCAGCAGTCGCATACCTGGCCGGCGGAGTACTGGCGCTAGCGGGAAATCTCGTCGGCGTTGTCGCTGCATTCTGGTGGCACTTGCATCTGCATGAGCAATACCACCTGATCGATTCATACCTTGAGCGTTTCGCCTGGTTTCAAAAAAAGCGCAGGCTGCACTTCGTCCATCATCGCGATGACCGGCACAATTTCGCGGTCGTCGAGTTTTGGATCGACAGTCTTATTGGTACGCGCAAGGAAATATAGAAAAATAGGACCTACGGGCTCTCCGGCCTTTTGTGTTTTGGTTCATAGACACCAATGGTTCCACCGCCCGGCAAGGTGACCGAGGAAAGCAGGCCCCAGCCCTGATCCCCGATGGTTCCGCAGGTAAGGCCCTGCCCGGAAACTTTAGAAACGAAGGCCTCGATATCCTCACACATCAGGTAAAATTCGTGCGCCCTGCTCGTCTCGGCTGGATGAAATGACAAGTCCGACGGCGGCAGTCCGAAGATCAGCCAACCGCCCCCGGCGTCCACGCTCGGCAGGCCCAGTACATCGCGAAATACTGCTCGATCTGCCTCGGCATCTTTGCTGTATATGATTGTGCCGGCTCCGGTGATCATGTCATGCCTCCAACGCGCCTAACGTTTCAGCTATCGTGTGCGAAAGTAGAGAATAACATCCGGAACAGGTGCGTTATATCGGGACTGGCTATAGTCAGGAAAACATCAGGCAATCATTCGATAACCTTTATTGTTACGCGGCAGGCAGGCGAGTAGCATGATTTCATATTCTGATGCCACCCAGAGGACGAAATAATGTATACCCCGCAGAAATTGACAGTAGCCTTGCTGGCCACCGTGATCACCGCCGGTTGTAGCGCGACGCACCATGCCGCTGACGTTCGCGAAGCGAATGATATCGACCGCATTACGGTCGGCACAGTGCAAAAAGAAATCCGTATCGGCATGTCCGCAGCTGACGTGGCAACCGCACTCGGTTCACCGAACATCGTCACGACCGATGATCAGCGGCAGGAAACCTGGATCTACGACAAGATATCGAGCGATGTTAACTATTCGCGCAGCAGCGGCACGATTGTGGGGCTGATTTTCGGTGGTTCGGGCGGCGGCGCCGGCATTGGCTCGACCAGCGCCGGCTCCACCTCGAGTTCCCAGCGCACGCTAACCGTGATCATCAAGTTCGATGGCAACAACTCAGTGCGTGACTTCTCGTACCATACGTCGAGGTTCTAATGCGCCGCGCGTTATTTGCGCTACCGCTGATGGCCGTGCTTGTTGGCTGCGCGGCATCGATCCCTGAGGCGGCATTGCGGCTGCCCGAGAGTACGCTCGAGGTGCGCTCGATTCAGACGCGCACACTGGAAGCGCCGTCTGAAATCGACATCCTGACAGCGACGATCGCCGTATTGCAGGACATGGAATTCAACGTCGATCGGATCGAAAAACCGCTGGGCGTGATCACGGCGTCAAAGATTTCAGATGCCGATTCCGGCGGTGAGAAGGTCGGGCTGTTTTTCCTCGACATGTTGTGCTCCATAGGCGGCAACGGTAACTGCAATAACATGTCGACGGCCAAGGATAATCAGCACATCATTTTGACAATGGTCGTGCTGCCAAGCCTTGCGCGCAGCGAAGAATATACGGTGCGTATTACGATTCAGCGCGTGATCTACGACAAGATGCATCGCGTCCTGGTGCTGGAGCGCATTGACAACGCTGAGACGTATCAGCAGATCTTCGATAACTTGCGCAAGTCTCTTTTTATACAGGTAGCTGAGAAATGAGCCGTTCATTACCGCTATTGTCACTACTGGGTCTGCTACTTCTGGCTGGCTGCGCGACGACAACGCCCGCCAACGTTACCGGTGCTGGCACACAGCTCGAAACACGCCAGATCCAGACTCGCGAATACGATACCTTGGACAAAGCCATGACGATGCGATCAGTCATCGCGACGCTGCAGGATCTCGGCTTTACAATCGACCAGGCCGACGCCGATCTTGGCACCATCACCGCGACGCGGCTGCACCAGTACACGATGCGCATGACCGTGACCGTTGTCGAAAAGGATGGCCGGCGTATCTCCGTCCGTGCCAACGCACGCATCGGCGAGAACAGCGTTACTGACGCCGCCACCTACCAGGACTTCTTCATCGCCCTCGACAAAGCCATGTTCCTGACCCTGCATAAGGTCGATTAAGGAGGCAGTGATTTATTGGCCGCCCGAAAGTTATCCGCGGAATTTCATGGAAAATGCCCTGGTTGTGATCTACGCTTTGATATTGATCAGCGTTATGCCTGGTTTATGAAGCGGACACCCTTTCTGCCTTTGGCTGGTATCGAACCCACCTGTCTTCTAGGGATCATCGCCCTGATAGGTGGCTACATCCTGTTCGAGTCTGTCGCGGAGAGTAACGCCAAAGACGGCCTGATTCTCAGCGCGCTTTTAGTTTTGCCCCTCATGGGTTACCTGGGCCATTGTCATTACAAGGCAAGGAAACTCATACGATCCGAGAAAGGCGCAGAGCGAAAAATCGTGTTGAAGCAGCTTGAAGTGGTCGCGACGGTGCGTGCGGCGAAGTTCTGGAACATTCTTATTACGTCATCATTCGGCTTCGGGGGACTTACTGCGTTTGGCGTCTGGGGCTACCAAGGGATTCAGTGGTTATTGAATGGTGAGCCGCCTCCGATGACCTGGCTATCTCTTGGCGGCGATAATCCTCAATCAGAATGGTTAGGCCTGCAGGAGGTCTTGTATTGGCTCGGCGACACCAACATCGGTGCAATTGCCCTTATTGTTGGTCTGTTGGTTGTAGCAATTTTCACTTCCGCACAAAATAAGGCCGATCTCAATGTTCGGCAAATACGGAGGGAATTATCCAACCTGAAGAAACGGTGATAGTTTCTGTCAGTTCTGTCATGGCGCACCTAAGTGCTGTCCGACTCGATCTTCCCGTCGGGAGACATGACGTAACTATCGAATTGAAATCCGATGTAGAAACTTCCCGTTTCATCGGGATTCTCAGACACCTTGATCTCATCAGGCGTGATCCGGCGCTTCATGTGTTCGCCCAATAACTTGGCAATGCTGGGTTTCTCTGCTGCATATACGATGTCCATGACACCCTCCTTTAGAACGCTCCTTTAACGTTCACACGCAGAGTAATGCGCCTACGCTTAACCCAGGATGAAATATTCTTGAACGTACCCTGAACGGGTAATTGATCATAATTCGGCGGCGCTAGTTTTCATTAATTCTATATACTGGCCTCAAAAATCAACACGGAGTATGTGACGCATGGCTGGAGTCGAAGGGCGCGTAGCTCTGATCACGGGCGGGGGCCGCGGAATCGGGCGCGCGACGGCAGAGCTCCTGGCGTCACGCGGCGCCAAAGTGATGTGCGTCGCCCGAAGCCGGCAGGACCTGGAAGATGTCGGGCTCGAATATGCGGTCGCAGATCTCGGCAGCCCGGAAGGCTGCGCGCACGCCGTTGCGGAGGCTGAGAAGCGGCTGGGGCCGATTGAGATCCTTGTCTGCAACCACGGTATCGGCTCAGCGCACGAGCGGGTCGTCTGGGAACAGCAACCCGACGTCTGGAGTGAGACGATGCGGGTCAATCTTGATGGTCCATTCCATCTCTCGAGGCTTGTAATGCAGGGAATGATTGAACGCCAATTCGGGCGCATTGTTTTCACCAGTTCTACGGCTGGCCTGGTTGCCGAACACGCCGGAAGTGCATACAACAGCTCCAAGCACGGGCTGCTGGGGCTAATGCGCTCGGTCGCCGAGGACGGCGGATCTTATGGCATTACATCGAACGCGGTCTTGCCCGGCTGGGTTCGAACGGAGATGGCCGAACGTTCGGCCCGCCAGGAGGCGAAGGATCGGGATATCACGACCGATCAGGTTTGGGAGGAACGGGCGGCATCGTATCCTGCAGGCCGCGTTGTCACGCCCAAGGAAGTAGCCGAAATGATCGCCTTCCTCGCATCCGAGGAATCCAGCGGCGTAAGTGGAGAGGCGATCAGGGTTGCACTCGGCAGTTTGGCGTAGCGCTCCAGGGATGTTCGTGCTCCGCCAATGTCATGCCAGTACTCATTTGATATAGTCCGCGATTCGCCGCCCCGAGGATTGCTTTCATGCAGCACGTCGTTGATTCCCGCAATACAGGATCCCAGCTGGCCTGCCTCAGCGAAATGAGGGCTTTCGGCGGTGCTGCGCTGACCAGTGGACTCGCGGACAATATCATTCGGGATTTTCTCGAGAATGGTTATCACGAACTGGCTGTCGCCATCGAACGAGCCTACGCACGCTTCCTGGAGCTAAAGGAATCGCATGCCGACTACCTCGGACTGGATGAGAGTTCTCAAATCAGCCAGGCGCATGGGGGATTGACGAATTTCTATGGAGATGACGCTGTTAACCCCTACGTTGCGGCAAGCGCCGCCGGGCCGTGGGTCATTAGCCTGAAAGGAGCCGTTATCTACGATTGCGGCGGCTACGGCATGCTCGGCCTCGGACACGCGCCTCAAGCCGTGCTGGACGCGATGAATCAGCCGCACGTGATGGCGAACATCATGACGGCCAGCCTGAGCCAGCTTGAATTCATCGAACGCCTGAGGCGAGAAATCGGTCACACACGGACGAGCGGCACGCCCTTCTCCAGTTTTCTTTGTCTGAACAGCGGATCCGAAGCAATGTCGCTCGCATCCCGCATCGTCGACATCAACACCCGAATTCTCACCGATCCAGGTGCCCGGTATGAAGGATGTGAAATTCGGGGGCTGACCTTGAAGGGCAGTTTTCATGGACGGACCAGTCGCCCTGCCCGCTTCTCAGATTCGTGCGCCGAACAGTATCGAAAGTACCTGGCATCTTACCGGGACAGCGATTACTTGCTGACAGTAGAGCCGAATAATACCGAGGCGCTGGAAGCTATTTACGCGCAAGCCAGGAACGATGGGTTTTTCATCGAGGCGTTCTTCATGGAGCCGGTCATGGGCGAAGGCAATCCAGGCTTGTCAATCGAGCCGGGTTTTTACTCGCGCGCCCGAACATTGACTCAGGAATATGGCTCGATGTTTATCGTCGATTCAATCCAGGCCGGGCTGCGTGCCCACGGGGTGTTGTCCGTAGTGGATTACCCGGGCTTTCGGGAGCTTGATGAGCCGGACATGGAGTCTTACTCCAAAGCGCTGAATGCCGGCCAGTTCCCGCTATCGGTGCTCGCGTTATCAGAAACGACCGCGGCAATTTACCAGCAAGGAATGTACGGCAACACGATGACGACAAATCCACGCGGTCTGGACATCGCTGTAGCCGTTCTCGACTCCTTCGATTCCGCGCGACGCGAAAACATTCGTGCCCGCGGCCAGGAACTCCTCAGGGGCCTGGCTGCACTGGCAGGCGAGACGAATGGTGGGATTACGAGTACTCAGGGCGCCGGGTTACTGGTGAGCTGTGCACTCGACCCCCGATACAAAATTCATGGCGCGAACAGCACGGAAGAATACCTGCGCAAGAAAGGCCTCGGCGTGATTCATGGCGGTGAACATTCGTTGCGCTACACGCCTGTGTTCGATATCAGCGCCAAAGAAGTGGATCTGATTATTGAATTGACAAAGGACGCACTGCTGAACGGCCCGGTCCGCTAGACTTTGCTGCCGCCGTACTGCCCCATCATGGTCGAGAATCGCCAGGCGTCACCTTTTGGGAATAAGGGCGATGACGCGGACAGGCCCGCCGGAACCACCTTCTATTTTCATCGGTAACGCGAATACCACGGCGCCGGTCGGTGGCAACTTGTCCAGGTTCGTCAGATTTTCGAGACCGCTGACATTGCGAGCCGCAGCGATGCGATGCACAACGAAATCCTTCGATTTTCCATAGTCGATCGATGCTGTATCCACGCCCAGTATCGCAACCCCTCGTTCTTCGACAAGCAGGCGCGCTGCCGCCTCGCTAAATGATGGGAACTGAAGTTTGCTGGCATCGCCCGGTGTGTCATCGCCGAGATAGGTTTTGGCATCCGGCCAGAACTGGCTCCAGTCCGTACGCAACAACACAATAACTCCCGGACTAATGTGGCCGTGTCGTTCTTCGAATGAACGAACGTCACTGATGCTAAGGAGGTAGTTGCGATCAGCCGCAGCTTGCTTGCTTATGTCGATAACGACAGCGTTACCGACCAGGTTTTGCAGGGGAATCCTGTCTGTCGGCCAACCATCGGCGGCGAAGTGCTGCGGAGCATCCAGATGTGTACCGCCGTGCTCCGGTGTACGAATCGAAAACGCCGAATAAAAATATCCGTCGGCTGTCTCTCCATACGCCAGCTCTTTCTTTTCAAACTTCGATGGTGAGGTTGGCCAATACAAGGTATCGCCGTTGTAGGAATGGCTCAGATCGATAAGTTGATTATCGCTGACATCCAATGCAAAGGCTGGCAGCGCAAGAATCCCGGCAATGAGACCAAACGCGATTCGATGGATCATGCTGTGCCTCCATTACTGCGGCCACAAGCGGACGTCGACGGCTGCCTATTGGTTTGGTACCTACTGGTCCGGAGCACCAGGATCTTTTTCAATTGATGCCAGGTGATCCTCTATAACTTGCC
>CAZVLT010000094.1:5717-8457 GCA_964628105.1 uncultured Woeseiaceae bacterium | reverse complement strand
CAGCATGCCGCCGGGGAAGTAGGCAATCATCGCCGTAATACCATAGACGGCGAACAGGTCCCCTAACTGAGTATTCGTGAAGTTGAACACCTCGAGCATCGTGGGTCGAAAAAAGCGCGGGACAAGAAATGGCAGCCCAAAGACGAGCTCCCCCGCGCAAACCAACGAAAACATCAGTAAGGATCTGGACATATACTCAACTCCGCAAGCGGTACCCGGTTATGAATATCCAGCGCACCGTAAGAACACATGCGACAAGAAATCCTATCGTCATTCCCAGGCTCAGTACGACGCTGACATCCGCATTCTCATAGAAGCTCCAGCGAAATCCGCTAATCAGATACACGACGGGATTGAACAGGCTGACCGTTTGCCATGCCGGCGGCAGCATGCTGATGGAATAAAACGTACCACCCAGGAACGTCAGCGGCATGATAATCAGGACCGGCACGATTGTCAGCTTTTCCCAGCCGGTCGCCCAGATGCCAAGGATGAAGCCGAACAGGCAAAATGATACGCACGTCAGCAACAGGAACGTAATCATGACCAGCGGATGCGCGATCTCTATGTCGACGAAGAAACTCGCGGTCAGCAGAATAATCGAACCAATGATCACGGACTTCGTCGCTGCCGCGCCAACATAGCCGAGTACGACTTCAACGTAGGAAACCGGTGCCGACAACAATTCGAAAATCGTGCCCGTGAACTTCGGAAAATAAATTGCGAACGAGGAGTTCGAAATACTTTCGGTCATGATCGCCAGCATGATGAGGCCCGGAACAATAAACGAGCCATAGCTAACTCCGTCGATTTCCGTAATACGCGACCCGATCGCGGCGCCGAAGATGACAAAGTAGAGCGACGTTGACAGGACGGGTGCGACGATACTCTGTACGACCGTTCGAAACATGCGGGCCATTTCGTATCGATAGATTGCTTTGATCGCGTTGAAATTCATTGCGGCCGATTTACCAGATCGACAAAGATATCCTCGAGCGAACTCTGTGATGTCTGCAAATCATAAAATCGTATGTCTGCCTCGTGCAATTCACCCAGCAGCGCCGTGATCCCGGTTCGCTCCTGCTGTGTGTCATAGGTGTAGGTCAAATCGCAACGATCCTCGCTGAGTTCCAGTTGATAGTGCGCGAGTCGCGACGGCACATCGGCGAGCGGCCCGTGCAGGTGAAGCACGAGCTGCTTCTTGCCCATATCCCGCATTAGTTTTTCTTTCTCTTCAACGAGGATGATCTCACCGTGGTTTATCACTCCGACTCGATCGGCCAGTTGTTCCGCCTCTTCAATGTAGTGGGTAGTGAGGATGACGGTCACTCCCTTCTCGCGCAGCGCAGCAACGACGTTCCACATGTCCTGGCGAAGCTCGACGTCAACACCGGCGGTCGGTTCGTCGAGAAACAGGACTTCCGGTTCGTGCGCCAGCGCTTTGGCTATTAGCACGCGGCGTTTCATGCCGCCTGACAATTCCATGCTGATAGTGTCTTTCCTGTCCCAAAGCGACAGCGATTTCAGTATGACTTCAAGGTGCTCGGGGTTTGCCGGTTTACCGAATAATCCGCGACTGAATCGGCAGGTATTCCATACTGTTTCAAACGATTCGGTCGGCATTTCCTGCGGGACGAGACCAATTTTCGAACGCGTGATTCGATACTCGGTCTTGATATCGTGACCGTCGACAAGTACCTCGCCGGCAGTTGCGTTGACAATGCCGCAAACCACATTGATGAGCGTCGTCTTGCCCGCACCATTCGGTCCGAGCAGCGCAAAAATTTCGCCGCGATCTATTTGCAGGCTAACGTCGTCGAGAGCCTTGAGCCCGCCCGCATAGGTCTTAGTCAGGCCGTCGATTGAAATCATTGGGTGCATGGCCCAATGATACGACATCGCGGTGCAGCATATGCGGTAACAGAAATCCGCACGCCAGCAACAAGAGGCATTGCAATTGAGTCACCGTTAGATTGCCCAGCACGATGTTGCCGTCTGCCCGCAGGTACTCAATAAAGAAGCGCAAGATTGCATAGCAACATAAAACGATGATCGCGAGCGTGCCTTTCGGGTAATGCCGCCACGGAAAACGCCATAAGGCGAGAAGAACGACCAGCAACAATGCACCCTCGTACAGTTGCACGGGGAATACGGGCAACGACGCGAGTGCACCCGGTTCGATCAACCCCAGGGCCAGGTGCTGCTCGTACGGCAGACTGCCCGGCGGATATTGCACGCCACTGCTCAGCCCGCTGAGGAATGGCAGCGTTTGAACCTGGGACGCGAAACTGCCAGCGTCCTGATGCGAAACAATGTCACCCCAACAACACCCTGCCAGGAAACACCCCACGCGGTGGACCATTAAACCGGCAATGGTTGGCAACGCGAAAATATCCAGCAGGCGGCGAAACGACAAACCGTTTAACCGACTGTGGACAAACACGGCGAGCGCTCCGGCAGCAAGTATGCCGAACAGGCGAACGCGTACACCGTGATTCATCATCTCGCCTGCGACCATTTGATCCATGGGCATGAACATGGACAACAACGTTCCACCCGCGACGCCGACGATGATCGTCACTGGAATCAGGAGGTCGACGTGCGACCCGTCAACACTTGCTGCTACGGCGTTGCGTCGTGCCAGCCACCAGGCAGTGATTATGGCGGCAAGAAAAATAAGCCCAAACGGTGTCACCCAGGTACTGGAGTCGAAGTGTGAGTACATAACTACTACCCCTTT
>CAZVLT010000094.1:0-5617 GCA_964628105.1 uncultured Woeseiaceae bacterium | reverse complement strand
ATGATGCAGTAATACATCGCCACACTCGGCGGTCTATGTAGTCTATGACCAAAAGCGCAATCGCAACCTGGGCAACGCTGATACTCGTCGTGATTACGGTGGTGGTCTTGTGGGTAGACCGGCCCCGAAAAATCGTTATAGACGCTGCACTGCCGGCTGGCTTTCCGGAACAAGGGTTCTCTCACGAGCATTTCGAGGAGCTGTTGCAAATTTATGTGACACCTGAGGGCCGGGTGGACTACGGTAGTTGGCAGTTGTTTCCCGCATCGGTAGCACATCTCGACTCCTATCTCGCCGCCATTAGCCGCTATAGTCCGGACAGCTCGCCCGAACGTTTTCCGAGCCGCAACGACGCGCTCGCGTATTGGATGTACAGCTACAACGCCTACGTAATCCGGTCGGTGATCGACCACTGGCCTATAACGAGTGTCACCGATATCAGGGCACCAATCGAGGCGGTAAAAGGCCTGGGTTTTTTCCACCAGTTACGGTTCTCATTCGGAGGCGAATACCTGAGTCTGCTGCACGTTGAAAACAGGAAAATTCGAGCTGAATTCAAAGACGCCCGTATTCATTTTTTCCTGAACTGCGCCAGTGAAAGCTGCCCAGTCGCGCGGCCTGAGTTACCGCCAGCCGATGAACTCGACCAACTGCTCGCTTCCGCTACCACGGATTTCATTAACGACCCGGCCAACGTTTTCGTCGACCACGATCAGCGCACGGTGTATCTGTCGAGGATTTTCAAATGGTACGAAGACGATTTCGTCAATGATCTTCGCGCCCGCGGAAAACCCGTAGGTAACGGGCTGCTCACTTACATCGCGCAGTACTCTCTGTACGAGCTGGCCGACGACGTGGTGAAGGCAGGCGAGTACAAAATTGAATTTCGCGACTACGACTGGGACTTGAACTCAAGCGACCAGGGAACTGGTTTCTAAAGTTGCAGCGAATCTGCATAGGCGAACAACGCAGCGGATCCTCCTGTGTGAAGAAACACGATTTTTTGACCTGGCGTGAATCGACCCTGGCGAATGTAGTCAATCATGCCTGCCAGCGCCTTGCCACTGTAGACGGGGTCGAACAACAATCCCTCGTCCCTGGCCAGCATCAGGACGGCTTCATTCATGGATTCGGTTGGCTCTCCGTAGCCCGGACCGATGTAATTACAATCGGCGATGATGTCATCGCGCGCGACGCAGCCCGGTGCACCGACCATGTCCGCCGTTTCGCAGGCAAGCTTGTAGACACGTTCTTCCTGCACGTCTTGTGGCGCGTTCACACCAATTCCCAGTATCGGCATGTCACTGCCGCTGCCGCGCAGGCCAACCGCGAGGCCGGCATGAGTTCCCGCGCTACCCGTCGCCGTCACCACGTGATCGATATCGAGATTCTGCTCGTCAAACTGTTGCAGCAATTCAATGCCGCAGTCTACGTAGCCCAGCGCACCCACGGGATTCGATGCACCGCCGGGTACAATGTATGGCGTACCGCCATTGGCGCGAATCTCGTCTTCAACCTCTGCCATCGCGGCATCGAAATCTGTGCCACCCTCGTAATCGCGAAGATTGGCGCCAAAAATCCTGTCGAGAAAAACATTGCCGGACTCTGTGTAGGTCTTACTCGGCTTTGCAATACGATGCTCGAGCAAGACCTCACACTTCAACCCCAGCTTGCATGCGGCAGCGGCGGTTTGCCGAACGTGGTTTGATTGCACCGCACCGACCGTGAGGATTGTATCCGCGCCTTGCTGCAGCGCCTCGCCCATCGAAAACTCAAGCTTGCGGGTCTTGTTGCCGCCGGTCGCGAGACCCGTACAGTCATCACGCTTGACGTATATGTCCGGCCCGCCGAGGTGTTTGCTCAGACGCGGCAGATGCTCCAGGGGTGTTGGCAAGTGCGCGAGCGGCACGCGCGGGAAGTCAGACAGCTGCATATTTCAATCCTTCATTGATCCAGTGAAATTTCGCCACGCGCCAACGCGACCGTCCTGGTCGCGAGGACATTCGTCGAAGACACGAAGCCGACGTCGAACATCGATGCGTCCAAAACCAGCGGCAATTCGGTGCAAGCGGCAATAAGAACTTTGGCACCACGTGTAAGCAAAGACTGCGCAAGCACACGCAGGCCGTTTCTGACCTCTGCAGACTTATCGCCGCCCTTGATAAGGGCGATGAGACTCATCGTCGCCGTCAACTCATCGGGGGTTTGCTCTACGACCGACCGATTGTTCGCGCGGATCGCATCCTGATAGAGCCCGGACGAAAAACATCCCGGCGTTGCCATGAGCCCAATACCATCGCCCTCGCCGCACTGGCTCATTGCCGCTGCTACCGATTCGTCGACGATACTAATAAAAGGAATGCTGATTGCAGCCACAATTTCAGCCTGCCATGCGTGTGCAGTATTGCAAGGCATCACCAGGAAATCAGCACCGGCCGCTTCAAGCCGCGCCGCCATCGATGCGATGGCCGGACCAGGACTTTCGCCCTCACCACGCAGGGCTAGCTGTCGACATGGAATTCGGGGGTTCTGCTCCACGATCATATGAACATGGTCCTGATCAACTGATGCAGGCGTTGCGGCGAGAACGAGTGACATAAAGTCAACCGTCGCATCGGGCCCCATGCCACCAATCACGCCAACCAGTTTGTCACTTTTCCCCATCGCTCACCGCCAGTGCATAAACGCGGCGCCTATCTTACACCGACGCTATACTTGACGTAGCGCACATATCGTTGATCATGACAGGAGCCCCGCATGAAGCCTTTGCCACCATCGCAATGGGACGAATCACTTCAGCCTGTTCTGGACGACATGAAGGGCCGCCCACTCAACGTCCACGGCCTCATGGCCAATCACCCGAAGCTGCTGAAGGCCTGGTGGCAATTGCGCAATTATTCGGTCAGTGGAGGAGATCTCGAGCAACGCGATTGTGAGCTCGTCATCTTGCGCGTCGCTGTGCATACGAAGGTGTGGTACGAGTGGTCATCACACGTTGTCCGCGGACTTGCCGCCGGACTGTCACTTGAAGAAATATTGCGCGTCAAGAAAGGACCTGCCACCGTTGAATGGGAAGAGCGCGACAGTGTTCTGCTGGGTATCGTCGACGAGCTCATTGAAAGCCGCGGAATTAGCGAACCGACACAAGAACGTGCCGGTGAGTATTTCACTGGGAATCAGATCATGGACGTCATCGCGATTCACGGCCTTTATGTGACGCTTGCCTGCATGATAAATACCTGGGAGCTTGAGCTCGATACTCACGTTCGTGAACACTTACCCGATTCCGTTACGCTTGATTCTTTCACGTCCGGACTTTAGGGCGGCGTTAGCGTCGCACGGTCACCGACTTGATCTGCGCATAGACGGACTCCCCTACACGCAGGTTCAGCTCACTCAATGACCGGTTCGTGATTCTTGCGACAACGAAGTCCTGAGCGACCTTCAGTCGCAGCAGCGCAGTCGCTTTGGTTTCCGACTCGATTGCGTCAATCTGTGCCGGCAAGACATTCAGAATCGTCGTCGACTCCGGCATTTTGCGGCATAGACTGACATCGCTCGCATTAATTCGCAGGCGCAGAGTCGCACCTCGATCAAATTTCCCGGGTGCACACAGTTCACCGCCGGAGAACTCGAATATCGTCAGATCGAATTTCTCGTCGTGGCGAAGTGGAGTTGCTTCGATAGCCACGCCGGCATTCTTTCCGGACAGTTGCGGCAAATCAATGCGCATCAACACATCCTGTAACGCACCGCCAGCGACAATGTGACCCTCATCCATTATCAGGAGGTGATCGCAGATTCGACCAATCTCCTCGATGTCGTGGCTTACATATATGACCGGCAATGACACTTCTTCATGCAAGCGATCGAAGTACGGCAATATCTCACTCCTGCGCCGCTGATCGAGAGATGACAGCGGTTCGTCCATCAATATTAGTCGCGGTGACTGCGCCAACGCGCGCGCGATGGCTACTCGTTGCGCCTCCCCGCCGGACAGGCTCGTCGCCGCACGATCGAGAACGCCATCGAGTCCAAGCAGTCCAATAATGTGTTGCAGATCCGCCCGCGCATTCTTGTTGCGCCGCCAGCCGTACTCAATATTCCCGCGCACGCTCAGATGCGTAAACAGGCACGGCTCCTGAAATACCATGCCGACGCCGCGCTCGTGTGCGGGACGCTTATCGGGTGGTGACGATTTTTCAAGGCCTGCTATGCAACGCAACAGCGTCGTCTTGCCGCAGCCCGACTCCCCAAATACGCCTGTGATGCCGCTGGCAGGAACGCGCACGTCAACGTCCAGTTTGAAGCGACCCTTCTCAAGCTTATGCCTTATCTCGATTTCGCTCATCTTGTTTGTAACCTGCGATTGACCAGGAACATCGTGAACAAAATTACGAATGCGAATACGATGAGCATAAGAGACATGCGATGTGCCGCTGCGTAATTCATTGTTTCGACCTGGTCGTAGATTGCGATCGAAATGACTCGTGTCTCGCCAGGAATATTGCCACCGACCATTAACACGACACCGAACTCGCCCAACGTGTGCGCAAAACTCAACACGATGGCGCCGACAAAACCACGCACCGACAACGGCACCACTATCGAGAAAAATGCGTCGATCTTTGACGCACCGAGCGTCCAGGCTGCCTCGAGACTCCGAGATGAGACCGATTCAAAGGCATTCTGCAGCGGCTGCACTGCGAACGGCAAACTGTAGATACACGACGCAATAACCAGCCCGGTGAACGAAAAAGTAAGCGCGCTACCCGTCAGTTCAACCCACCAGCTGCCCAACGCACCTTTCGGTCCAAGCAAAATGAGCAGGTAAAAGCCAAGCACTGTCGGCGGCAAGACAATAGGCATTGTGACGATCGCCTGGATCGCAGGCTTCCAGCGTGACGTCGATTGCGCGAGCCACCACGCTATTGGAGTCCCGATGGCTATTAGCAGCAGCACCGTTACCAGGGCAAGTTGGACAGATAGCCACAACGGGCCGGATATCGACAAGCTGGATTCCAAAGCCGACCCTGTCATCGCGAATGTGTATATCCGTGGCGCAGCAGAATTTCCGTTGCCGTCGCACCTTGCAGGTATTGCAGAAATTTCTCTGCGGTATGCTGCACCTCGGAGGCGCTTAGTACGACCGCCTGCTGGCGCAACTCGGCGTGCAACGAACTCGGCACCGGCCACGCACAACTCGGCTCAGCAAACCTGCCGCCGATAACCTGAGAGCGCGCAACAAACCCCAGTGTTGCGTTGCCGGTCGCGACGAACTGAAACGTCTGTATTATATTTTCGCCGAAAACCGCGCGTTCCGAAACCTGCTCCCAAAGCCCGGCGGCGACGAGAACCTCTCGTGCTGCCAATCCGTACGGTGCAGTTTGGGGGTTCGCCAAAGCGATATGACCATAGGCTCCCGCCTGCAATACCTCGCGGCAATCCCTGCCTTTGAGCGTCGCGTCCTGCGACCACAAAACCAAAGCGCCAATAGCGTAGGTAAAGCGCGTGCCGATCACAGCATGGCCCGAGCGCTCCAGCAACTCCGGTCGATGGGCATCAGCGGCCAGATAGACGTCGAAGGGTGCACCGTTAACAATCTGTGCGTACAGCT
>CAZVLT010000093.1:6410-8504 GCA_964628105.1 uncultured Woeseiaceae bacterium | reverse complement strand
AACCACTACTTTTACGAAGAAAAAGCACTGAAACTGAATCTGGCTGTTTGCAACGAGGGTGAAGAGCGAATCGAGGATGTGGCCATAGAACTCGGCTTCCCGCGACTTCCGGATTTCGATGTGGCCGATCGCCTGTATACCAGTCCGTTTGACAAGCGCTCAGAGTATGAGCTCAAGAACCTTGGCTACCCGGAGGTAGAGCGCCGCGACGATGCCATTATCGTGCGTAGCTCGCTCCGTTTTCTTGCCCCTGGCAATCCGGAGCCGGCGTTTAAGTGCGCGGTGCGTCTGGCGGTGGGTCCGGGCATGCAGGGAAAGAAAGTAGCGATACTCTACACGCTTCGCGGGCAAGACGATCAACGTCTTGGCAAGGGCCGCTTGAAGATCAAATTTGGCAAGGCATCTGCCTGACCGGAACGCTACTACAGGTCGAAATTGATTCCCTGCGCCAGCGGCAGGTCCTTGCCCCAGTTCATCGTATTGGTCTGCCGGCGCATGTAGGCCTTCCACGCGTCGCTGCCTGCCTCGCGGCCGCCGCCGGTTTCCTTCTCGCCACCAAACGCGCCGCCGATTTCAGCACCCGATGTGCCAATGTTAACGTTTGCGATGCCGCAATCGGATCCCCCGTGCGACAGGAAATACTCTGCGTTCTGTAAGTTATCGGTAAATATCGCTGATGACAGCCCCTGGACAACGCCATTCTGCATTGCGATGGCCTCATCGAGCGTGTCGAATGGAATCAAGTACAAAATCGGGCCGAACGTCTCGGTCTGTACAATGTCCCAGTCGTTTTGTGCGACCGCAATAGCCGGTGTGATGAAATTGCCGGGCCCGTCGATGCGCTCGCCACCGCAAAGTATTTCTCCGCCGGCATCCAGAACCTGGGTGCATGCAGCCTCGACCCTTTGCATGGAGGCTTCGTCGATCAGCGGCCCCATGAGTGTGTCGGAATCCAGCGGATCGCCGATTCGCACCTGCCCGTAAGCTTTGACGAGCATGTCCTTAAGTTCATCGAAACGGGAGCGGTGGGCGATAATGCGCCGCGTCGAGGTGCAGCGTTGTCCGGCGGTCCCAATCGAGCCGAATACGATCGCCGGGACCACGAGATCCATGTTCGCATGCTCGTCGACGATGATGGCATTGTTGCCACCCAGTTCGAGCAAGCACTTGCCCATGCGCGCCGATACGTGCTCACTGATTTGTTTGCCGACGGCGCAGGAACCCGTGAAAGAAATCAGGTTTATGCGCTTGTCGTCGACGAATTGTTGCGCCAGCTCATTGCTGCCGTCGTTAATCAGGAAAAAAACGTCCGGCAGATCCATGTCTGCCAGTGCGGCACTGATAATCTTTTGTACCGCGACGCCGCACAACGGTGTTTTTGGTGACGGTTTCCAGACATTGACGTTGCCGCATATAGCAGCGAGGCATGCATTCCAGGAGTAAACGGCGACCGGAAAGTTGAATGCTGAAATCGTGCCGACGATTCCCAGCGGATGCCATTGCTCGTACATGCGATGTTGCGGGCGTTCGGAATGCATCGTGCGGCCATACAACATGCGCGACTGGCCGACCGCGAAGTCGGCGATGTCGATCATTTCCTGAACTTCGCCGTCGCCCTCGGCCTTGATCTTGCCAGTCTCAAGTGCGACCAGGCTGCCCAGCGCGCCTTTATGCTCTCTGAGCGCGTTGGCGATATTGCGCACCGCTTCGCCACGAACAGGAGCTGGGATGTCCCGCCAGACCGCGAAAGAATCCTGCGCCTTTGCAATCACTTGCTCGTATTCGGCTTGTGACGTTGAACGCACGCCCGCAATCACTTTGTTGGTAGCCGGGTTGATCGACTCAATGACAGACGTCGATTCATCGCAACTGGATTTACCACCGAACCAGGTGCCGTCGTTGACGGCGCCGAGTCCCAATCGATCAAGAATTTTTTTCATACCTTTATGCTCCCGCGTCAGCACGTTGATAACCCGTTTCGCCACGCGCTACGAGTTCGGCCGATGTCAGGTTGGTTCCGCCATGCGCGTAAAAACGTCCAAAGCGGTTGTCTAATATGTCTGGCAGGCGAAATTGTTCCTGCGCTACAAAGCC
>CAZVLT010000093.1:0-6310 GCA_964628105.1 uncultured Woeseiaceae bacterium | reverse complement strand
GCTGCATGAACACCTCAAAAATGAAAAAACCGCCACGATCTGGCGGATATGTGGCGCGCATTGTGCCAAGCTCGGCAGCGGCTTGCCACACCTTGTGGGAGATGAGAAACGCAAAAATTGCGGAATCAAATGGTGTCGTAGTGAGGCTATCCGCAACATTCCTGAAACTAGCTCAAATAGTCTTTATAAACCTTTGATTACATGAGAAACTTTTGAGCCTTGTTGCGCGGCATGGCATAGTTCGCGTTAAAAGCGGGGCGAAAAAGCCCGCGACACCTAAAGAGATGAATTGACGAAGTGAGCAGATCAGTACCGAAAAACGATTGGCATCCCGCGAGTTGGCAGAGCCTGGCGGCGTTACAGCAGGCCGCTTACCCGGATAAGGCGGCACTGGATCGTGCCGTAGCAGATCTGAGCAGGCTGCCGCCGATAACGACATCCTGGGAGGTCGACGCCCTCAAGGAGCTTGTCGCGAAGGCGCAACGCGGTGAGGCGTTCGTACTGCAAGGCGGCGACTGTGCGGAGACATTTGACGAGTGCACGTCGGAGAACATCGTCGCGAAACTAAAAATCCTTCTGCAGATGAGCCTCGTCATGATCTACGGGTTGAAGAAGCCCGTGATCAGAATCGGTCGCATGGCCGGGCAGTACGCGAAGCCCCGTTCCGCCGATACGGAAACTCGAGACGGCAAGACGCTGCCGAGCTTTCGCGGCGATTTGATTAATCGCAGCGGCTTTACTTCCGATGAGCGGATTCCGGACCCGCAGATGATTTTGCGCGGCTATGAGCGTGCTGCCCTGACTTTGAATTTCGTTCGCTCACTGATCGACGGCGGCTTTTCGGATCTTCATCACCCGGAGTATTGGGACCTGGGCTGGGTCGGACATTCTCCCGCCGCTGCTGAATATCATTCGATCGTTTCGTCGATATCCGACTCGCTCGATTTCCTTGAAACGGTTTCGGGACGTCAATTCCACCGTACCCAACGTGCCGATATCTATGCGGCGCACGAAGGGCTGCATTTGCACTATGAGCAGGCTCAGACGCGCTACCTGGACCGCCGCGAACGTTGGTACAACCTGACGACGCATTTTCCGTGGATAGGTATGCGCACCGCACAAATTGACGGCGCACACATCGAGTATTTTCGCGGCATCGCGAATCCGGTCGGTGTAAAAATCGGGCCGGGAATGACACGCGAGTGGCTGCAGGATCTAATTCGAATTCTGAACCCGAACAATGAACCGGGGCGTCTGACGTTGATTCATCGTTTCGGCGCCAAGGCGATCGATAAACATCTGCCCGACATGATCAAGGCGGCTCGCGAAGTGGGATCACCCATCTTGTGGGTATGTGATCCGATGCACGGCAATACCGAGACCACGGCCGACGGTACGAAAACGCGCCGCTTCGACAGTATCGTTTCGGAGCTCGAAACTGCGTTCAAAGTGCATGAGTCGATGGGCAGTCATCTCGGCGGCGTGCACCTGGAGCTAACCGGGGAGAACGTGACGGAGTGCACCGGCGGGGCCCGTGGGTTGACCGACGCAGACCTCGCGCGCGCCTATAAGTCGACTGTTGATCCGCGGCTCAATTACGAGCAGGCCATGGAAGTGGCGATGCGTATCGCGGGGCTGAACAAAATGTAGGATCTCGATCGCACTCCCGTCAAGCGGGACCGAGATCCTACGATAGAAGTTTCCATGCATCCGCATTAGATATTTCGCGTGTCTCGCCGGGCGCCAGGTTGTCCAGCGTCCAAGGCCCTATCGAATAGCGAATCAGGCGCAAGGTAGGCAATCCGACCGCCGCCGTCATGCGCCGAACCTGCCGATTGCGTCCCTGTGAGAGCGTGATTTCTACCCAACTGTCCGGAATGTTGGCGCGCACGCGTATAGGTGGTTCTCGCGCCCAGATGGTGTCAGGCGGATCGATACGAGTGGCTGAGACCACTTTGGTGTGGCCATCTTTAAGTCTTACGCCGCGAACCAGTTCTTCGAGTTGCGCGTCATCAGGGGTTCCCTCTACCTGGACCCAGTAACGTTTTCTTATGTTCGATTGGGGTTGGCTTATTTTGGCTTGCAGCCGGCCATCATCCGTCAGGCAGAGCAGGCCTTCGCTGTCGAAATCCAGGCGCCCGGCCGGATATACGTCGGGCGTATCGACGTAATCTTTAAGGACCGGACGACCGTCGGGATCGCGAAACTGGCACAGCACCCGGTAGGGCTTGTTGAGAAGTATCAGCACTTCTTGTCATCCCCGGCAATCTGTACAATGCACGGCTTTCGCGGCTCATCGGATCAGCCATGCATTACGATCATATCAATGTGCCCGCCGACGGCACGGCGATCACTGCAAACCCGGACCATAGCCTGAATGTGCCGGACTTTCCCATCATTCCGTACATCGAGGGCGATGGCATCGGCATCGACGTCACGCCTGTGATGCTCGACGTCGTCAATGCAGCCGTCGAGAAGGCCTATGGCGGCAAGCGTGGGATCAAATGGATGCAGGTTTATGCGGGTGCGAGTGCAACCGAGATCTACGGCGAAGACGAGTATTTGCCCGACGAGACTTTGCACGCATTTCAAAAGTACCTGGTGTCGATCAAAGGCCCGCTCGCAACGCCAACCGGGGGCGGAATTCGATCACTGAACGTCGCCATCCGCCAGACGCTCGACCTCTACGCCTGCGTGCGCCCAATTCGACACTTTCCGGGTGTGCAGACGCCGATGTTGCAGTCAGACCTTGTCAGCATGACCGTATTTCGTGAGAACACCGAAGACATCTACGCGGGTATAGAGTATCCCACGGGTTCGGAAGAAGTGCAGAAACTCATTCACTTTCTGCAGTCCGAGCTGGGTGTTACCAAGATACGTTTCCCTGCCAGTTCCGCAATCGGCATCAAGCCGGTGTCGCGTGAAGGCTCCGAACGGCTGATTCGCAAGGCCATCCTGCACTGTATTGATCGCGATATGAAATCGGTCACGTTGGTGCACAAGGGCAACATAATGAAGTTTACAGAGGGCGCGTTCTGCCAGTGGGGATACGATGTTGCTCGAACCGAGTTCGGTGCAAAGGAAATCGGCGACGGTCCGTGGATGTCATTTAAAAACCCGAAGACGGGTCGCGAAATTGTCATCAAGGACGTTATTGCCGACAATTTCCTGCAACAGATTCTCCTGAGACCCGAGGATTACGATGTAATCGCGACATTGAATCTGAATGGTGACTACATTTCGGACGCACTCGCTGCCCAGGTTGGTGGCATTGGCATAGCGCCAGGTGCGAATTTCGGTGACGCGATAGGCGTATTCGAAGCGACACACGGTACAGCGCCAGGATTCGCCGGCAAAGATCGGGTTAATCCGGGGTCGCTGATTCTGTCGGCGGCGATGATGCTGCGTTATATCGGTTGGGACGAGGCGGTTGAGCTGGTCGTCAAAGGCGTCGCCAGTACCATCGCCAACGGCGAACTCACGTTCGACCTTGCGCGTTTGCGAACCGCAATCCAGCAGCCGAAGCGCAAGGACAAACCGCACGGCAAGAAAGATGTCGAACTGGAGCTCGACCAGATGGTGCCTGGTGCAACGCTGGTCGGCACCAGGGGCTTCGGCGACGCGATCATTCGTCACATGGATGATTGACGCGATTGAGCGAGCAGCAGTCAATATTCGACATAGAGTGTCGCGATTGTCCACGACTCGCGGAGTTTCTTGACGATGTCAACGAACGTTATCCGGACTACTATTGCCGGCCGGTACCGCCGTTTGGTGCGCCGGATGCGCGTTTCCTGATCGTAGGGTTAGCTCCGGGTATGCATGGTGCGAACCGCACCGGGCGTCCATTCACGGGTGACCACGCAGGAATCTTGCTCTACCAAATGTTGCACAAGCACGGATTCAGCACGCAGGATCATTCCACGGCGGCTGACGACGGGTTGCGGTTGATCGATTGCCGAATTACGAATGCGGTAAAATGCCTGCCACCGGACAACAAACCAGTCGGCGCCGAGATCAATACCTGCAATCGGTTTCTCGCCAACGAACTCGCACAACTACCGGTTGACGCCGTGGTGATGGCGCTGGGCGGGATTGCGCACCGGGCGATCGTCAAGGCGCTTGGCCTGCGACAGGCTGCCTTCAAGTTTGGGCACGGTGCATTGCATGACATGGGGCCATTCCAGATGCTCGACTCTTACCAGTGCAGCCGTTACAACACGAATACGCGGAGACTGACTGAGGCCATGTTCGACGGCATATTTGCGATGGCGCGGGAGTTACTGGACAACTGTGAATAATGAAGCACCATTTGAGGTCAAACCTTTTCTCCGCAGCCTGACGCACAGGCCGGGCGTCTATCGCATGCTCGACGCGAAACACAAGGTCATTTATGTGGGCAAGGCCCGCGACCTGAAGAAGCGCGTAGCCAGCTATTTTCACCGCTCACAAGCGGCGCCAAAAACAGTCGCGATGATGGCGAAGGTGGCTCGCGTCGAGGTAACGGTAGCGAATACCGAGGCGGAGGCGTTGCTGCTCGAGTACAGCCTGATCAAGGAGCACAAGCCGCGCTTCAATATTTTGCTCAGAGACGATAAGAGCTATCCGTATATTTACGCGTCTACCGAGCACACATTTCCAAGACTGAATTTTCACCGCGGACCACGACGCGGCAAAGGTCGCTACTTCGGACCGTATCCGAGCGCCGGTGCCGTCCGGCAGACGCTGAGCGAACTACAAAAGCTGTTCTTGATTCGCTCATGCAATGACAATTTTTTCCGCAACAGAACGCGACCGTGTTTGCAATACCAGATCAGACGCTGCACGGCGCCCTGTGTTGGTCTGATCACCGAGGAGCAATACCGCAAAGATATCGACGCTGCTGTCCTGTTTCTTGAAGGCAAGAACAAGAACGTCGTCAATACATTCGTCAGGCGCATGGAGCAGGCCGCTACAGAGCAGGACTACGAGCAGGCCGCACGATTTCGCGATCAGATATCGAAACTGAAGGAAATCGAGGCACGCCAGCTCATCAGGCGCAGCGACAAGAAGGATCTCGACATTCTGGGCTTCGCCTCCAATGCGGCAATTCATTGCGTTACTGTAATGTTTATTCGCAACGGATCTGTACTCGGAAGTCACGACCATTTTCCGCGCCTGCATGGCGAGACGGACAAAGAGAAGATATTGAACGCATTTGTGGCGCAGTATTACCTGGGCCGCGACGCGCCGACAGAAATTATCCTTGAAGTCGAAATCGAGGACGCCGATTTGCTGCAACAGGAGTTGAGTGGGCGAATCGGCCGCAAGGTTGCTATACGGTCACGTGTGCGGGGCGATCGTTTGCGCTGGCTACAAATGGCGAGAGCCAACGCTCAACAGGGTTTGGGGCTGAAGGTGGCCAGTAACGCGACGATTCAGCGTCAGTTCGTGGCGCTTGGAGAGGCACTCGGTCTCGAGGAACCGCCACAGCGGCTGGAGTGCTTCGATGTCAGTCACACGTCGGGAGAAGCTACCGTCGCGTCATGTGTCGTTTTCAATACGGCTGGCGCGCTGAAGAGCGATTACCGGCGCTTTAATCTAAGCCCGGCTGCGGCAGGAGACGATTACGGCGCTATGGCGGAAGCGTTGCAACGACGCTATGCCCGCATCAAAAAAGGCGAGGTGCCGATGCCGGACATTTTGTTTGTAGACGGTGGCAAGGGCCAACTTGCGGAAGCGATGAAAGTGCTGGAGAACCTGGAACTCGATTGGCTGACGGTGGTGGCGGTTGCCAAGGGCAGGGCGCGCAGGCCGGGCAACGAACAACTGTTTCGACCGGGGAGCAAAACGCCGTTCTTACTACCGCCGGATTCACCCGCATTGCTCCTGATACAGCAGATTCGCGATGAGGCACATCGTTTCGCCATTACGGGCCATCGGCAACGGCGCGCCAAGACGCGGCGAACGTCGCGGCTGGAGGAGATCCCGGGGCTCGGACCCAAAAAACGTCGCGAGTTATTACGTCAGTTTGGCGGTTTGCAGGGCGTACTCGCGGCAGGCATCGACGACCTTGTGGAAGTTCGAGGTATTAGCCGATCGCTGGCAGAAACGATATACAATAGCCTGCATCTTGAAAATCAATAAGAATTGTTGGGCCGCCAATTGACATTTAATCTTGCGAACCTGCTTACGCTGTTCCGTATTGCGGCGATTCCCGTCGTGGTGATCTGTTTCTACAGCCCATTGCCGTACGCGCGTCCGTTGGCGGCGATCCTGTTTGGCATCGCTGCGGTCACGGATATCATCGATGGCTGGGTCGCCCGGCGTT